>JALLOF010000009.1 GCA_027717595.1 Nitrospinae bacterium AH_259_B05_G02_I21 | reverse complement strand
CATCCCCGAAAGCGCGGGCTACGTCAATGTGGAAGGCGACCCGGGCATCTCGGGCAATTCGCTGAGCGGCGCGCTCAACTCGCGTCTCGGCCACCCGGTGTTGTTTTCCGTCTTCGATCAGGTGACGGGTGAGGGGGCGACGACGAGCTTCCGGGTGGTGGACTTCGTCGGAGCCATCATCCAGAGTTTTAAGCTCATCGGCCCGAAGAGCAAGCGCTACATCACGGTGCAGATTGTCGAGTTCTCCTCCCCAGACCTCATCGTAAGCGAGGACGAAAACACCCCACCCAACAATAGCCTCTCGGCACCCGTGCTTATCCAGTAGGGGGACCTTTCCCCACGGGGCCTGGATGCCGGGCCCGCCGTGAACGCTTGCGCGTTGGTATATTTGTTGCCGTGTGGGGAGAGCGTTGTGATATAATGTTGGCGCTATGGTTCAAGTGGATTGCACCGAAGGAGATGAGAGGGACCTCACGCCCGAGCGGTTCGTCGTGGCCGAGCGGACGCTGGAGGTGGAGGCGGTCCTCGACCGCTGGTTCGGCGCCACCTACACCTACTTCAAGGTGCGGGCGGCCGATGGGCAGACGTACATCCTGAAGCACGACCGGGCGACCGGTACGTGGGACCTCCTCTTCACCGAAACCGACGCCCCCGAGCCCCCGCCGCCCACCTGGCCCTTCTCCCGCTCCTCCGACTCCGGGACGCATTAGCCGCGCCGGGGCATCGCCTCGCTGGCCCGCCTGCCAGGGTTGACAATCTCCCCGCCTGGCGCCCATAATTTTCCCGGACAAATTGATCGGTCGTTGGTGCCGAAGTGGCGGAATTGGCAGACGCGCCATCTTGAGGGGGTGGTGGGCTACGCCCGTGGGGGTTCGAATCCCCCCTTCGGCACCAAAACTTCAAGCAAAGCCGCCCGAGAGGGCGGTTTTTTTATGGGGAAGACGGGGGAGAGACGATGCGGAGAAGGTTTAAACGGTTTGGCTATATGGTCCGGGAGAGATAGGGGGAGACCCTTCCGAATTTTTCCCCTTGACCGGATAAGACAAATAGGGTATTCGTAAAAAGCCTCAAGTAGAGCGTATGGGCTTTGCCAACGTTGGAGACGTTCCCCTGCCTTTCTCAGACGACGGTTCCAAGACCCCTGTAGGAGCCGGGTGGAGAGTCGGGTTGGGTGCGTTCCGCCAGCGGGGGGGGAGCTCAGAGGGGTACTGTGGTGTCTGATCAATACCGCTGACGCTTTGCTTGGGGTGTTTTTTTCCCTCCGGCCTGCTCACGCTTCCTGGTGCCATCATGCTGGGGCACGACTCGGTCAGGGAGGCTTTTGGCTGCCGTTGCCTTCCCCCTGCATGGCGCCCTTTTCCTCATGTCCTTACGTTGTAATTAGCCCCAGGGTCCCCCCTTGGCCGGGAGCATTTCCCCGCAGTCTCCCCCAAGGATTTTAACCAGGGTTTCTCCGTGAGGAGATCTTCATCCAGCGGTCGCTCCTGTTTTGCCTGGTGCTGGCCCTGGCAGTCACGCTTCTCCCTCCTTTCTCATGCACCTCACGCCCCGTACTTCTTGAGCCTTTGAGCGTGGGCCAGAAGCTGCGGCATGAGATCCACGCCCCGGAAGCGCCCGAGGCCCCCTCCGGCGCAGGCCCGCTCGTCGAAGCTTTCGACCCCATCGGCCCGGCAGGTCGGCGACCAGAGAAGAACCGGCACCGGGTGCCAGCTGTGGGTTCGAAGGGTGCTCGGGGTAGAGTGGTCGGCGGTGACGGCTATTGCCCCGAACGCCTCGCGCGGGATGCGGGCCACGAGGGCGTCCACCTCCTCGATGAGACGGACCTTGGCCTCGAAGTCGCCGTCCTCGCCCCGGCTGTCGATCTCTTTGATGTGGCAGAAGAAGAAGGTGTAGTCGTCGATAACCTTGTTCAGAGCATCGAAGACCTCCTCGGTCTGCTCTAGCCCCTCGACGACCTCCATCCCCACGAGCCGGGCGAGGCCCTTGTACATGGGGTAGGTGGCGATGGCCACGGGATTGACCTTGAAGACCTCCTGCATCGGCGGGAGGTCGGGCTTTCGCGCCGCCCCCCGAAGGACGATGGCGTTGGCGGGCCCCTCGTCGGCGAGGACTTCTAGTGCCTGGCGGGTGAGCTCGTTGATCGCCTCGGCCGTGCGGGCGGCCTCGGGGCTGTCGTCGCCGGGCGTGGCCTTTAGCGGCGGGACCCCCGCGCGCTGGGGGTCGGTGTCGGTTACGGCCGCACTCAGCTCCTTGCCCCGCAGGACCACCGCCGCGCGGTAGTCCTTCTCGGGCTTAACTAAAACCTGCAGGCCCTCAAGTGCGACGGCGGCCTCCAGCTTCTCGCACAGCTCCGCACACCTGCTCGTCTCTATCCGCCCGGCCCGCCGGTCGGTGATGGCGCCCGACTCGTCAACCGTGGCGAAGTTCGCCCGAAGCCCTATGTCCTCTGGCTCCATCAGGAAGTTCACCCCCGCGCACGAGAGCGCTCCCCGCCCGATGAGGTAGCGGAAGGGGTCGTAGCCGAAGAGCCCCAGGTGGCCGGGCCCGCTGCCGGGGATAATCCCCGGGGCCACGGGGTCCATGAGGCCGCAGCTTGAGGCGGCCGCCAACTCGTCGAGGTTGGGCGTGCGGGCGGCCTCGAGCTCGGTGGGCCCGCCCGGCTCCACGGCGAGCCCCCCCGCGCCGTCGAGCACGAGCAGGAGGATTTTGCGGTCGCTCTCCTCGGCCAGCTCTTGAATAATCCGAAGGTCCACGTGCTCGACTCCTCTCAAGCGGGACGGCTCAGTGCTCTTACCCTTACACCGCTGCCCGAGGGGTTGTCAATGGGAGGGGGCGAGGGGGTGCGTTCGTCGGAACTCTTCCATCTTTGAGTTCTTCATGAGTTCGAGCGGCCCCGCATCCTGCACCGAGGCCTTATTCAATTGGCGGCTTGCATCTTATCATCGTCCATGCTACTGTCGTTTCAATGGGTTCCAGCGGAAAACTTAAGAGGAAATCGAGGGCTACGATTCCGGATCGACCCCGGCAAGATGGGAAGGGTGGAGCCTGGGAGCGGCGGGTCGTCGGGCGGGCGCGGGATGCGGTCTCGGCCCAGCTTCGTGAGGAGCGCAGCACGGCGGCGGGAGGCGATCCCCTCGCTTCTGCTGTCGGCACGGTGCTGCTCGCCGCCTCGGCCGTATTGCTCGAGCGGTTCGTGGAAGATGGGACCTCCCATCTCCATCGTTTAATAAAGAATAACCGTCGGAAGGTTGATAGCGGCTGCCTCTGGGAGGTCCTGCGCGAGGCGCCAGGGAAGCATTCCATCCTGTCCGGGGGGCTCCTCGGCCGGGGCCTGGAGCGCATCCTTCGTGAGCCCCCCTCTGAGGGGGCTGTAGCCCCGCTCGTTGCGTTCCTCGACGCCATGGTCGCCGAGGAGGGGATCGGTGATGAGTGGGCCTCCCTGCGCCTCCCTGGGGCCGTGTACGAGGCGTCGCTCGGGTGGGAGGCCACCGGGGCCGGGGTCGGTCGCAATTCGAAGCGGGTGAAGACCCTGGGGGCGGTCTACACACCTGTCCCCGTGGTGCAACTGATCGTCGAGCGGACCCTCCGGCTCCTTCTTGCTGGTGCCGAAACCCCCGAGGACCTTCAGGCCGTCTCCGTCTGCGACCCCGCCTGTGGGGCGGGGGCCTTTCTCCTGGAGGCCATGCGGGTGCTGGAGGACGAAGCCGTCCGGCGTGGGTGGGTCGGGCCGGAGCGTCAGGAACGGCTCGCCTGGAGGCGGCAGATGGGCCTCCAGTCCCTCTACGGCGTGGACATCGACCCCGAGGCCGTCCACTTGGCCCGCCTTGGGCTCTGGCTCGCCTCAGGCGGAGGGGAGGGGGCGGCCGAAGCTCTGAGCCGGTCGGTGCAGGCGGGCGATGCGCTGGTCGGGGCCTGGCGGGACGATCTGGGCCTGGCTGGCAGCGGCGAGCCGGACCCCGAGTCCATTCGGAGGGCGATGGACGCCTGGTGTGAGCGCCTCTTCCCGACAGGGGAGGCGCCTTCGGCCCTCCACTGGGAGCTTGCGTTTCCGGAGCGATTTCCTCTCGACGGAGTCGGCCCGCGCGGATGGGCAGCCGTCGTCGGAAACCCGCCGTACGTCGGCCCGCGGGCCCTTCGCCACCTGGCCCCGTATCTTCGAGCCCGCTTCCCCGAGACCTACACCGGCTACAACGACCTCTCGGCCTTCTTCGTCCAGAGGGGCCTGGAGCTGCTGCAGCCCGGCGGGCGGCTCGGCTTCATCGCCCCGGCATACTGGTTCCAGAACACCTATGGGGAGAAGCTCCGCCGGTACGTCCTCGCCACAAGCCGCCTCGAGGCGGTATTCGACTTCGGCCCCTCCCAGGTCTTCCCCGGCCGGGGCGTGCATACGGCGGCGGTGATTCTGGCCAAGAGGCGAGCGGGGGAGGGGGCCGACGGCCACCGGGTTCATTACCGGCCCATCAGTCTCACGGAACTGAACGGCCCGGCGGGAGGCCCCACCGGCCCGGAGGCTCGCGTCCCCCAACGTGCCCTCGACCCGTCCCGCTGGGTCTTCGCCTCGGCCGAGGTGGACGCCATCCTCAAGAAGGCCCACAGGGTTGGGTGTCCCTTGGGGGCCCTCTTCCACATTGAAAAAGGCCCCACGAGCGGCTGCAACGGCGTCTTTACCCTTAACAAGGAAGACATTGAAAAATACGGGATTGAAGATGAATTGCTAAGGCCGTGTCTTAAGAATGGAGAGATTCGCCGCTACAGGCCCCTCCGCCCCAGACGGTGGCTGCTCTATCTCGACGACGAGGTTGATATTTCCCGCTATCCCCGGGCGGCGGCCTACCTGGAGGCCAACCGGGCACGCTTGGCTTCCCGGAACGAGGCCCGCCTCGGCCGACATCCCTGGTGGCGGCTGGAGCGTCCCCGCCGCCGTTCACTCTTCGAGGCTCCGGCGAAGCTCGTCGTCCCGTATCGGGCCCCGGAGAATCGTTTCACGCTGGATGAGCGCGGGTGCTTCAACGACGGGGGCGACATCCGGGTGCTCGTGCCCAAAGCCGGGGTGGACCGCTCCACGATGCTGGCCGCCCTGGCGATAGCCAACAGCGCCCTGGGGAACCTCGTCTACCGGTGTGTGGGGAAGCCCAAAGGCGCGATGCTAGAGTATTTCGTAAGACCGCTGGCCACGGCCCCCTTCGGGCCGCCTCACGCCTCCTGGAGGCCCGAGGACGCCTCCAACGCGGAGGCCTGGCTGGCCGAAGAAGGTCCTGCGGGATTAGTCCGGCGGCTCTTTCGGCAAACCAACGGAAAGGCCCTGATGACGCCCGCCCTGGCGTGGATGGCCGAGCGGATGCTCGCTCTCCATCAGGATGGAGCCGAGGCTGGCGTCGTTGCCGAGACCGATGAGGCAATCGACGGGCTCGTCGGCCGGCTCTTCGGCCTAACGCCCGCTGAGGAAGCTGTGGTGGTGCAGGAGGCTGCTGGCCTGGATAAGGCAGGACGTCTCCGGGGCTGAGCGGGCAGGGCAGCGGCGAGGCCGGAGGCGAAGGGATGGCGGAGGATCTGCTCGGCTCAGTCAGTGCTCCCCCATAGCACGTCCTCGTATATCCAAGCCTTCTCGCCGTCGGCGTCCTCGACGTTATACCACCTGCCCTTCTTCCCAAGCACCTTGAGTGTGTACCCTTTCTCGATGTTCCAGACAGGGCGATTATCTGGCCCCGGCCCCGTGCGGGCCACGGCCTGTTTGACATTGACGATGACGGCCCGGCTTTTTTCGATTACCGTATCATTGACCCATCCCATAAACCCCTCAAAATCGCGAACGTAGTACCATTTCTCCTTCGCGCCATCGGGATAGGCGGCCTCGTATTGGCAGAGAGCCTCGAGCGGGGTGTACTTGGTCGCGGTCCAGAGCTTCTTGTAGCTTGTGGCCGGCCCCCAGCGGATGTTGGCCCTGATATTTACCATGAGGATGAGCTTGGGGGTGTCTTTAGGAGCAGCGTCCTTGGCTCTCGGTGAGCGACAGACAACCTTGGGGGTTCCTTTCCGGGAGGTTTTCTTCTTGGCAGCCAGAGTGGGCGCGGGCAGAAGGAGGACAAGGACAACGAGAGTGGCTAAAGAGGCGAAAGCGGAAACGGCGTATCGTTGCATAGGCACCTCGAAACGGTGAGTGAGAGTTTTACCGGCTCCCGCTCCCTCCAACGATCCATTGTATCGCATGGGAGCGCCTGCGCTCAAGGGGATTTTCAAAGCGGGCGGTGGGCTGTCCTTAGGGCCACCGCCCGTCTAATCGTCGTGCTCGGCCAGCCCCAGGTGGGTGGCGACGATGCGGCGGACCTCTTGGAGGCATGCATCGAGGCGGCCATCGTCGTTGGAGACGACGTGGTCGTACAGGGGCGCCAGCTCAGCGGAGGCCGCCGCGTTGCCGAGCCGCTCGGCGATCTGCTCCTCGGTGTGGTCGCCCCGGGCTCTCAGGCGGCGCTCCAGGTAATCGAGGGCGGTGTTGACGAAGATCCCCACGGCGTCTGGAATGGCTTCCTTCACCGCCGGGAGGCTGCCTAGATTGATAATGGCGACCACGTTGCGGCCGGCATCCAGCAGCTCTTCCACCTCGCGCCTCGGGGTGCCGTAGGACATGCCGAAGAGGTAGTCCTTCCATTCGAGAAACTCCCCGGCTTCGACCATGCGGCGGAACTCTTCCTGCGAGACGAACTCGTAGTTGTCCTCGACTTCATCTCCTGGCCGCTCTTCTCGTGTGGTCCGGCGTTTGATGTGCGTGAGGTCTAGGGCAGGGTCGCTCTCCAGGGCACGCAGGATCGAGGATTTACCCGACCCGCTGGGCCCATCTATCACGAAGAGCGTCCCTCGCTTGGCCACGGTGATGCTTCCCTTGAGGAAGGTTGACCCTGGGCACCCCAGGGTGTGGTCAATTGTACCCAGCGGACGGCGGGGGGGCAAGCCGTCGGACGGCGCGGAAACGCCCCGAGCCTTCCCGGAGTAATCGCTTTTGGAACAATGCGTTGTGGGTTAGGACTGATGTATGGGCGGCCATTCCCCCTTTTTCCCACCCGCGCGCACCAATTTACGAATCGGCACCCCGCGGTTGACAACTTAAATAAATTAAGCTATTTTTATACAAAAGGTTATTCGATAAAAGGTAAAGCAGCGAATAACCAGACCACAGTAAGTCCGTTGGGCTTGCCTAGCCTTGGAACGTTCCGCAGAAGGAAGTTCCGTGGATGGGGGGGGCGTTCGCGTGCAACGAGCCCTGGCTTACCTATTGGGCGTGGTCTTGGTGGCCGTCGGTCCTTCTCAGGCATGGGCCGCCAAGTCCTCCGAGGCCAAAACATTCGTAGACCGTCCTCTGTTGACGGAGGGCGGTGAGTTGGGTCCTTCCGAGGCGGTCGAGGCCATCAAGAAGGCCCGCCCCCCTACCTCGCCTCTTTTCGACCGCGTCAACATTCTCGCCGACAAAATCGACCACCTCAAAGGCCGGGACTACGTCATCGCCACCGGCAGCGTCGATATCACCTACCATACGACCAACCTCAAAGCCGACCGGGTGGAGTTCAACACGAAGACGGGCGACGTGGTGGCCACGGGCGATGTCATCATCAGCTCCGAAGGCAGCCTCATCCAGTCCGAGAAGGCCATCTTCAACATCTACACGAAGCGGGGCTTCATGTACAACGCCGAAGGCTTCGCCTCGCCCGTCTACTACTTCACGGGCGAGAAGATCGAAAAGGTGGGCGACGATGAGCTGCGCATCACCCACGGCACCCTGACCTCGTGCGGGCCCACGTGCGGCACAGGGCCGTCGCCATGGACTTTCAGGGCCCGGCGGGCCAGCCTCCAGCTGGGCCGCTATGCCCACTTCCACGGCTTCGCCCCGAAAGTCCTGGGCGTGCCCTTCTTCTTCCTGCCCTATTGGGTGACCTCCATTAAAACGGACCGGGGCACCGGAATGCTGCCACCCATTGTGGGGACCTCCAGCGATGACGGAGTTTTCGTCACCAACCAGTTTTTCTGGGCCATCAGCCCTTCCATGGACGCTACCTTCGGCCTTGACTATCTCTCAGAGCGGGGCACCCGCTATACAGGGGAGTTTCGCTACGTCCTCGATGCTCGCTCTTCGGGTCAGCTGAACGCCAGCTACTTGAAGGACGGGGAGTTTTTCAACCAGGGCATCTCACGCCACTCGTGGCTCTTTGACGACGAGCGGACCCCCCCGGACGACCTTCCCCTCGGAGGTGAGTTCTACAAGATTACCCTCGATCACAAGCAAGTTCTGCCGGGCGAGGTGGAGATGATAGGGCGGATGGACCTGGAGAGCGAAGATACGAACTTCGATCGGGAGTTCAGCGACGACCTCGACTTGCGGACCAAGCGGGAGGCGGAGAGCTTCGTCTCTTTGAGCAGGAACTGGGAGAGCCGAAGCATCCAGATAATCGCCGAGCGGCTTGAGAGCCTGGAGGACAACCTCTTCACGAGAGATGAGGGTGACAGGCTAGTGGGTGACGATGAGGAGATCTTCGGGAGACTTCCCTCCATCCAGTTCCGCCAGCAGTCCGAGCAGATAGGCCCCACGCCTTTTTACTTTTCGATGGCCAGCTCCTGGACGAACTTTTTCGAGGAGAAGGAAGAGGAGAAGCTCGTCGGCGACAACCTCGAGCGCTTCGAGGATGTGGAGAACACCCCGCGCTTTGACATCTTCCCGAAAGTCTCGCTCCCCATCGCGGTTGCGCCGTGGCTCTCGGTGACCCCATCGGTGGCCTTCCGCGAGACCTTCTGGTGGCGCAAGCGAGAGAGTCCCCTTGTCAACAACAACATCGGCGACGATTTGAGCCGCGAGGCCTTCGAGGGGGAGGTTAACCTCAGAGGGCCGACCGTATACCGCATCTTCCATTACGAGAACCGCTGGGCGGAGAAGTACAAGCATCTCATAGAGCCCACCGTTACTTACCGATATGTGTCCGATTTCGACGAGGCCGACAGCCTCCTCATCCCCGTGACGCTGACAGGCGGGCGCTTTGACGGCATCGACGCCTTTGATCGCGGTGGCCTCACGGGAACGGTCGGGGTGAACCAGTTGACCTACGGGCTGACGACCCGCGTGCTTGCCAAGAGCCCCAAGGGCAAGGTGGACGAAATCTTCCGGTTCTCTGTAAGCCAACTTTTCGACATCAAAGAGTACCGCAAGGACGAACGCAGTGACGTCATCTCCCTGGGCTCCATCGGGCTTGACCTGGAGAGTCGCGTCGTTCCGTTCTTAATCGTCAACACCCGCGCCAGTTACGACTACGCCCACGAGCAGCTGGCAAACCTCAACAGCACCGTTGGCCTCGAAGTCGGCCGCTACGGGGTTTTATATACCGACTATACCTTCTCCCAGAACGTCTCGACGGGCGTAAACACTCAGAGCTTCTATCTCGGAGGGGTTGGGGTTAACCTCACCGACTCCATCCACGCACAGTACCGCGTCCGGTACGACGAAAAAGAGGGCTCGGTGCTGGAGAACCAGTACATTCTGGTCTACCGGGGCTGTTGCTGGTCGGTTGAGGCGACCCTCTTTGATCGGGTTGACGAGACGAAAATGATCGTGATGCTCGACCTCAGGGGCATCGGGAGCCTAGGCCATAGGTTCCGCGTGGGGTCCGATATTGGTGGCAAGAGACACGGAACGCGGGAGAGGTTGCCCGACACCATCCGCCAGAGCCTCAATTCCAACCTCAATTCGCCCTTCTAGCCTTGGGAGACGCGCTTGTCCCTTGCTCTCTCGGCGACGAGGGAGAGGGAATGCTAGGGTGGTGCCGATGGCGGTCGGCTGTCGGCAGGAAGGGGCTCGAGCGGGTGGGGTCCAGCCAGCGGGTCTCGAGCGTAGTCGACCTCGGCAAGCCGGCCGCTGGTTGTGCGGCGGCGGACCCACCGGACCATCCGATCAAGGGACACGGTGCACCGCACGGCCGGCTCGTGGCCGAAGCAGCGGGCCGCGGCGTTGAAGAACGTCTTGATCCGGCCGCTTGGTGCCGCGACGACGACACCGCCCGAGGCGGTCTCGACGGTGACCGTCGCGCCGTCGGAGCGCCGGAACCGCCGGGTTCGGCGGCCGTCGGCCCTACCCGCGGCCAGGGCGCGGGCGGCCTTCTCGTAGTCCTGAGGGGTGGAGAAGCGGGGGGAGGCCCCGAAGAAGCCTCGGTCTAGGAACTCCTTTCCCCCTGCCGCATGCTTGAGGAAATGGAGCTCCAGGCTGCTGACCCGGCCAGGGTCCATGAGGGCGCTGGGATGTGCCGTGTTCCATGCCTTCAGGCGGGCCTGCTCGGCCGGGGCCAGGGCCCGCCGGGCTGAGACGGGCTGGCGACTGAAGCCACCGATCGGCTCCGCCGAGGCGGCGGGGGCTGCGGGCCAGGCCAGGGCCGCCGCGAGGGCTACCCCTATGAGGACCCGGAGGCCTGCTGCGGCGCCGAAACGGTGGCGCGGCATCGAGAGGAAGGTCATCAGGGAACTCCCGGTGGATGCGCTCGACGACGTCGTTTCCCTTCAGGGCGGAGGCCTACTATGCCACACGCCTGAGAGAGGCCACAAGCGGCCCTGGACGCCGACCCCATGAGGCTTGACAGGGAGATGGGGTTGGTTGTATGAAATGCTGTACTATTTGCAGAGTAAACCCGTGGGGCCTTATCGTTGGTCCCACGCCCCCCCAACCCCTTGACCACCACCGCGGGCTATCCCCCTGAGTCCGCTCCGTTCCGGAGCGTTCGGGTCGATTGGCGTCCAACGCCGAGAGGAGGTATGTCGTGACCATTGAAGAGAAAATTGCGGAGCTGCAACGGCGTCACACCGAGGCCGAGCTAGGCGGGGGGGAGGGTCGGATCGAGCGTCAACACAAGGCCGGCAAGCTGACCGCCCGGGAGCGGATCGATATTCTCATCGACGAGGGAACCTTTGTCGAATTCGACAAATTTGCCGTCCACCGCTGCACCTACTTCGGCATGGACAAAAATAAAATCCTCGGCGACGGGGTGGTGACGGGCTGTGGAAAAATCGACGGTCGCCTGGTCTATGTTTTTGCACACGATTTTACCTCGTTTGGCGGCTCCTTAAGCGAGATCTTCTCCATGAAGATCTGCAAGATTATGGACATGTCCATGAAGGCGGGGGCGCCGATCATCGGGCTCTACGACTCCGGTGGAGCCCGCATCCAGGAGGGTGTGGCCAGCCTGGCCGGCTACGGTGAAATCTTCCTGCGCAACGTCCTGGCCAGCGGCGTGGTGCCTCAGATATCGGCCATAATGGGCCCCTGCGCCGGGGGTGCGGTCTACAGCCCCGCCGTCACCGACTTCGTCTTCATGGTTCGGGATACGAGCTTCATGTTCATCACGGGCCCGGATGTCATCAAGACCGTCATGGCCGAGGAGGTGACGTTCGAGGAGCTCGGGGGGGCCGATATCTGCTCCTCCAAGAGCGGGGTTTCCCATTTCGCCGTCAGTAACGATGAGGAGTGCCTCATCAACGTCAAGGAGCTGTTGAGCTTCCTGCCCCAGAACAACATGGAAGAGCCGCCGTTGGTGCCCACATCCGACGACCCGGGCCGCATCGACGAGGACTTGAACCTCCTGGTGCCCGACAACCCGCAGCTTCCCTACGATATGCTGGAGCTCATCCGCACCGTTGTTGATGACCACAATTTCTTCGAGGTCATGCCCGACTACGCCAAGAACATCATCGTCGGCTTCGGCCGGTTCAACGGCCAGACGGTGGGGGTGGTTGCCAATCAGCCCGCCCACCTGGCCGGCGTGCTCGATATTGATTCGTCCCTCAAGGGAGCCCGCTTCATCCGCTTCTGCGACGCCTTCAACATCCCCATATTGACCTTCGAGGACGTGCCCGGCTTCCTGCCCGGCGTGGGCCAGGAGCACGGCGGCGTCATCAAGCACGGCGCCAAGCTCCTCTACGCCTACTGTGAGGCGACCGTGCCCCGCATCACCTTCATCACCCGCAAGTCGTACGGTGGGGCCTACGTGGTGATGAGCAGCAAGGCCGTCCGCGGCGACCTCAACTACGCCTACCCGACGGCGGAGATCGCGGTCATGGGGCCCGACGGGGCCGTGGAGATTCTCTTCCGCCGCGAGATCGCCGCAGCCGAGGACGCGGATGCCTTCAAGGCCGAGAAGGTCGAGGAGTTCCGGGAGAAGTTCGCCAATCCGTACCTGGCGCACGAGCTCGGCTACATCGATGAGGTGATCGAGGCGAAGATGACCCGGGTCAAAGTCATCCAGGCCCTGGAGATGACCCGCAACAAGCGGATGACCAATCCGCCGAAGAAGCACGGCAACATCCCCCTGTAGCCGAGATACGAAGCCGCCCGCAGTGCTTATCCGCTGCGGGCGGTTTTTTTATGGAGAGAGGCTTGTGCCGTAGTAGAGGTTTGCCAGGGCAAAGAGGCGCCGGGCTTCATGACAACTCGGAGGAGCGAGCCAGCTCGGCCAAGGCGGTCCGCACCATGGCGTTGAGGTCGCTTAGGCGCCCGCCGTCCATGCTCCTGCTGGTCGGGTCGAACCAGCGGGGGTGAAGGTAGAGGTCCTTTGAGAGCTCGATCTGGACGACCCACAAGCCGCCTGCGGAGTAGTGTCTGGTGATGTGGCCCCCAATAAACGGCTTGTTTAAGGTGATGGGATGGGGGTGGTCGCTGGAGGCGAATTCAGAGGCGAAGACGTCGGCCATGATGTCGCGAAGCCGCTCCAGCACGGCCTGCGGCACGCTCGTGCGCCCGTGGCGGCCGGCGTTGCCGTTCTCGTCCCCGAGGTTGCTTAAGCAGATGAGGGGACGGCGCGCGCCCGCGTCCTTTGCGGCCGGTGGGCCGGTGCCGGACATGGTGTGACAATCGATAAGCAGCCGCACATCGTCCCGGCGGGCCTCAAGCAGCTCAGCCAGGCGCCGGTGATACGGGTGGTAGTAGCGCTCAAGGAGCGTTCGCTGGAGGTCCGCCTCAGGCACCTCACCGTCGCGCCAGACGGGGCGGCCGAAGCGCGTGGCCGTCTTGATGGCGCCGTCGTCGGTCTCGGGCGGCAGGTCATCCGGCGGGCGGTTGAGATCGACGAGGGCCCGTGCCACGTCCTGGGTGACCTCGCCGAGCAGAGCGTCGGACATTCCGTAGAGCTCGCGGGTGAAGGCGTCGCACTCGGTGAAAAGCTCCTCGTCGGTAAGCGCGTGCCGGTCCGCCACCTCGGGCGGCGCCTCCAGGCCCCCGTGCGGGATAGAGAGGATGAAGGGCAGAAGGCTCATGGAACATATAACCGCGATGAACGCGAGAGACGCATCTATCGGGGGTCGTCAGGACCAGATGCCGGGGATGGCGGTCGCGCACTTGGGACAGCGCCCGTCGGGCCCGACCCTTTGGTCGCGGACGTGGAAGCCGACCCGCCGGATCAGCGTCGTGCCGCAGCCGTGGCACCGGGTATCCTCCAGGGAGCCGACTTGGCCCGGGCGGTTGCCGGCGTAGACGTAGTGGAGCCCCTCCTCGTAGCCGATCTCGGTGGCGCGGATGAGGGTGGCGGCGGGCGTGTCGTCCGGGTCGGTCATCTTGTAGTCCTTGTGGAAGGCGGTCACGTGCCACGGGATGGCGGGCGAGACCCCGGCCAAGTAGGAGGCCGCCTCGCGGACCTCCTCCTCGGAGTCGTTGAAGCCCGGGATAAGCAGCGTCACCACCTCGACCCAAAACCCCATCTCTACGAGCATCGGGATGGCATCGAGCACGACCTGGAGCACGCCTCCCAGGCGGCGGTAGCTTTTATCCTGCATGCTCTTGAGGTCCACCTTGTAGCCGTCGGTCACGGGCCGCAGGTAATCCAGGACCTCGCGGGTGGCGTTGCCGTTGGAGATGAAGCAGGTCTTCAATCCTTCGGCCTTGGCCAGCTCGAAGACGTCCCGGGCCCACTCGGCCGTGATGAGCGGCTCGTTGTACGAGGAGCCGACGATGCGGGCGCCCTTCTCGCGGGCGATGCGCACGAGTATCTCCGGCGTGGTTCTCTGGGGCGGGGCGACGGCGTTGGGGTCGCGGAGCGCCTGGGATGTGAGCCAGTTCTGGCAGTAGCCGCAGTGGTAGTCGCACCCGAGCATCCCGAAGGTCAGCGTCGCCGAGCCTGGCAAGAAGTGGAAGAAGGGCTTCTTCTCGGTCGGGTCGCAGTTGAGCGCCCCGACGTAGCCCGTTGGGACCTTAAGCTCTCCGCCCTCGTTGTACCGCACCTTGCAGATGCCCCTGCGGCCCTCCTTGATGAAGCACCGGTGCCCGCAGGCGAGACACGTCAGCGCCTTGTCTTTCTTGGGGACAACCAGCTCGTCCCGGACTTCCGTGAGCGGGTCGATGATGTCGGCGAGCGTGCTCATGGGAAGGAAGCCTCCGAAGAGAGACGATGCGCCTCTCTACTACTAATATATTCTACCAAACGCCAGAGGTTCAAGGAGCATTCGGCCAGCCGCTCCCCCTCAAACCACCCCTTGACACATTAGACAAATTAGACACTTTTAGACACATTTAGACACTTTTCAGAAGTGTCTAACCTCACGTTGCGGATTGATATTGCAGGAGTTGCCGGAAAATCGGGCCTTGGACGGAAGCGTAGAGTGTCTAACTCTGTCCAAGAGCCTCGAATCGCTATAAGCCGTTGATTTAGCTTCGATTATCGAAACCCATGCAATTTCGGAAACTGGATTTACGAGAAGGAGGTGTCTAACTCTAGTAAGTAATTGATACTGCAAAGCTTACATGCTTGAATGGCAATCCCGGGTGGTCGGTCCGCCTAAGGCGGATTACCCCTGTCCGCAAAAAATAACGGACAGCCGCAAGGGCTGAGCCAACAAGGTTATCCCTCCCTCAGCGCCCCGCGTTTGATTTTGCCGCTGTGGGTCTTGGGGACCTCGTCGATGAAGGCCACCTGAGCGGCCGCGGCCCTCTTGTCTCATCCTTGACCAAATGTCCGGGAAGCTGGTAGCCAGAACAGTCTTGGTGGTCTCTTTTCGCATCCCCTACTGAGGTCTGTAAATATAGATCGTTGAATTATCATCCTCTGGCATAAAGTAGAAGTTCAGCTGATCACCCTTCACTTCAGCAAATATTGGATTTCCAGTCATGACAATCCTTGGCATTGGCTTCGGTTTTCCAGGATGCAACATTAGTGGAATTTGGTGCTTTGCTACAGAGGTGTCGAGATCAATAAGGGCAATGCCACCTAGGGCGAATTTCCCCACCTTTGGGTCGGGGTAGGAGTATATATTCACTCCTCCACACAACATGCGGGAGTCTTTTACATATTGACAATCTTGATAATCCACATAGTGGCTACCGTTTTGAGCACGGCTCATCAAATTGCCTTTCAAATCCCAGTTATAGAACGTTCTGGACCCCCAACTCACCCCATGGAGGGTATTGTCCTCCCGGTTGTAAACCACTCCACCAATGTGATCTTCAAATTCGAATACCTTCTCAACGGATAAATCCTCAATACTTACTCTATAGACTATGGATAAACTATGGGGCCGATACTGAGCGACGGAAACCCAGAGCCATTTTCCGTCAAAATCGATTCCACCCGGGTGATAAATTGCCCTGGCTATGTCCCCCAAGGTCACGGAATCTACAAGGTTCCCTTTGCCGTCCACCTTAAATAGATGACCCACCCCTTTTCCTTCGGTCCGATCAGGTTGACCAGGCTCAAAGAGAATACCTAAGTCTTTATATTTTACAGTCCGCTCTTTAATTTCTACTGCTGAGATGTAAAAATATGGACCAACTTTGACCATCCCTTGAGGGTGGTAAGTACGAAAGTCCAGTTTTACTTCTTTTACCAGCTGCCAGTCGGTCGATTTGGATAAGCCCTTAAATAACTCAACGATATTTTTACCCCTCTTGGACGTATCTGCTACTACGTTCACAGAACCAACAAAGAGGAAATAAATTATTCCCGCCAAAACAAATAAATGTCTTCGGTGATAACGCCTGAAAGGCAAGATTCTCATGACAATCTCCCTTCCAAAGGAAAAAATTGGTATTGGCAGACGTTTATCATCCTCTCGAAACCCTAGTGCCCACCAAGCACCTCGATCAGTGGCGTGCCGACTGATCCCGATGGAGGCTTGATGCCCAGGAAGGCGGAAAGGGTCGGGGCGATATCCGCAGGCGCCACGAGGCGATAGACCGTCTGAGGTTTGATCCCTGGGCCGGCGAACATGATAGGGACGTGGGCATCATAGCTGTAAGGCGAGCCGTGGTTAGCCGAAAGAGTGGTATTCTCATCGAGGTACCAGAATTGCTCTTGGACGATGATTACGTCGCCGGACCGCCCGGGATGAAATGCCCGCTCCACCTTATGCATTATGGGGTTATTCGGCAATTTCCCGGCCAACAGGTCGGTCCGGGCTACGGCCAGCGCTATCCCGGGGACCTTTAGGATTTCTTCGGCTAGAGCCTTTTCTACCGTTTCAGGGTCAAGACCGAGCTTCTTGATGGTCTCACGATTGAGGTAGAGGCTAGGACGCCGGAAGAATCCCAGGACAAAATTATCCGTACTACGAAAACGGTTTTGTAAAGCCGCATTAGCTAACTCGATAAACTCCTTTGGATTGTGACGTCCCGCTTGAAACCCAAGACTTTGCTTGTATTCAGGGATTTCATTCACCCCGTGGTCAGCGCTTAGCACTACGAGTGTTCTCTCCAAGCCGTTGGTTGCATCGAGAAAGGCTAAAAGGTCCGCCAAGGTGGCATCGAGGCGCAACAGGTTGTCTTCGTACTCCAGGCTGTGGGGACCGAAAGCATGACCGATCTTATCGGTGGCGGAAAAGCTAATGGCCAACATATCGATCGTGTCGCCTTGGCCCAGCTTTTCCTGTTTCAGTAACTCTTTGGCAAACGCTAGGGTCAATTCGTCGACAAAGGGTGTGTATCGCAAGCTTTTGTAAAAAGTTTCTGTATCTTCAGTCTTGAGGGAGTGGGGAAACGTCCGTCCCAGATCGTGGATGGCTCGTTCGAAGGGCCGATCGTCCGCATCGCCATAGATGTAGGAGGCTGTGTCGTACATGAGGGCCCAGGAGGTGTCTCGGTACTTGTCTGCAGGTCTGGCCTTATTCCACGCCGCCACCCACGCCGGGTATTTCTTGTAGTAGTACGTACTGGTGACAAATTCGCCCGAGCTCGAATCGTACCAGAACGCCTTGCCCAGGTGTCCGCCAGGAATGATAGCGCTCCGGTCTTTCATCGAGACGCTGAACACCCTGGCCTCATGCCCGGAAGCGAGCACCAACTCATCGCCAACAGTGCTGGATGTCAGGTTGCGTGGGGAAGTGCCTTGATGCGCTTTGGGCCCTTTGCCGATGAGCGTGTATCGGTTGTCTTCCACGCTGTAGATGCGCCTTCCGGTTTCCCGGTCATACCATTTATTTCCGGCCATGCCGTGTTGCGCCGTATGACCTCCGGTGGCCAGGGTGGCATGTCCGACTGCGGTATACGTGTTGGCATGGAGGTAGTGGACATTGGTGAAATAGACACCGTGTTCCATAAGATACCTGAAGCCTCTAGGGCCAAAGCGGTCCTTGAGGCGTAGAGGCATGTCGCCCCGTAACGCGTCGATGGTTATCTGAACAACGAGTTTGGGTTGTTCGGCTTTTGCCTCGGTTACCGAGAGGCTTAATAGGGCAGCGAGGACAAAGGCGAGGAAAACCGAGAGACGCTTCTGCATGGCATCACTCACGGTTCCAGAGGTTCTTCAATCGGAATACCTTTGCCCTCACCCTCCCTCCCTCAGCGCCCCGCGCTTGATTTTGCCGCTGTGGGTCTTGGGGACCTCGTCGATGAAGGCGACCTGGCGGGGGTACTTGTACGGCGCGGCGTTCGCCTTGCAAAACTGCTGGATGGAGGCGACCAGCTCTTCGGAGGGTGCGTGGCCATCCTTCAAGACGACGAAGAGCTTGACGACCTGGCCGCGCATGGGGTCGGGCGCACCCACGGCGGCGGCCTCGGCGACCGCCTCGTGGCTGCCCGCCACGGCCTCGATCTCCTGGGGGGCGATCCGGTAGCCGGCCGAGGTAATCATGTCGTCGGCCCGGGCGACGAACCAGATGTAGCCGTCCTCGTCGAGGCGGACCGTATCGCCCGCCACGAGCCACCCGTCGCGGAAAGCGGAGGCGGTCTCATCTGGCTTGTCCCAGTACCCTTGCATGCAGGCGGGACTTGCCTGCTCGACGGCCAGCAGGCCCTCCTCGCCGGCCGAAAGCTCCAGGCCCTCATCATCCAGCACGGCGCAGCGGTGGCCCGGCTGGGGCAGCCCGCACGAGCCGGGTTTGATGGGGACCCCCACGAGGTTGGTCACAAAGAGGCTGAACTCGCTCATCCCGAGCCCTTCGTAAATGGGCAGGGCGTGGCGCTCGGCCCAGGCCTCGAAGACCTCCGGCGGCAGCGGCTCGCCGGCGCTCGTGACGTGCCGCAGGCGGGGCAGGGCCGGGGGCTCGGCGACATCGTGAAGCATCTTCCGGTAGGCCGTCGGCACGCTCGTGAAGACCGTGACCTCGTGGCGGGCGAGCAGCTCGTACCACCGCAGCGGGTCGAATGGGCCGTCGTAGCAGACTGTCGTCACCCCGTGGCGCCACGGAAAGAGGAAGCCGAAGCCGAGCGGGTATGTCCACGAGAGATGCCCCGAGTGGGCGACCCGGTCTGTGGGCCTGAGATCCTGCCACCAGAGCACCGCAGGGTCCTTGCCGGGGACGCTTTGGTGGGTATGGACGACCCCGCGCGGCTCGCCCGTGGTGCCCGAGGTGTAGCAGATGTAGGCGGGCTCGTCCGGGCGAGTCGGTGCGATGGGGTAGGGCGGGCCGTGCCGTGCCAGGGCGTCTTCGAGCGAGACCATCCGCTTGTGGGCGGGCCGGGGCAGGGGGCCGTCGATGAGCAGCCACCGAACTTCTCGGACCTCCTCGGCCGCCTCGAGCACCTCCGGAAGGTGCTCGTTGGTGGTCACCACGGCGGTGGCCCGGCTGTCGGCGAGCCGGTAGCGGACTTCGGAGGCCCGGAACATCACGCTCGAGGGGATCGGCACGGCCCCGGCCTTGATGGCGCCGAGAAAGGCTATCTGGAAAGCGGGTACGTTAGGTAGCCTGATGAGGATGCGCTGGCGCGGCCGGACCCCGAGACGCTTAAGCGTGTGGGCGAAGCGGCTCGTAAGCTCGCTCATCTGGCCGAAGCTGTAGCTGAGAGTCTCGCCCGAGGCGTTCTCCCAGATGAGGGCCGGGTGGTCCGCTCGCGCCGGGTCGGCGGCGTGCTTGTCCACGCAGTCGGCGGCGATGTTGTAGGTCTCAGGGATGGACCAGCGCCACGCCTCACACAGCCGTCGGTAGTCGTCCAGGCCGGCCAGGGCTGGTTTGTCCTGCAGCGAGTAGGCCGTCACGGGACCAGGCCTCCCTTCTGGTCGAAGCTGTATTATACCCAGAGGGTATCGCGAGGAACAGGGGGGTGCTTGGGGGGGCATCCCTGAGCGGGTGGCCATGAGGATTTCGGGCCACAAGACCCGAAGCGTCTTTGACCGTTACAACATCACCAGCGAGTCCGATTTAGCAAGAGCGGCCCAAGCTCTATCCCAATATCATGCCTCAATGGGTACACTTTCGGGTGAAATAGAGGTTGCAGAGCGAATTGTTGAGGAAGTCCAGAAAGGTTAGTCCGCATGATCCTCACGAGTGAGGACCTTTTTGGATTAAAGTTAATATTACTGGGGTTATTTGCCCCTGAAGGCAGGGGGTCATCAGGGGCGATTACATCGTGTAATCTTCCTTAGGAGGGACTTGACACGGCCAACTTGCTTAGAGATTAAAGCCCTACCATCGGTGGTGAATTGGAAAAAAGTAGTGCCTCAATCGTCCTTTTTCATTTCTTCAATCAATCGAGTCAGTACCTTCGCAAAATAGGCGTGGCCAGCTTCGTTCCAATGATGATCAATTTTATAATTCAGATGATTCCTATCGTTTGGAGGCAGTTCGAGAGTCCAATCCCTTGCCAGCACGGAATTTTTCGTTAACATATCGATGAATGTCTTCTTGCTGCGCCGAAATTCAGCAGTTCCTTCGTAAATACCTTCCCGGGGGAGAAGGACAACCACAAAGGCTGGTTTATTTAATTCCCAAATAGTCTTCATTTCATTGATATACTTTATTGTGGTTTCCATGTCCGAATCAGCGTATTGTCCTCCAAGGCCTCTTTTCACCTCTCCCTTGGTTTTCTGGATGTAATAAAACCTCCTGACTAGAGAATAAAGATGAGAATGGTTGTTGAGCCACTCCCTGAAGGGCGCTGTGTATTTGTTCCCGGCATTCACCACCAGGTATCCGTTTTGAACAGATAGTGACCGCCTCGCCCCGACGTCATTCCAATAGAAAAGGAGAATGACTAATTTAGGCTTATAGGTCTTTACAAACTTGTGCAGTACCTTCAACTGATTGATACCAGAGTAACCGGCCAGGGACGTATTAAAAATGTCCACGTCCACATCTCTATCATTGAAATATATCTGGGATAACTCGGCCAGATTCTTTCCCTCCCCGACCCCTTGGCCCATTCCAAAGGAATCACCCAAAATTAGAACACGG
This sequence comes from Nitrospinae bacterium AH_259_B05_G02_I21, assembly GCA_027717595.1. Lineage (GTDB taxonomy): Bacteria > JADFOP01 > JADFOP01 > JADFOP01 > JADFOP01 > JADFOP01. Next base: position 30,152 of record JALLOF010000009.1, on the reverse strand, counting down.
TACTGGGCATCAAATCTCGGCTCCTTGCCTCGGAAACCGTAAGAATTTGCTCTGATGAAGTAAGAATACTCTGGCTGGGAGTGGAGTCCTTTGGCAAGGGGGGTCAAAGAATAGCCGAAATCTGCAGAGCTTGTGAACAGACCTTGTTCATAGGAATATAACGGTTGGGGGGCAAAGTTTCTCAAGGCTACTTCAAAGAGTAAGAGCAACAGGACCGAGCTTAGGAGCATCAATGAGAAGGAAGAGAGGAGGCTTTTCCAGCTAATTCTCATCATGTCCTCGCCGCTAGTGAATACAAAGCATCCCGATCGATAAGGCAGATTTTAATATAAGGGATGAGGGTGTCTTGTTGCAAGATATAGCGACCCTTCCCTAATTTGAGCATCTTAATGTGGGCGGTGCCTAATCGATTCCAAGCGCTGCCCAGCCAAAGAATCCGGTGGTCTTCTGGAAGTTAATATTATCCCAGGAAATCGTTACTTTGCCCAACCGACCTAAAAGTTAATATTTCATCTGAAATTGCCCCTCCGTGGGCACAATTTTGGGCACAATCGGGGAAGCCGAGAGGATTGTCCAAAAAGTAGAGGCTAGTAAGTTATTGAAAAAATTGGTGCCGGGGGCGGGATTCGAACCCGCACGGCCTTTCGGCCCCGGGATTTTAAGTCCCGTGCGTCTGCCCATTCCGCCACCCCGGCACCGAACATCATGCCATCTTATCAACCGCCGGGCGGATTTGCACGAGGATTTGAGTTGATACGGCCCCGTAGCCGCAGGAGGAAGGGACTGGCCGTCCTTGCACAAGGGAGTGGTTGCCGGAGGGGTAAGGGTACAGCCCTCTCGCTACTGCCCTACGCGGTCTGGCTTTCGGCGCTTTCGGCCTCGATGGCGCTGAGGGCATCCTGGAAGGCCTTCCGAATCTTCTGCCAGTTTCCGGTGAAGGCGAGACCGACCTTGGCGAAGCTCTCGAAGACCGGCCCTTGCCCATCGAAGAAGGGGAAGTGGACGATATGGGGCAGCTTCTCCGCGTTTGCCTGGAAGAGCTCCTGGAGGGTGTTGAGCGTGCGGTAGAGCCCTTCCTTGCCCTCCTCGGCCTTTTTCACCACGGGAAGGATCACGCAGTCCGCCTTTTGACGCCATCGGTGGAGGGTCTCAGCAACGGAGGATTCATCGTCGCTGCCGCTCGTCTCAAAGGCGATTACCTGAAGCCCCAGCTCGCCGAGGAAGCGGCGCAGGAGGGCCCCCATCCCGTCCTTCATGAAGACGTCCGGAATGCCCACCGTGTTGGCCTCGACCTGCTGCTCGGCCGCATCAGAGATGTCTCGCCTCAGCTTCTCCATATAGATCTGGTTGCGCTCGTCTTTCCACCAGTCATTCATGAGCCGCTTGCCGTAGAGCCGGATACCGGCGGTCCAGATGTCCCCCTGGATGACCTTCTTGATGATGCCGCCCCAGGAGTAGAAGTTCTTCATCGCTTGGTAAGCCGTAATCTGGAGCTCGTACGGGGTCATGCGCTTCGGCTGGTGGACGGCGTGGTGGCCGTCATAGTGGCTCCAGTTCTTGCTGATGATGTACTTCTCCCCCTTTTCAAAGAGATGGTCCCAATCGGGGGAGCCGGGGCAGGGGGTCATAATCAAAAACTGGACCGACCCGATGTCGCGGCTCTTGGCGAACTCGGTCGTGGCATGGATGGTCTCGACATCGTCCTCGTCTGAGCCGACCACGAACATCCCGTGGATTCGGATATTGTGCTTGTGGAACTGCTCGATGCTCCGCTCGATCTTCGCGAGGTCCTGCTTCTTATTGAAAAGCTCCAAGGTCTTAGGATTGATGGACTCGAATCCGACGTAAGCGTTGAAACAGTTGGACTCACGCATCAGCTTGAGCAACTCGGGGTCGCTGGCGGCCTCCGTTCGTACCTGCGCCCCCCACTCGGGGGTGAGGCCTTCGTCAATCATGCGCTGCAACAAGGCCTTCATTCGCTTGGGGTTGGCGTTGAAGATGTCGTCGGCAAAAAAGACGTATTTTGCATCCCTGTGAACCTTCAGCTCCTCGATGGTTCGGTCTATGGAGTGGGTCCTGAAGCCGCGGCCGTGAATTGCTGGAACAGAGCAGAAGGTGCAAGGAAATGGACAGCCCCGCGAGGTGGCTATGGAAACGTTCCCACCGCTCTTCCATCCTTGTATGAGGGAGTAATCGGGTATGGGTGTGACGTCCAGGTCATCCATCTTTGGACTTTCAGGGTTGTGGACCACCTCGCCACCATCCCAATAGGAAAGGTTGTCGATTTTCTCGAAACCCTTGCCCTTCTCGAGGGCCTCGACCAACTCCACGATGGCGAACTCACCCTCTCCCCGAACGACGTAATCACCGTACTGAAGTGCTTCGTCCGTAAGGAAGGTCACGTGGGAGCCGCCGAGAACGGTCGGAATGCCGGCCTCTCGGACCTTTTCTGACAAACTGTAGGACGGAGGGGCGGTGGAAGTCAGAGTGGAGATGCCTACCAGGTCGGCGCTCAGGACCTCGTCCATATCTACAGGGGCCATGTCCTCGATGTAGACTTTGACCTCGTATCCGAGATCCCGCATGATGGTTCCTAAGAGGACAGAACCGAGGCGGGGAATGGTGACCTTGCTGTAGACATGCAGGTGGGTGGAGCTGGGCTCCACGAAAACTATCTTTCGGATACTCTGACCCATGAGGGCTCTCCTTTTGCTCAGGCCTCTATCAACAGAGGATATTATGCTCTCAAGCCCCTAGGCATGAAAGCGGGCCGACTTGAGAGGGCCGGCCTTAGAATAAAACGACCCTCCGCCCAGGGGTCCCGTTGTTCCTCGTATTCTTCAACAGCGAGTAACGGGCTATGGCCTCGGGGGTGAAAGATGAGGGTTCGTTCCCTCCCTGCGAATTCTCCGCTATCGAGAATTGTGGCACATAAGGGGCCGACCTTCAAGGGGCCCCGGCGACTTTTTTTCAAGGCCTGCCACTCTTGGCATTGTGGGCTGCCCTTCGGCATCCCGACGTCATGAGGTCCTGGATCGGTTGGATTTCCCATCGCATTCTGCCATAATGGAAGTGGCGGGGCCCGGACCTCTCGGAGCCATGCCGAGCCGCTTGTGGCGCCGGTAGGCAATGCGCTTGACACCGGTTCCGGCGGGGCTACATTAAACGATAGAAGGGGTTTGACGACCTATAGGGTGGGTATCGACGATGGCGACTCAAGTCTTGCTCACCATGTCCGCGCGCGAACTGGCCCGCCAGTGGCATGACAAATTTTCGCGCTATGCCGAGGATTTGTATCCCGGCCGCTATACGCAAGAGAAGTGCCTCGAGCTGGCCGAGCTCGCCTTGGAAATTCTTCACCTCGCCGAAGAGAAGCACTCGACCATAGTCGCCCACAACTACCTCTATCCCGAATTTCACGAGCTGGCGGACAAGGTCGGGGACTCGCTTGGCCTCAGCCTCTATGTGAGGGACATCGGGGCCAAACGCGTTGATTTTGAAAGCGTCTACTTTATGGGCGCCACGGCGAAGATTATCACGGGCGATGCCACGCGCGTGTTCGTCACCGATACGCCTCAGACGCTCGGATGTTCCCTGGTCTTCGGGACCGATTACCAGTGGGTCGAGAACTGGAAGCGGGAAAATGCCGGTGGGCTGCTGGTGACCTACGTCAACAGCGACCCCTACATGAAATCGATCAGCGATTTTATCTCCACCTCCAGAAATACGGATAAGATCATCGTTTACGCCGCGACGGAATACCCGGGACGGAAAATCTTGGTCTTGCCCGATAAATATCTCGGCTACGTCATGAAAGCCATGGCGGTGGAACAGGGCGTCGACCCCGATCTGGTGGAGGTCTATCAGTACAACAAAGATGGCTATAATGCCTCGTGCTACGTTCATGAGAAAATAGGACAAGATTCCATCGATATCGCTCTCGTGGAGCATCCAGAGGCCGAGCTAATGATACATCCTGAATGCGGCTGCTCCTCCTCGTGTCTCTATAAGCTGCATGCGGGGGTCATCCCCCACTCGAAAGCCTTCTTCCTGTCGACCGAGCAGATGGTCGAGCGGGCACGAATCTCCCAGGCCAAGCAATTCGTCGTGGCTACGGAGAAGGGTATGGTCTATCGGCTGAGAAAGGAGATTCCCGAGAAAGGCTTCTTGCCCGTCTCGCTGGGGGCGGAATGCAAGTATATGAAGGAAAATACCTTTGAGAAGCTGCTGGATTCGTTGCGAAGCGATCGGCTGGAGATTGTTCTTTGCGATGAGTGCTGCGACCCCAAAGACCCGTATCAGGATGAACAGGTCGTCCATATTCAGCGTTCCGTTGCCGCCCGGGCAAAACTCGCCATAGACAGAATGTTCGAAATTACTTAAAGGTTAAGCCCATAACCCTCTCTTTTCTCTGACGTAACTTGTGACACGGCTGATTAGGCAGCGCTCGGAGGGGCTTCCCTCGAGAGTGGGCAATTGAAATGCGAAGGATTATTTTTGGCATAAAGAGTTGACAAAATGGGGTTTTCTCTCTATTATTGTCTATGGATGCCGGGTCGCGGCCCGGCAATTCCTTCGGAATGCAAGGAAAATCAATGGACTCGACGGCCTTGCAAAAACCTTCGCCAGCAGAAGCGCTTATGCGGGAGCTCAAGCGCCACGGCACGATGACCATCAAGGAGCTTGAAGGCGCCTTGGGGGTGACGCGGACGGCCGTTCGCCAGCAGCTTGAGGCCTTGCAGGCCAAAGGGCTCGTGGAGAGGACGGTTGAGCGCCATGGGGTGGGCCGTCCCAAGGGTCTGTACTCACTGACCGCCGAGGGTGGTAAGCTCTTCGCCCGCGAGTACGAGGCGCTTCTCTGGGGCGTGCTGGATGAGCTCCAGGCGGCCGAGGGCGAGACCAAGGTCCGGGACCTATTGGGTCGCGTGAGCCAAAAGATGGCCGACGCTTACGGCCCCCTGCCTGTCGGCCAATCGCTCGCGGACCGGCTTGCCTCTCTTGCGGAACGCCTCACCCGGCGGGGGCATGTGACGGATGTGCATCCGACCCCGGAGGGCTATACGCTGCGCATGTACAGCTGCCCGTACCAGGAGCTCGTGACCACCCACCCGGCGATCTGCGAGATGGAGCGGTCCATGTTTGACGCCCTCCTCCAGTCCCGCGTCGAGCTCGACCGGTGCATCCTGGATGGGCAGGAAACCTACTGTACATACACCGTGGCCGCCCCCGAGAGAGGATCGGGGCCTGAAGGGTAACTCTTGGCTGGCCGCGTGCTAGGCTGCCAAGCGGTCACTAAGTGAAGAAAGGGGAACGATACCACCGATGGGAGCGGAACTGGCGATTCGAAATCTCCACGTAAAAGTGGAGGGCAACGAAATCTTGACAGGGGTGGATCTGACGGTCCGGGCGGGGGAAGTCCACTCCCTCATGGGGCCGAACGGCTCGGGCAAGAGCACCCTGGCATACATTCTTATGGGACACCCTGCCTATGAGGTGGATGAGGGAGAGGTTCTCCTGGACGGGGAGAACATCCTGGAGCTGGAGCCCGACGAGCGGGCTCGAAAGGGCCTGTTCCTGGCCTTCCAGTATCCGACCCCCATTCCCGGGGTCAGCGTGGCTGATTTCCTCCGCACGGCGGTCAGCTCCATCCGGCTTGGGCCGTCTGAGGAAGGGCGAACGACCGAGCTCATTCCCATGCGGGAGTTTCGCAAGGAGATCCGCGAGCGGATGACGGAACTCGACATCGACCACAGTTTTGCACGGCGGCACCTGAACGACGGGTTCTCGGGCGGCGAGAAGAAGCGGGCGGAGATTCTCCAGATGTCCCTGCTCAAGCCCCGCATCGCCGTGCTGGATGAGACTGACTCGGGGCTCGACATCGACGCTCTGCGGGCCGTGGCTGATGGCGTCAACCGGCAGCTGAGCAGTGAATTGGGGGTGTTGCTCATCACCCATTACCAGCGGATTCTTAACTACATCGAGCCGAACTTCGTCCATATCATGGTGGACGGACGGATTGTCCAGTCCGGCGGCCCCGAGCTCGCCCACGAGCTTGAGGCCAAGGGCTACGACATGGTCAAAGATTTAGTTTAATGATGAACGAAAGGCGAGAACTACCTTACACGCAAGCGAAAAAGGAGGAATAACCGAATGGCAGCTGAAGCCATGAAAGAAATGCCGGATTTGGCCAAAGTGCAAGAGGCCATAGACCAGGCGGTCCCGACGAAGGGCTCCGAAGATACCGACGATTACCAGTACGGCTTCCACTATCCCGACGAGTCGGTCTTCCGCTCCAAAAAGGGGCTGCGCCGTGAGACCGTGGAAGAAATCTCCTGGATTAAGGAGGAGCCTGACTGGATGCTGCAGAAGCGCCTGGAGGCCCTGGAGATTTACTTCTCCAAGCCCATGCCCCAGTGGGGTGGGAACCTGAACGCGCTGAACTTCGACGACATCTACTACTACGTGAAACCCACCGATAGCCAAGGGAAAACGTGGGACGATGTTCCGGATAATATCAAGGAGACCTTCGACCGAATTGGCATCCCCGAAGACGAGCGCAAGTTCCTCGGGGGCGTGGGGGCCCAGTACGACTCGGAGGTCGTCTACCACAGCCTGAAGAAGGAGCTTTCAGACCAGGGGGTCATCTTCCTCGACATGGACGCCGGTTTGCGTGAGTATCCCGACTTGGTCCGGGAGTACTTCACCAGCATCATTCCCTCGGCGGACAATAAGTTCGCCGCTCTCAATACCGCGGTCTGGAGCGGCGGCAGCTTCGTCTACATCCCGGCCGGCGTAAAGGTCGATATTCCGTTGCAAGCCTATTTCCGGATTAATTCGGAAAATATGGGCCAGTTCGAGCGCACCCTCATCATCGCCGAGGAAGGGGCCGAGGTTCACTATGTGGAGGGCTGCACGGCTCCCAGTTTCTCCAGCGATTCTCTGCATAGTGCCGTGGTTGAAATTTTCTGTAAGCCCGGTTCCCGGGTGCGCTACACGACCATCCAGAACTGGGCCAACAACGTTTACAACCTGGTTACGAAGCGGGCGGTCGCCTACCGGGATGCCACGATGGAATGGGTAGACGGCAACCTGGGCAGCAAGCTCACAATGAAGTATCCAAGCGTCTACATGATGGAGCCAGGCGCCCACGGCGAGATTCTCTCCATCGCCTTCGCCTCCAGAGGCCAGCATCAAGACGCCGGCGGGAAGGTCATTCACGCCGCGCCTCACACCTCATCGATAATTACCTCCAAGTCCATCAGTAAAAACGGGGGGCGAGCCAGCTACCGTGGGCTGCTGAAGGTGGCCAAGGGGGCAGTTGGCTCTAAGTCCAACGTTGTTTGCGACGCCCTGATTCTGGACGATGAATCGCGCTCGGACACTTACCCCTACATAGAAATCGACGAGCAGGAGGTGACGATCGGGCACGAGGCCACGGTGAGCAAGATCGGCGACGAGCAGCTCTTCTACCTCATGAGCCGTGGGCTCAGTGAAGCGGAAGCCTCCAATATGGTTGTCAGGGGCTTCATCGAGCCCCTCGTCAGGGAGCTGCCCATGGAGTACGCCGTCGAGATGAACCGGCTCATCCAGCTGCAGATGGAGGGTTCCGTGGGTTGACGAGTGGGCCCTCCGACGAGGCAGCCGACCCCTTATACCGATAAATTAAGGAGCGGAGATACAGTGAGCCATGCGAGGGGGGACCTGGAGAATCCAGGCCCCCCCGAAGAGGATAAGACTGCCGAAGCCTTCTCTGAGGCCTTCAAGAATGTTTTAGCGGCACGGCGCGACGAGCCGGCCTGGATGCGCCAGCGGCGAGAGGCGGCCTGGGAGGATTTCGCCCGGCTGCCCATGCCAACCACGGACGAGGAGTCCTGGCGGCGGACCGACATCCGGTCCCTGGACCTGGAGCCTTTTGCGTTGGCTTTGAGCCAAAGGGTGCCGGAGGAATACCTGGATGCCAAACCCCGTGGTGTGGCCCTTCCCATCACACGCGGACCGTCCACCGAGAACCTCGTCGTCCACGCAAACGGCACCGCCGTCCATGTTCGCTTAAGCGAAGAGCTGGCCCGTCAGGGGGTGATTTTCACTGACCTTAACACAGCCGTCCGTCAACACCCGGATCTGCTGAAGGATTACTACCTGACTGGGAAAGTTCCGGAAGGGGCTAGAAAGTTAGCAGCCCTGCATGGGGCCTTCTGCACCGGGGGAACGTTCCTCTACGTTCCACCGGGGATGGTAGTGGATGTTCCCCTGCAGGCCGTGGTCCACTTCCGCGCGGGGCAAGTGGCTGACAGCTCCCACACCCTGGTGGTAGCAGGGGAGAACAGCCAGTTCACCTTCATGGAAGAACTGAGCTCCAAGAATGGTGGGTCCCCTGGCTTTCATGTGGGCGCTGTGGAGATCTTCGTCGGCTCCGGCGCGAACGTGCGGTTCGGCCATATCCAGGCCTGGGGTGGGAGTGTGTGGAACTTCGCCGTTCACCGAGCCCGCCTCGGTAGGGACAGTCATCTCCAGTGGGTCTCGGGCCTATGGGGGAGCCGGCTTTCAAAGGTCCATCATGAGGTGGAGCTTCAGGACCAGGGTGGTCGGGCCGAGATGCTGGCCCTCCTGTTGGGCCGGGGCCGCCAGCACCTCGATTACGAGACCTTTCAGGACCACCAGGCGCCCAATTGCACCTCAGACCTTCTATACAAAGGCACATTCATGGACAGGGCCCGTTCCGTCTGGCGGGGCATGATTCGGGTAGCCATTGGGGCCAATGGGACCGATGCCTACCAGGTCAACAACAACCTTCTGTTGGACCGCCGGGCCCGGGCTGACTCCATCCCGGGGTTGCAGATCGAGGCCAATGAGGTCCGCTGTACCCACGCGGCCACGACAGGGCAGATCGATAAAGAACAGCTATTTTACCTCAAGAGCCGCGGGGTGCCGGCGCCTGTCGCTCAGCGGATCATCGTCGAGGGGTTCTTTGAGCAGGTTTTACAGCGCATTGCTGCGGAGCCCATCGAGCGGCGCCTACGCAAGGCCGTCGACGCGGTGCTGGCCGCCCGATAGGCACCTGGCGGCTCGTCAGCACGGTGTTGTCGGGACGCCCTCTATAAAAATTCTTGAATAATTTTGCAAATTAGGTTCTTGACAAGTTGGGGTTGGTATTTAAAGATTAGTCCGCATTCTCATTTTCAATCAAAACCAGGAGGGAGGAGAGAAAAGTGAAGGAGTACGCCAATCCGGAGGTGTTGGTGACGACGGAGTGGGTCGCGGAGCATCTGGATGACCCTGGGGTTCGCATCGTGGAGTCCGACGAGGACGTCATTCTCTATGAGGTAGGCCACGTCCCGGGGGCCGTGAAGGTGGACTGGCACACCGAGCTGCAAGACCAGCTCATACGCGACTACGTCAACGCCGAGGCCTTCGAGCAGCTGGTGTCACAAAAGGGGATAGCCAACGACCACACCGTCGTCTTTTACGGCGACAAAAGCAACTGGTGGGCGACCTACGCCTTCTGGGTCTTCAAGCTCTTCAGCCACGAGAGGTGCCGCATCATGGACGGCGGGCGCCAAAAGTGGATCGATGAGGGGCGCGAGTTCACCAAAGAGGTCCCCCAGCACCCGCCCACCACCTACAAGGTCACGACCATCAACGAAGAAGCGATTCGGGCGTTCCGCGAGGACGTCGATAAGCACCTTGAGGGGCAGAACCCCTTGGTGGACGTGCGCTCCCCAGGGGAGTATACGGGTGAGCTCCTTCACATGGAGGATTATCCCCAGGAGGGTGCTCTGCGTGGCGGCCACATTCCTGGAGCGGCGAGCATCCCGTGGGGGACGGCGGTCAACGAGAACCAGACCTTCAAATCGGCCGGGGAGCTCTGGTCCATCTACAAGGAACAGAACAATCTGGACCCCGCCGACGATATCATCGCGTACTGCCGCATCGGCGAGCGGTCCTCTCATACCTGGTTCGTCCTCACCTACCTGTTGGGTTACCAGAACGTGCGCAACTACGACGGCTCGTGGACCGAGTGGGGCAACCTCGTCAGGGCGCCCATCGAGAAGCCGTAGGTGGACAAAGGGCCGAGGGGAGGACGCCGCAGCGGACCTGTACTGACGGGAGAAATCGCCCTGGAGGCCCTAGGCCCGGAGCTGCCCCAATAGCGCCCAGGCTGGCCAGCCGCAGGCGGGTTGCTTCAGCGTTTGGTCAGTTTGATTTTGACCCACTCTAGTTGAGAGGAGGGAGGAACACGTATGGCTACGGAGAAACCGCATGCCAAGGGACGGGTCAAGCCTGGGGATACCACCCAGAGCGTGGGCATGGAGCAGATCGCGGCCCGTGGTGTGAATGTTAAGGCGTTGGTGGAGAAGCTGATCGATGCAGCCGGGGCGGAGTTCACGACATACTACTACTACACCATCCTCCGGATGTACCTGGCGGGTAAAGAGGATTACAAGGAGATCTGTGAGGATGCCCGCCTGGAGGACCGGGCCCACTTCGAGCTGATCACGCCCCGAATCTATGAACTGGGCGGCAGCCTCCCAAGGGACATCCGGGTGTTTGCCGACCGCTCCAGCTGCCCGGACGCCTACCTGCCGGAAGAGCCCACCGCTGCAAATATCCTGGAAGTCCTGCTTGAGGCGGAGCGCTGCGCGATCCGGACCTGGAATGAGGTCTGCGATATGACCGCGGGCAAGGACCCACGGACCTACGATATGGCGGCCCGAATCCTCAACGAGGAGATCGAGCACGAGGCATGGTTCATCGAGCTTCTGAGCATGGAGCGGGATGGCGTCGTCCGGCCCTCTGGACACTTCCGTCGGGGCACACCGGGAGAGGCACCATATAGCAAGAACACGGCTTTCTACAATCCGTAGGCGATCGTGGCACAAATCTATCCGGTCGTTCTGACCAACGGTGTCACCGATGCCACCATAGAGGTGGCAGAGGATGAGTACATCCTGGACGTGGCCTGGCAGGCTGGTTATCACCTGCCGGCTAGCTGCCTGCTAGGCTGGTGCGTAACCTGTGCCGGCCGGCTCCTATCAGGGGAGGTCGACCACACAGATTCCCTGCGCTACTATTCAGCTGATCAGGAAGAAGGCTTCATCCTGCTGTGCACGGCAAAGCCACGTGCGCCGCTCCACATCTTGACCCACCAGAAGGAGGCCTGCCGGGCGCACCGTCAGCGACTTGGTTTGCCAACCCCTTTGGGATAACCCCATAGGCCCGTCACAGAACGCTGGCAGGAGGCAGAAAACGTGGAGAAACTCAGCCGCGAGGAACAGATCGAGTTCATCATGGAGCACTACGAGGACCCGATTAATTGGGGCTCCATGGAGGACGCCGACGTCGTCCAGAAGATAGGCAACCCCGGCTGTGCGGACGTCATCACGGTCTACCTCAAGATCAACGGCGAGGGCAATGTCGAGCGGATCTCCTTTGAGGGCGAAGGGTGCACGCTCAGCATGGCCGGCACCTCGATGGTCATGGAGATGGTGGAAGGCAAAACGCTCGAAGAGGTCCGAGCCATCCCCCTCGACGCCGTAATCGAAATCCTGGGCCGGGAGCTGGCCATGACCCGTCCCAAGTGCTCCACTCTGGGTATGAATGCCGTGCGCTTTGGGCTTGATAAGTACCGAAAGAAGAAGTTGCTTGAGGAAAGCCTGGAGAGTTGAGGCGTCGCTTGAGGCCGGCACGCCTGAGACAGCCGCGGGCCGGGAGCGTGAGAGGTTCTGATGGGCGAGTTCGTCAAGGTCGCCACGACGGATGAGATCGGGCCGGGCGAGAAGAAGGTAGTGGATGTCAACGGCGAGACCGTGGCCATCTTCAACCTCGATGGGACCTACTATGCCCTCCAGGACGTCTGCACCCACGACGGAGGCCCGCTGGCCGATGGGGACCTGATCGGTGAGGAGATCGAATGCCCTCGGCACGGGGCCCGCTTTGACGTTCGCACCGGAGCCGTCACCCGCATGCCCGCCTGCGAGCCCGTTGAGACCTATCCGGTCAAGGTGGAAGGCGACCAGATCCTCGTCTCCCTCGATTGAGTCGCCGGCCAACCTCTCTGGCATCCCACCATAGTGAACGATGTAATTGGGCAAGGTACTGACTGAGGCCTGGAGGGGAATACGATGACTGACCGACCCGCCCATACAGTCACGGAGTCACCAGAGACCAGCGATGTGGAGGCCCCTGCTGAGGAGGCTTCGGGCGAGGAAGAGCGGCGCCTCTACTGTCAGCTACACGTCTTCGGCGATTGCGCCGACTCTGGGAGCCTGATAGAGACGCTACAGGCAAGTGGTCTCGAGGGGGTTTTGTACCACGACCTCAACGACCCGCGCGGCGTCGGCCTGCTTGTGATGACCGAAGGCCCTGATGTCCTTGTGGGTGAGGTCCGCTCGCTGCTGGCCGGCGGGCCGTTCTCATCCTTGCACCGAAGGCCGGATCTGACGATGGTCGGGCGAACCTATTCGATGGGCCGCGTGGTTGATACTGAGGAGTGGTTGTTCCTCAAGCCCAGGCGCTATGCTCTAAACCCCGAGTGGCCCTGGGCGATCTGGTATCCGCTTCGTCGCAAGCCTGAGTTCGCGCTGCTCTCCGAGGTGGAGCAGGGCAAGATTCTCCGCGAGCATGCCACGATTGGCCGGGAATACTCGCAGCGCGGCGAGGCCTATGATATTCGCCTGGCCTGTTACGGGCTCGACCAAAACGACAACGAGTTTGTCATCGGGCTGGTTGGCCCCAAGCTCGACCCCCTCTCTCGCCTCATCCAGGATATGCGAAAATCTCAGCAGACGGCCAAGTACATCCAATCGCTCGGCCCCTTCTTCGTCGGCAAAGCCTTCTGGCAGAGCCTACTAGCGGTGTAGACGGAACACCGTTCCGACCTCCTGCCCGGGTGGTCTGATCTCGACAAAAATCCCCTTCCTTAATCCCGTAAGTCTTTTCGGAATAAAGTGTTGCGCGCTCCCCTGGACTTTTATCTGCAGCCTGATATAATCCCTCTTAAGGAATTACGGCTCCACCACCATTCGACTTCTCGCGCTAGATTAAGGATAGCGAAGAAGGAGTCCCTGCCCGAGACCACGCCCAACGTCATCCACATCAATCACAACCCACGGGTGGGTGACCAAAGCAAGGCCGTCGGGGAGCCAGCGGAGCAGGCCAGCGTTCGGATCACCACACCCAAGCAATGTCCTGGTCCTCACGAAGGCGCCGAATAAGGCCATCATCTTCTAAAAGAGCCAAGGTGTTCCCTATGAAGGAGTTGACCTTAATGGATATGCGCCCTGTCTTCGACCCATACCGTGACAATGTCCCGGGGGTCGTTGCCTTCGTTCGTTGGGGGAAGGGGATTCCCTTGTGATTGCCATTGAAGGCCGCCGAGCCATAGATCAACTCCTCTTCGGCGCAGGCCAAACCCTTCAAGGCGACGGCGCGCTCATTCTCACGAAAGCTCTCCTCGAAAATGGGGTTGGCTACCTGGGAGGCTACCCCGGCTCACCGGTGGCGCATCTTCTCGACCTCTTTGCCGAAGCCTACGAGCCCATCCTCCGGGATATGGGCATCTACGTGGAGATGTCCAACAACGAGGCCTCTGCCGCCTCCCTGCTGACCACCTCCGTCACCCACCCGATCCGCGGTGCCGTCTGCTGGAAGGTCGTTGGAACCAACGTTGCCTCGGACTCCCTGGCCCACGTGGCCGCCGCCGGCGTGACGGGCGGCGTGCTGATTGTTGTGGGCGAGGACTACGGCTGCACGGGGACCACCGTGGCCGAGCGCACACTTCCGTTTGGCCTCAAGTCGGGGATGGCGCTCCTCAAGACCATGGCTGCCCTGAAGTGGCTTCGGCCATACTCCTGGCGCCGCTGGAAAGAGGAACAGCTTCTGGCAATCTATACCGAGCAGGTTGAGGCGTTTCTAGAGAAGTCTTACGACCTGGCGTGCGTCGTCGCCGAGGCAGGGGAGATGATCCGCGGATACGGTGGGACCCGGCGTCGGACGGAGCAGCTCTTCCACAACTACCTAAACGAGTTCCTCAGCCCCTTGGTCGCCCTCGACGAGCGGTCCGAGTCAGGCGGCGACTACGCCCTCACCCTGCGGGCCGTGGCCAAGGCCCAAAGCGTCCTCAAGCCCACGGGGGCCGGTTTCGAAGAGGCGGTGGCCCTCGCCCGCACCCTCCAGGCCCACGAGCACGGCCTCTCCTACGAAGAGCTCTTGGCGATGGTCGTGGATTTCAAGGGCGCTCCCGCCCCGGTTGCCTCGTAATCATCCCCTGCGGGGATAACTTACTGAAAAATATTAACATTTAGGCCTGGGCGCTGGTGTGCAATTTCCCGGGGTGGTTGGGAGGCTCAGGGACTTGGTACGCCCCCGATCAGTCCTTGTCGCCGAGCATGGTGTAGAACATGGCGGAGGCGGCGACGATGCCCGCCACGATGAGGAGGGCCGGGGTTTCGAGCATACCGCTGGAGCGGTAGCTGGCCCCGATAACGATGCTCGCTACGAGGACCGCTGAGGCGCAGACTATTTTCTGGTGGGTGTTCACTCCTAGGCCTCCCGCCGGACGGCTCACTATCGTAGCGGAGCCCGACCGCGGATGCAACGGTCTGTCTTTGCCGTTGACTTCTTGTAGCTGCCTGCTATCCTGTGGCTTGAACGATGGACCCGCCCCCCCCAATGGCCGCAGCACCCCACGGCGGTCGGGTAGTGGGCTGGACCGCCGCTAGGGGAGCCGCCCATGCCGGCTGGCAGCGAATTTCAACGGAAGCTCCGCGGACAGGATGAGCGCCTCGTCGCCGCTCTAGAGCGCATTGCCCGCTCCCTGGAACGGTTGGTGGACGCCCAGGAGATCAGGCGGCAGATGTATAAGCCGCGTGAGGGTGAGCCGTCCATGGACGCGGGGCGCAAACGTAAGTAGAGCCCACACATCTGTTCCACCCTGCGGGGCATTGTAGCGAACCGGGGAAGCTTCCATCCCACCGCCCCCGGCTCCTCGGTGCGCACCCGGATTCTCCCTGACGATCACCGAACAGCCA
This sequence comes from Nitrospinae bacterium AH_259_B05_G02_I21, assembly GCA_027717595.1. Lineage (GTDB taxonomy): Bacteria > JADFOP01 > JADFOP01 > JADFOP01 > JADFOP01 > JADFOP01. The sequence goes on along the minus strand of JALLOF010000009.1, from coordinate 15,123 downwards.
CGAACCGGCAGCATCTTTTTCTCCCTTATTGGCCCTTCCTTTTGCAGATCTTTAAAGCCGGTAATATAAAATAATAATTCAATTAATTAACGTAGTTTAAAGGACTTGCCGTATATACTGCACCCAAATTGACCTGCCTTATGACCTATCACCACTTGACAGCAAGTAATACGTTGTATTAAATTAGAGGCAAAAGCACGAGCGCAAAGGAGGATCGGCATGCCTAGTGCGAAGAAGCAGGGGATTATCACGTTCAAGGTGGATGCGGCGCTGGCAGAAGCCATGCGGAGGGTTCCGAACCGCTCCGAGTTCATTCGCTCGGCGATTCTGATGGCCCTCCACAGCGTCTGCCCCCTGTGCAGGGGCTCAGGGATTCTGACGCCGGAACAGCGCCAGCATTGGAACGCCTTTGCGGCGAATCATTCGCTGGAGGAATGCGGCGAATGCCACGTGATGCACATCGTGTGCGACGAGGTTGGCGATCCGGCCGTCCACAGATGAGGCGATCTGTCCGGCCCCTGGGCCGGGATGGACCGTAGGCGTGTAGCTGGCGGAGATTCCGGGATGAGACCTGCCCATATTCTCGCGGCCTTCGTGCTGGTGCCGGCCGTGATCGGTGTGGCGACGGCCGGCGGGCTCACGGCAGACGAGAAGCCCTTGGCGGTCTTCGTGAGCATCCAGCCGCAGGCCTATTTCGTCGAGCGGATCGGGGGAGAGCGGGTTCGCCCTCAGGTGCTGGTGCAGCCGGGCGAGAGCCCTGCGACGTATGCCCTGACCCCGAAACGGTTGGCCGCCCTGGCGAAGGCGAAAGCGTTGTTCCGCATCGGCGTGCCGTTTGAAGACGCCCTCGTCCCCAGAATCGCGCGCACCATGCTGGGCCTCCATGTGGTCGACACACGCCAGGGCATCCGCCTGCGCAAGATGGAGGCCCGCCATCACTTCCATGGAGGCCTGGACCCGCACATCTGGCTCAGCCCCGTGCTGGTTCAGCGCCAGGCCAAGACGATTTTCGAGGCGCTCGTCAGGCTCGATCCGGAGGGCCAGGCCGGGTACCTGGCCAACTACCGGGCCTTCGTCCGGGACCTCGACGCCCTGCACCGGCGCATCACCAGGGCGCTCGCGCCGCTCAGGGGCAAGAAGCTCTTCGTCTACCATCCGGCCTACGGCTACTTCGCCGAGGCCTACGGACTCATCCAGGTTCCCGTGCAGATCGAGGGCAAGGAGCCGACGGCCAAAGAGCTGGCCCGCCTCATAGAGATGGCCAAGGCTCAAGACGTCAAGGTGGTCTTCGTGCAGCCGCAGTTTTCGACCGAGAGGGCGGAAGCCATCGCTTCGGCCATAGGCGGGGCCGTCGTTGCCTTGGATCCGCTGGCGAAGGACTATATACGCAACCTCGAGGAGATGGCCGCGAAAGTCGAGCGGGCGCTCGCCCAAAGTGCCCGGCCCGCCGATCCGCGGCGATAGACGGCAGGCTGATCGCCCGAGCGAAAGCCTTGCCGGGAGGAGCCCGCACCATGTCGGACGAACCCGTCGTCGCTCTGGAGAGTGTCTCGTTCGCCTACGACGGCCCCGCCGTCCTGGAGAACGTGACCCTGACCGTCAGGGGGCTCGAGTGGGCGTGCATCGTCGGGCCCAACGGCGGGGGCAAGACGACGCTGCTGAAGCTGATCCTCGGTCTGCTTCGGCCCACCGAGGGCCGGGTGCGCGTCTTCGGCGAGGCTCCCGAGCGTGCGCGGCCCCGGGTGGGGTACGTGCCCCAGTACGTCCACTATGACCCGCAGTTTCCGGTGAGCGTTATGGACATCGTCCTGATGGGGAGGCTCGGCTTGCGGGTGGGGGGGCCGTTCTCGGTCACCGATCGGGAGGAGGCGCTCTCGGCGCTTGACGAGCTTGGGATTGCGGAGCTGTCGGGAAGCCGCTTTGCGGCCCTCTCGGGCGGCCAGCAGCAGGGAGTCCTCATCGCGCGGGCGCTCTGTTGCCGGCCGGATCTGTTGCTGCTCGACGAGCCGACCGCCCACGTCGATGCCCTGGTGGAGGCCACGCTGGTTGAGATTCTCCAGAAGCTCAACCAGCGGATGACCATCCTCACGGTGTCTCACGACTTGGGGTTCGTATCGAGTATCGTTAAGCAGGTTATCTGTGTGAACCGCCGTGTCTTTGTGCACCCGACGGAGGAGATCACCGGTGCCGTCATCGAGGATCTCTACGGCGGGGACATTCGGATGATCCTCCACCACGATCACGGCGAGTCGGAGAAGGACTGATCGATGATTGAGTTCCTCCACGCCGTTGGCGACCCCGACATGGTGTTTTTGCGCTACGCGCTCGTGGCGGGGATGCTCGGGAGCGTCGCCTTCGGAATCGTTGGGACCTACGTCGTGGCCCGCCGGATAAGCTACATCGCCGGGGCGATCTCCCACAGCGTGCTCGGCGGCATCGGCGCGGCGCTGTATCTCCAAAAGAAGGTAGGTCTCGCCTGGAGCGACCCGATATACGGGGCGGTGGCGGCGGCACTGGCCTCAGCGCTCGTCATCGGCGGCGTCAGCCTCTACGCGCGCCAGAGAGAGGACACCGCGATCGGCGCGCTGTGGGTGATCGGCATGGCCACCGGACTGCTGTTTTTGGCAAAGACCCCGGGCTACGTTGATCTGATGAGCTACCTCTTTGGAGACATCCTCCTCATCTCCCAAGGTGACCTGTGGCTCATCGCGGGGCTCGACGTGCTGGTTGTGGGGCTGGGTCTCGTGTTCTACAACACATTCCTGGCCGTGTGCTTTGACGAGGAATTTGCGCGGCTGCGCGGCGTCCGGGTCGAGCGCTACTACCTGCTGCTACTGTGCCTGACGGCGCTGACCGTGGTGGTGCTTGTGCGGGTAGTGGGCATCGTGCTGGTCATTGCGCTTCTGACACTGCCAGCCGCGGTGGCGGGGCATTTCTCCCGGCGGGTGGGGCAGATGATGGTGCTCGCTGTGGGGTTCTGTGCGGCCTTCGTGCTGGCAGGCCTCGTCTGGAGCTATACGTACGACTTGCCGAGCGGGCCGACCATCGTCATCGTGGCGGGGGCGGTGTATATCGTGGTCGTGGTCGGCTCCCGCCTCTGGAGGTGGCGCGCCGCTTAGGCCCCTTCGCGGGACCCGCCCCAGCCTCGGCGCAAGGGTTTGGGCGGGAGGTTGTACACCTCTTCCGGGAAGTGGTCGACGATGTGTTCAATGATGTCCCGGATCGACACGATCCCCACAGGCTCGTGATTCCCATTGATCAGTGGAATGTGTCGGTAACCACCCAATGGCTCTTCTCCACGCTTCGGGGTCTCCCCGCCGGAGATTCCCCCGTTACACGGGATACCAGCAATTTCGGTGCCATGAGGACATCTCTCCGGGGACGGAAGAACATTTTGAAATCATTGCCATTAGCGGCTCCACGGGGTGATGCGCTGGGAGGTCGGGCCTCTCGGCGTCAAAATTTCGCCGCCCCCGCATCCACGACCGAGGGCATACCTTTCATGATGGGTGGTTCTTCTATATGATGGAGGGACACGGTTGGCGGAACTATGGGCAAAAACCCAAGGGGAATAAGGAGTCATCGGCATGGAGCTTGGAATCATCGGTCTGGGGAGGATGGGAGCCAACATGGCGGAGCGGCTCATCCTGGGGGGGCACCGAGTTGTTGGCTACGACCGCAGCCCGGAGCCCATCCAGCAGGTCGTCGAGAAGGGAGCTGTCGGGGCGGATTCCCTTGAAGCCCTGGTCGAGGCGATGAGCGGGCCGCGTGCAGTGTGGCTGATGGTTCCTGCCGGGCCGCCCGTCGATGAGACGATCGAAGCCCTCCTGCCCCTCCTGTCGGTGGACGATGTGATATTGGATGGCGGAAACTCTTACTATAAAGATACCCTCCAGCGGGCTGAGATGGTTCGCGAGCGCGGCATGCACTTCGTGGACGTTGGCACGAGCGGCGGCGTGTGGGGTCTCGCTGAGGGCTATAGCTTGATGATAGGCGGCTCAGATGAGGTGGTCGAGCGCTTGCGCCCCATATTCGAGACCCTGGCGCCGGCTCCCGACAAAGGCTGGGGCCACGTGGGCCCGAGCGGGGCAGGCCACTTCGTGAAGATGGTCCACAACGGCATCGAATACGGCCTGATGCAGGCCTACGCCGAGGGGTTTGCCCTCATGAGGCGAAAAGAAGCGTTCGGCCTGGACCTCCATCAGATCGCCGAGGTCTGGCGGCACGGCTCCGTAGTGCGCTCGTGGCTGCTTGAGCTCCTTGCGGCGGCTCTGGCCGAGGACCAGGTGTTGGCGGGTGTGGCCCCGTACGTCGCCGACTCCGGAGAAGGCCGCTGGATGGTAGCCGAGACCATCGACCAGGACGTCGCGGCGCCGGTGATCGCCCTGTCGCTCATCCGGCGCCTCCGCTCTCGCGACGAGGAGTCCTACGCCGACCGCCTGCTCGCCGTCCTGCGAGGACAGTTCGGCGGCCATGCCATTAAGCAGGAGGAATGACCATGGGCGGACATCACGGTGCGTCGCCCCTGTTCGTTATCCTGGGTGGGACCGGAGACCTGTCGCGCCGCAAGCTCCTCCCGGCGCTTTCGAGCCTGATGCGACAGGGGCTGGTCGATTCGGGCTCGCTCCTGCTCGGGGTCGCGCGGGATACGGAGCATAATGACGAAAGCTTTAGGGCCTTGATCGGCGAGGCCCTGCTGTCGAGGGGGCTCTCGCCCGATGACGTTGCCCGGTGGTGCGAGGCGTGTCTGCGCTACCAGACCATAGGCAAGGGGGCGGCGGAAGATTTTCGGGCTCTCGCCTCCCGCATCGAGGCGCTGGAGCGCGAGCACCAACTCTCCGGCAACCGGGTCCTTTACCTGGCGTTGCCGCCTGGCGCCTATCCCGGCACCATCGCGGGCCTGGGGGAGGCCGGGCTCAACCGGAGCCCCGGCTGGACGCGCCTCGTAATAGAGAAGCCCTTCGGGAGCGACCTGACCTCCGCCCGCGACCTCCACCAGCTGGTCCACAGCTACTTCGAAGAATCCGACATCTACAGACTCGATCACTACCTTGGCAAGGAGACAGTCCAGAATCTGCTCGTGTTCCGGTTCTCCAACCCCATCTTCGAGTCGCTCTGGAACCGGGACCGGGTCCAGAGCATTCAAATCACCGTGGCGGAGGAGCTGGGGATAGAGCAGCGGGCCAGCTACTACGAGCAGGCCGGGGCGATCCGAGATATGGTGCAAAACCACCTCACTCAGCTCGTGACGCTCGTGGGCATGGAGGTCCCCTCGGCCTTCAGCGCTGCTGCGGTCCGCTACGAGAAGACAAAGGTGCTGCGGTCCATCGCGCCGGTGCTTAGCCACGATGTGGTCTTCGGCCAGTATGCCCGAGGGACGATCAACGGCAGGGAAGTCCCCGGCTACCTTGAGGAGCCGGGAGTCGCCCCGGACTCTCGGATCGAGACCTTCGTGGCCATGAAGCTCGAAGTGGATACCTGGCGTTGGCAAGGGGTCCCGTTTTACATCCGCACGGGCAAGCGCTTCCCTCAGCGGCTCACCCAGATTGCCGTTACGTTCCGCCGCCCCCCTGTCTACATGTTTGATTCATTGGGCTTTTGCCCGATTACGTCCAATGTGTTGTTGTTGTCCCTGCAGCCCGACGAGGGCTTCTCGCTGTTCTTTGACGTCAAAAAGCCGGGGGAACCCTTCATGGTGGAGACCGTTCCCCTGACCTTCCGGTACGGCGAGACCTTTGGTTCCCTTCCTGATGCATACGAGACCTTGCTGCTCGATGTGCTCACAGGCGACCAGACCCTCTTCGTCCATGCAGACGAGGTGGAGGGCTCCTGGCAGGTCTACACTCCCATTCTCGAGAAGGGGCTGGAGGTCCATCCCTATCAGGCCGGCACGTGGGGGCCGGAGGCGGCGGATCAACTTCTCTACCAGCACGGGCACACGTGGCACACGAGGTGAACGAGGGGCTGCCGGCCTCGATCGTGCGAGGGGTTTCCGCCTAAAGCGCGAGGTTCGGCGGTGTGGGGGTGGATGCGAACGCGGAAGGTCGTGATCTTCGATGATGCCGCCTCGCTGGAGGAAGAGGCGGCGCAACAGGTTGTGCGCGCGGTGCGCAACGCCGTTGCTCGCCGCGGGGAGTGTCGGCTGGCTCTCTCCGGGGGCTCCACACCGCGGGGGCTGTACACGCGGCTTGCCGAGGAACCTCATCGCGAGCGTGTCGACTGGTCAAAGCTCCATCTCTTTTGGGGGGACGAGCGATGCGTGCCTCCCGACCACCCGGAGAGCAACTATCGGATGGTGCACGAGGCGCTCCTCGCCAGGGTCCCTCTTCTTGACGGCTCGGTGCACCGCATCCCCGTCGAGCTTGGGCCGGACCGGGCCGCGGCCCGCTACGAGGAGGCGATCCGCGCCGGAAGCGGCGAGGCCGTGCCCCGCTTCGATGTCGTCCTGCTCGGGATGGGGGCCGACGGCCACACCGCCTCGCTCTTTCCCGACACTCCGGCGCTTAGCGAGGAGCGGCGCCTGGTGGTGCCGACAGTCGCTCCGACGCCGCCTCACGATAGGGTTTCGATCACGCTCCGGGTGATCAACGCGGCGCGCCTGGTGGCCTTCTTAGTGGTCGGCCCGGACAAGGCCCGAACGCTTGCTAGGGTGCTCGCAGACGAAGGAAGGACGTCAGACGGCTCACTGCCTGCGTCGCTCGTGCGACCGCGCACGGGGCGTCTGCTCTGGCTCCTGGACAAAGCCGCGGCGGCCCATCTTGCGATGGAAGACAGGGAAATCGGGCAAGAATGATGCTTCCCTCTCAACTACCCTCAGAGCCGTAGGCTCTGAACCCCCACTCCTCAGCCAGCCGGTCCGGCTCGTCTTCTCCGCCCCCGGCTCCGAATTCTTGATGCCCGAGGTAGTAGCGGGCGACCTCACGAGCGATTATCCATAATCGGCGCTCTTCGTCTAAGAAGCCGATGCGGGGGTTGAACAGCAGGCGGGCATGGCCGCGCTTGAGCAGAAGCGGGCGCCAGTGGGTGGTGGATTCCTCCTCCAGCGTCTCATCGACTAAGAAGACGCAGTGCGTCTCGAACCCTTCCTCGCCGCCTCGCTCGTCAACGAATGGCCGAACGGCAAGCAGGGCGACCCGGATCTGGTCGGGGAGCCGGTTCAGGACGGTCGTGATTGAGGCCCGAAGCACGGGGTCGTCCGTTCTGAGGCCCCCGCACTCGACAAACCGCGTGACGTCGTCGTGCATCGGTGCTCTCCCAAAGGGAATGACAATCTCTGCAGGCGTGTTTCTTTATCGGAGGATGCTTCCTATAATATCATTATGTGGAGCCCAAGCGGGCTGTCGGATCCGTCTGGCCCCATGACGAAGAAGAGGCAGAGATGAAGGAAAAGATGGTCAAGTCCGACGAGGAGTGGCAGCGACTGCTCACGCCCGAGCAGATCGAGGTCTGTCGCAACAAAGGCACAGAGCGGCCGTTCTCGGGCGAGTACGTAGACTGCAAGGACGAAGGGACCTACGCGTGCGTCTGCTGCGGCAACGAGCTGTTCAGCTCCGAGGCGAAGTTCGAATCCGGCACCGGGTGGCCGAGCTTCTGGACCCCCATCTCGCCGGAGAACATCCGGACCGAGGACGACCACAGCCATTTCATGCGGCGGGTCGAAATCCTATGCTCCGCCTGTGACGCCCACCTCGGACACGTCTTCGACGATGGTCCCCCGCCGACGAACCTGCGCTACTGCATCAATTCTGTCGCCCTGAAGCTTAAGAAAACGCTGTGAGGTGGCCCTTCGACGGGTCACGCCGTTATGAGGAACCGGTAGGGGGAGTCGGCGTCGCCCACGACTAGCAGGTTCACCCCTTTGACCAGCGTTTGCTTGGACTCGGGGTGGTCCCCGCCGATGCCCCGGCCGTTGACGATCAGCCCGAGCCTGCTCGCGCGGTCCCGCACGACGTACTTTCCGTCGTGGACCTCGATTTGGAAGTGCTCGCGGGAGATCCTGTACGGAGGTGAGTCGTATAAGTAGAGGTCGTTCGTGGGGATTTTTGACGGGGGGTGCTTCTCAGCTCGCCCCGCCTCTTGCAGTGGGTTTCGGCCGACCCGAAAGGGAAACGACGAGACCTCGATCGTCCGGCCCCCGAGGAGCCGCTGGGTCAGGGTGTTTTCCCCCGCCATGGTGATGAGGTGTGGCTCGCTTGGGGCCGCGAGCTTCTCCGGCGCCGGCCGTCGGTCGCCTTCTTGCCAGTGGACGTCGTACACCTCGAGGGGCTGGGTCAACCCGGCGACCTCCAACGTTCCCCGCGGTTCGGCCCTTTGGGTCAGCTCGTCGCTTAAGGCCTGGAACATCGTCTTGGAGATCAAAATCTGATCGCCCTCTGCAGCGCCCTGCAGCTTGGCGGCGATATTGACGACCTGCCCGTAGACGTCCGCGGCCTTGATCAAGCCCTTGCCGGCGTTGATCCCGATCCGAAGCACGAGCCGGTCTTCCGCCGTGCGCTCGCGATTATCGCTCTCCAGGGTGCGTTGGATGGCGATGGCCGCCTCCACGGCTTCGGTGGCCGAGGGGAAGGAGGCCATGACGGCGTCGCCGATGGTCTTGATGACCGTCCCGCCGTAGTTGCCGACGATAGGGCGAATTAAGGCTTCGGTGCGTTGGATGACCAACACCCCATCGATGTCGCTCCGCTCGCCGAAGATCGCCGTCGATCCCTTCAGGTCGGTGAACAGTATCGCCATAGGGCGTTTATGTTCTTCTAGTAAGGCGTGTAGCGACTCGAGCTCTGTCAGCAGGCGGTCTACCTCTAAGGGGTCTTGGCCGTGCCCGCCGTGGGTTTGATCCGCCATGGGCTCGCGTGTTCCTTAGCCGGATGGGCTCAGCGAAAGAGGGTGACGAATGTTCTTTGAAATTCCACAATCCCGCGCGTGGAAGGATACCATGGTTTGAGGGCGAACGGAAGGATATCCTTGGGACGCCTATCCGGTGGCATCTCCGAGAACGAGCCGATGACGTTCTGGGCCTGCTCCGCACGCGGCGGCTTTATCGTCCGAGGCGCCGTGTGCCTTAAGTGCGGGTTCACACTGGGCCGTCAGGCGGCTTAGTCGGTGGCGCTCGGGTGTCGCCGCGCGGACGGACTTGGCCATCGCCTGGTTGGACTTCCACGACCATATGGCCGATATGGGCTTGCGGGTGGCCACGAGAGTTTTTAAGGCCCGCCGGTGGAGGGCCCCCCCGTCGTAGAGGAGGGCGTCGCAGTCGATGACCCCCCTGTAGAGGTCTCCCACCGTCTTGCCCTTCGGGACGATTGTCACGTGCTGGAAGTCGAAGTGCCTCCAGTCGTCGGGGAAGTTCCTATAGAGCATGCGCCCCTCGTCCTCGAGGCGGTCCCAGAGGGCCGTGCCCGGCAGCGGGGTGAGGAGGGTGATTTGGGCCACGTCGATCCCGGCCTCCAGGATGAACCGCGCCGTGGCCTCGAAGACCGAGGGCCCCTCCTCGTCGAGGCCGAAGATGAACGAGCCCAGCACCGCGATGCCGTGGCGGTGGATGGTGTCCACCGCCCGCCGGTAAGTCTCCAGCACCTCCTTGGCCTTGCGGTTCTTGGTCAGCCCCTGCACCGCGTCTTCCATCGCCGATTCAAAGCCGATGAAGATAAGCCGGCAGCCGGCCCGGGCGGCTAAGCGCAGGACCTCCTCGTCGTCGGCCACGTTGATCGAGCACTGGGTCCACCACAGCTTATTGAAGCGTCGGCGGATCATCCCCTCGAAGAACAGCTTCGTGCGCTCTCGGGCTCGCTTGCCGTAGCCGATGAGGTTGTCGTCCACGAAGAAGATGAGCTTATTCCGGATCGAGGCGATCTCGTCCAGCACATCCTCGACGGGCCTCATCCTGAGGGCCCGGCCGTTGAACTGGGGCACGGAGCAAAACTCGCAATCGAAGGGGCAGCCCCTCGTGGTCTGGACGGGGGCCAGGAGGTAGCTCGGGTGGAAGAGGTCGCGACGGGGAGATACCCACGTCTCGATGGGAGCCAGGCCCCCGGTGTATCGAGGCTGGAGGGAGCCGGCTTCGAGGTCGGCCAGCACCTGGGGCCAGACCGTCTCGGCCTCGCCTGTGACGACGCTCGTGGCGTACTTCAGCGCCTCGTCGGGCAGCATGGAGGGATGATTCCCGCCTATGATGACGGGAACCCCACGTTGGCTCCACGCCTCAGCAATCTCGTAGGCCCGTGTGGCGACGGAGGTGGTAAAGCACGTGATGCCGACCGCGTCGGCGTCGGGCACGTCCCTGAGCGGCTCGGCGGCCTCATCCAGCAGTGTGACCCGCCAGTCCGGCGGGGTCATCGCCGCCAGGACACCGAGTGCCAGAGGGGGATATCGCGTGGCTTCCGACCCGCCGTAGCCCACGGCGTTCGGAGGGGAAGGGTTGATGAGGACGAGATGTGGTCGAGTCGACATGGGGGACCTCTTTGTCTGCGTCGGGTTCGGTGTCGTCTTATATCGTCATAGGCGCCCGCGGTTAAAGTGGGTTGCCTGGAGACCGAGTTTCCCCCCTACGATCTACGATACCTAAATCGGGGTGTCAACGCAAGGGAAAACTATCGGCGCAGTTGCGCCATTTTTCGGGACGTTCCATGGGCGCTCCAGGGAGTCGAATCCGCTGATGAGGGTTTTGCAGACAAGAATCCAAAAGGGCGGGCTGCGACGAGACAGCCGTCGTCGTGATCCCCTGAGCCGCACACCCTGAGGGGGACTAGGGACACCGAGGCGGGGGGCCGACCCTCTTTGTCCCCCTAGAAGATGGACGACGGAGCAGGGGGGATGGTGGCCAGGGCCAGGTTCTCCTCCACATGGGCCACGGAACTCATCCCCACCAGGGCCACATCGAGGTCGGGCGTGGAGCGGACGTACTGGATGGCCCGCTGAGCGTCGGTGGCCAGACCGTCAAACGCCTCCGCGATACGGGGGGGAAGGTCGCTCGCCAGCTGGGCCTGCATGAGGCTGGCGCTGGCAAAGGTGGCCAAGCCGTATTCGCTGGCCGCTCGGAGAGGACTGACGGTGTCTTGGCCCACGTTCTGGGTCTCCGCGCTGAAGGCCTCCGTCATCTTCAGGTTGTAGGGAAGCTGAATGGCCCGGAAATGGTGATCCTCCCCGGCGACCGCTCGGGCGATGTCCACCATCTCGCTGAGCGGGAGGTGTCCGTGCGCTTCGGGAGGCACCCGGAACCCCGACCAGGTCGCCATGCCGTACCAGCGCACCTTGCCCTCCGACACCGTCTCCTCCAACGCCTCGAAGACGTCGGCCACCCGCTGGTTGAACTCCTGGCCGCTTACCTCCTCGAGCTGGGTCTCAGGGTTGTGGAGGTAGTAGACGTCCACGCACTCAAGCCCGAGGTTGGCGAGGCTGACCTCGAGCTGGTGTCGCACGTAGCGAGGCGTCATAACGTGGCATCCCGCCACCACATCCTGGGGCGTGCAGATGCCCGGGATGAGGAAAGTCTCCTCGAACCAGGCCGGCGGGTTGGAAGGCTGGGAGCCGTCAAAGGCGATGAATCCACCCTTGGTGCACACCAGGACCCCCTCCCGCGCCACCTCCCCGGCGGCCACGGCGTCGGCCAGGGCCCGGCCAATGATGCGCTCGCTTCGCTGGTGGCGATAGTTGACGGCGGTATCGATTACGTTGCAGCCCATAAGGAGAGCCCGGCGGATGGCCTCGTAGTAGGCCTCGTCGCCCTCATCGGTGGGGGGGCCGAGGTACGTGCCCAGGCCGATGGAGGAGGCAGCGAGACCGTCCATGTCGGCGAAATGCTCGGCGGCCACCTGGCCGCGTAGCCGGTCTCGGTAGGCAGCCGTCCCTTCAGGCGTGGCGTGGGTGGCTATGCGCACAAAACCCTCTACGGCAAGAGTGGTGTGGGGGAAAGACGAAGCCGAACGAGAAGCCTTTCCGTCTTAGGCAGTCCTCCAATTGTAGGACCCGGAGGCCTCGGAGGCAAGAGCCCGGGGTGAGCCCTCCGCTCGCGCCCGGCCGGTCACGGGCCCTTTTTCGTCGAAGGCCCCTCGGATGCCTTCGGCAATGGGGTTAATGGAATCACACGGAAGGGGGCCTCAACGGCCATCCCCGGGAATCTGGACGGCCATTGGATGAAAGAGCGCCCTTCCACCTTTTAACGTCCCCCTCCACCAGATACCACCGAAGCATAACGCCGTCGTGCGGCCCCTGACACGGCTTCTCGAATTCCCCGAGGCCCAGGCGAGGAACCGCTCCTCCCTGCCACTACGGCAGGTCCATCAACGGAGAGGATCTGATTGCAGGGGAATAAAGATGGAGGCGGCGGTCGGATTCGAACCGACGCATGAGGGTTTTGCAGACCCTTGCCTTACCACTTGGCTACGCCGCCTTGTCTGGGGTTGAGATGTTTCCCAGACTATACCGCAGAGTGGTGTTTCTGTAAAGACAGGCCCCGCAGGGAGAGCGGTGGAAAAAGCCCTTCGAGGAGCGTCTTTTCCGTGACTCTAGGCTCCAGTTTTGTTAAGATTATGTAAACATCCCCAGTACATCGAGAACTACTCCGCCGGGCTCAGAAGGGTAGCCTACCTTTCTGCCGGTGCAGGAGGCGGGGTCTGTGGCTGCGACCATCACACCCGGGCTCACCGAGCAGATGCTGGCGGCCCTCCACGAGGCGGAGGGCCCGTGGGAGCCTTCGGCCGAGGGCGTGGCGGTCACACTCCGGCTCGACTCAGCCGAGGACGTCCACCCCGTGGCGCGCTCGCTCGAAGCGTGGGGGGCGGCGGTCCTTCGGGTCAAGCCCGCGGAGCCGGTCGTCCAGGCCCTCGTGCCGCCCGGGCGGCTTTGGGATCTCCTCGGCCTCGAGGGAGTGGTGGAGGTCGCCGAGGGGGCGTTGGCGGGCCCTGAGGCGTCCCGGGGGCGTTGGGCGGCGGCCGCCGGGGCGGTGGTGCTTGTCGCCGGCCTTGTTGTCTGGTGGATGGCCTTCTCATCGGGGCCGCTCCGCAAGGCGACAGTGGGCCGCGAAGTCTCCCGGACATCCGCCACACAGGCTGACGGGAACCTGCCCGCCGAAGGCGTGGTTGCGGCCGTTTTGGCAGGTGATCGCATCCGTCTTGCCTCGGGTCACATCGTCCGGCTGGCCGGGCTGAGGGCTCCGGCCTACCACCACCCGGAGCGGGGAGATGAGCCCTACGGCCGGGAGGCCCGCCGGGCCCTGTCGACCCTGGTTGAGGGCCGGACGGTCTCCCTGACCTACTCCACCCGACCGAAGGCGCCAGACGGCGCTCTTCGGACGTTCATCTCGCTGGGCGACGGCACGGACGTCGGCGCCGCGCTCCTTCGGCAGGGGGCCGTCGAGGCCGACCTCGACACCGCGGGGGCCCTCAAGCGAGCGACATTCGGACGGCTGGAGGCCGATGCCCGTGAGAACCGCCGGGGCCTGTGGGGCGGGCCCATCGTGGGCAACCGCGGCAGTAAGGTGTACCACCTAAAAAGAAGGACAATCAAGACTGAAAAATCAATTAGTTATAGAGCATGACCGGCCACTTTCCCGCTCATATACCGGCCATATACCGGCCATCGGGGCATGAAAGGTTTGTCCTGTTCGGTTGGCCCAGGTCTACGGTGCGCTCCAGATGGCCTTGCCGTCCTTGTTGAGGACAAGGGATGCGCCGCCTGACGACGTTGCAAGCAAGGCCATGGGCTGTTCTCCATCACGCAACAAAAACCCAGAAAAATTAGGTTTAACAATAATCTGGCTCTCCATGCTCCCCTTTTTAAGAAAAAGGGCTGTGTTTTCTTTACTCACATTAAACAAAAATCCTTCGTCAAGCTTCATCATTAAAACGGAAGGCCAACCATTCTCATCTACATTAATGTTGATGCCGCCATTATTGGTTAACCACAATGATGAAGAACCATCGGGCGATAAACTCAATTCGATTTGGGGCGATTCTTTACCCTTATTATAGAATGATAAGGACGTTTCACCATCTTCATTTGCTACAAGTGTCAGACGTTGATTCCCCTCTTTGTCGGTCAAAAAGAATAGCGGGCTATTTTCGTCGTTTGTAGTGAAGCCACCACGACCAACTCCATCTTTATCAACTATAACAAACCTTCTTGTCCAAATTTCCTCATGAACATTTTTATCAACGCTATTGATTGTCATGGCTTTGTGCCAGGCAGGGTATTCTTTGCCCTCGCCCTTTGCTGTACTCAAAAGCACGACTAACCCAATCAGGGCCATAGATACAATTCCTAGTATCCTCCACCACCTATTCTCCCGCTCCAGGCGGTTAAGGCGTTGTGACAAAGCGTCGGTCTGCAAGTCACCCATCGTTTTCTCCTTTATATATGAAACGTTTTTCGAGTACTCATTCGCACGTCGCTATGGACATCAAGCCCGTTATCTTTTGCCCGAAAAGTAAATACTGCTTAGACATTAGTGCGACCTTCTTCTTTAAAAAAATCGTCCATACATTTACCCCGCCTAAAAGCGGCCTTTCTGCCAGCCAGATTACGTCCCCTCCATATTGTAAGATTTCCACCTTTTCCTCTCCTACATTTCCTCGCATGGTTGGAGTATTTGAGTCAAGTCCAGCAAATATTACTGTAAATTTATCGTCGTTAATATTTATGATATTCGGCTTGGTGAGGTCAAAAAAGGCCCCTTTGTAGAAATTGCAAATCAATATGGAATCCTGGGCCATCCCATTAGTCGTTAAGCCAAAAAATATTACTGGGAAGACAATGAAAACCGATATGAGCCATGATGGGCGCATTGCTATTTCCTCCATACCCCTGCCTTCGCCTTCCTCGCCCCTTCCTGAGCCTTTACAAGTTGGAATAGGTGGGAAACGTTGGCTCCGATAACCATGAGCTTGGCACACCCACGCCGTAGCAGTTCAGCATTAACGTATAGGCCGTCCTTAGTGTAGACATGGGCAAGTAGACGCTTGTACCTATCCCGTGGCTCAACCCCGATCTCCAAGCGCACCATCTGGCCGGCCAGGATGTCCTTAAGGCATTGAGTCGCTTCGTCACCATAGGGCTCCTTGGGAATCCTTGGATGGTGGGTTTCTGGTGCGTTGACACCGATGAGCCGAACCCGCTCCCCCGATGCCAGCC
>JALLOF010000099.1 GCA_027717595.1 Nitrospinae bacterium AH_259_B05_G02_I21 | reverse complement strand
CTGCTACAGGGTAAGCCTAAGTGATAAGAAGATAATCAAAAAGTCATGATTATCCCAGGAAATCATTACTTTCGCTTAGGTGAGGAAAGTTACTATTTCAACCGAAATACGCCCCTGGAGGCAGAGAGGGGTGAGGGGCGATTTCATCGTGAAATATGCCCTTTTATGAAGTAGCCACATAACAGGGAGGATGGCTCTACGGAACCAGTTATTTACGTTTATGAGGCTTAGTAGCTAGTTTGCGACGTTTCCTGGATGCCCTGGTTTTTCGTAATTTCTTGGATCGTTGCAGGTCCTTGAAGGCGGTCTTCAGCTCTGCCAATGCAACCTCCATTTGCCTGAGAGCGGCTTCGGTAGACGCCGAAGAGTCCATCTCAGGTTGAACATCAAGGCCCTTTAAGGTTTCAATGACTGGGACATCCAACGCCTTACACAGGACATACAAAGTCTGAAGAGGTGGCGTGACCAAGTTGTTCTCGACCTGGGAGAGCAAAGGCTTTGACAATCCTGTCTTCTTGGATAAATCATCAAGGGTCCAATGACGAACCTTTGTGCGGTAGTGCTTCAGTTTCGTCCCGATCTGAAGCTCCTCAATCGCCCGTCGCGCTTCCTTGCGCATTGCGCGCTCCCTCGTCTAAAATCGCATTTTGTAGCACAAAATAATATACCCCTAAACAAGGCTTGGTCAACAATAAATCCGCGTCTAGGGACAGATTTCGGTGTTGTTTGCCCCTCGGAGGACAGGGAACATAATGGGCAATTTCATCGTGATGTTTTCACTTTGCGTGGTACAGCTTTGGGCAGATTCATGTTAGTTTGATGGTCACACCCGCTATGGAAGAAATCCTAACCTGGAAAGGGGAATGAATCATGTCCACTCATTTTAAAGCCAGAGAGCATTTTGACGAAAACAACAACTTTATCAATCGTGAGTTGAATCCAGTAGAGTGGAACGTAAGCAATGGCTTATCTTGCCTATCTAGCGCCTTGGAGAATGACCTTTCTAGGATACATGCTCTTCTACGTGAGATTCTTCATGAAGTACAGCGCCTGAAATAGCCTGGACGCGCAACGTCAGATTTCATGCCAAACATCTCTTATACTAAGTGAAATAGTCAAAATAGCCCACCACCTATTTTTTCCTAGTTACGATTATCCCAGGAAATATTAACTCCGGCCAACCAAGACAAAAGTTCATATTTCATCAGAATCTGCTCTTCGTTGTCTCGGAGGGCAAAAAGAGCCCAATTACGCTAGAAATGAAGGTTCTTGAATTAAAGTACCTGGAATCCATTGACACGAACCTAAACGAGGTTATATATTATTGGTGGGTTCGGAAGAGCTATGCGGAAGCGCAACCTGTTTCAGGGGGCACTTCTCGGAGGGGTCCGAAAGACCTCGTAAGAGGCCTTGGCAAGTTCTTTCGAACCCATTTCTACTTCCCCCCTCTCTATTCTGGTATCACTCCCAGTCGCCGGACCAGAAGCCTTTGCCCTTTGGCGTGTCGCACAAGACGAGAAATTTCTGGGGTTAATATTATCCCAGGAAATCGTTACTTTGCCCAACCGACCTAAAAGTTAATATTTCATCTGAAATTGACCCTGGAGAAAACGGGGCCGGAGTGGTAATTACATTGTGTTATCCACCTTGCAATAACCCGCCACACGTTTCCTCTCTGGAGCCTTAGAGAAAAAATTGAACATTTTCAAGTATTCATACCGGAGGTCCCTGATTCTTTACTTCAATACGAACTATTTCCCACTTCCCCGCATTAGGATGCTTAAGATAGCGAGGCATGGTACGGGGTATTATCTAAGAGTGTGTCCCGACGGGCATAATTCATTGCCATACCGGCCAGCTTTCTGTATGTTGGAGGGAGCGAGCAAGAACTAATGTCGTTCGACATCCCCTTCATTGCCGTCGCTGGCCGACGAGGCGGTACTGCTCTCGCGGTGAGCGTGTTTTACGCGTTCTGTGCTACCGCTTCATTAGGAAAGTAGAAACTTATGAGTCCTCGTTTTGCAACACCCAACACGAACGATTTGAACGTCCTTGCTCTTGCCTTTGTCGTGGCGGTGCAAGGAACCTGGTCGGAACAGGCACTTGGAACCTGGCACTCGTATTTAGAATCTATTGGGATATCGCCCAATGAGGCTGAGCTGGAAGAGGCTCTCGCACTCGCTCTTGAGATGTTTTTCGATGGGCCGTCACATCTCTTTCTATGTGGGGGCAGTCCTTGTAACGAGGGGCTTCAGACCAACGTATCCCGAGAAACGATGGAGCGGATGGAGCGAGAGCTTGGGGGCCCCGTTTCTCAGACCGAGTGTCAAGGGCCGTGCAAGCAGGCCCCGGTTGCCACACTACGTGTGGGAAACCGGTGTGAAATGTTTGCGCAGTTTGCCCACGAGGGTGGCCTCCAAGCGGTCTTCAATTTTGCGAGCCGCGCGACGGCGGCCGGAACCCTTCTTGTTGACCTCGGTTCCGCTCAACCGTTTAGGTTCGACCCCGTGCACGACCACGAAAAGCCAAGCCCCATGCTGACCAGACTCGGCTTCCTTCTGGGGCATTTCCACGGCGAAGGCACGTGGGCAAATAGACCTGGTAGGTTCTTGAAAGAGGTTATTGGAGGCTGGGAGGCCGGTGGCCGATTCCTCGCCCTTCGTATGGCTGCAACCTATCCCTTACAAGATGGGAAGAAGGACGCGCATCAGGCCCTGATTATCGTAGGGGTCAATCCATCGGATGGACGAGTAGAAGCCAAGGCCTATACTGATGGCGGAAGTATCCATGAGTATCTGCTTACGATAGAGGGCGACCAGGTACTCTTTGCTGACAGGCCACCGGAGCACGGCACACTGGGTAAAAGAGCCCGAAAGATTTTGCTACCAACCCCAGAGGGATACGAAGAACGGCTCGAAATCGATACAGGAGAAGGCCTGTTCGAGCCATACTACGAGGTGACACTGCGCC
>JALLOF010000098.1 GCA_027717595.1 Nitrospinae bacterium AH_259_B05_G02_I21 | reverse complement strand
CAGGCCCCAGGGCCTTCTCTCTAATTGAAAGAGCCCGCTTTAAGAGGGGCTCAGCCTGGGCATACTGGCCTTGGGCTTGGTAGAGTTTCGCCAGAATGTTATGATAGTCGGTGGGATTCAAGGATTGGGCCCGCCCAAGTAAGGCTTCGGCCAGATGGACGTCACCCCGTTGGGACAGGAGAAACCCTTGGTAGATGAACAGGTTGTACCAGTTTCGACCGGGCTCCCAACCGAAAGGCCACTTGAGCAACCGGTGGGTCGTCTCGAACTCCCGTAGGGCAAGGTCAAAATCCCCCCCTTCATACGCGATGACGCCCAACTGGTAGTGAGCCTCAACATGGTCCGGCGCCTTGCGAAGAACCTCACGCAATTGGTGCTCACGTTTTTCCAACAGCCCCATCACTCGGTAGACTTCAGCCAGCTCCACATGGGCCTGGGTAAGTGTGGGGTCAATCTCCAGGGCCTTGAGGAAGAGAGGCTCCGCTCGGACCGGGTCCTTTTTTTGGAAGTGTGAGTTTCGGTAGCCTTTTTCATAGAGCCTGTGGGCTTCTACACGACTATCATCGCAGCCGACCAACAGCAATGCGGCTATCAACACAAAGGCCCAGAGGCACACCGAGCGCCATTGGCAACGACGTGTTGGATGGAAAATGCTTGACATCACGAGAGCCCCCTCAAAGGGCGGGGAGATGCTTTCACCAACTTTTGCGAGTTTGTCCCCTCTATGATAAATAGCTAACGGCAAATCTATCACAAATACGAGTACCTCGTCATATGATCCAGAATCAAGACACTCCGCAGTAACGATAATCCCAGGAAATCGTTACTTTCGCTTAGAGGGGGAAAGTTAATATTACTGGGGTAACTTGCCCCTGGATCTGCAGGGCTATGAGTTGCGATTTCATCGTGTTATACAACCTTTGAATGTGTGTACGTCCCCAAGCTTAGAGCTGGACGAGGCCACCTTCCAGGTCTGCTTATTGCTTGTTTTTTTCTCCTCCATCGCCGCCTCCATCGGTTAAGAGTCTACACAGCTCCACTAAGCCTGTCCATGTACCACCGCGATTTTCTATTCGCATTCTCAAAATGTGTAGTGGACAAATCGCGGCGGGCCCACTCGCCGCCGTCAGCGGCTCGGACACCCTTCGGTCTTTGGCAATAACCAGATACTAAAGATCAAGCCTTCGCACGGCTACCAGATCGTCGATGTCAATACGTCAGTCAATTTCTTTTAGAGGTGAACTTTGGAATCCGAGGAAAGAAATGATTCTTTAAAAACTGAAAGAGGGTCTCAGCTTTAACGAGGTTGGCGTTGCCCAAAGAATGACCTTGGGCCAGAGGCATCTGCGATGGCCTATAGGGATAAAATGCGTCGTAGGAGCTGACTACAGGGGTCCCTCCGTTTGAGAAGACTTCCAGAAAGTACTCGTTGAGGAGCTTATGGGGCCCATGATAAAACAAATCGTCTTTAGCGCAAATATCCGGAGAAATATTTACAAAGAACAAAATACGATAGGTTCCCTCCCGGTTGAGTCGCTGAAGCCTGTCCACGGTGTTGTGCCACGAGGTTGCACGGCGGATTCCGTCAATGAGGTTGGGGTTGGAATGGGAGGGGCACTGGGTTTTCAGGCGATGGCGGTTGGGGATGCGTTTTAAGGGTGTCAGTTTCTGCTCCTCCAGATTCGCAACCCAGTCCAACCTCAACAGTTGCTTTTCTTCCCGGAACAAGTTTTTCAGCATTTGTCGATGGATGTCGGAGGCGAAGAGTGTCGAAGATAGCTGCAGGTAGGCTTTTTTATAGAATTCATAGGAATAGAAATGGGTCTTCAAAAAAGATTTCGTACGGTTCACCAAGAGTCTGACGCGTGTGGCCTTCCTTTCGGGAAGGTTGCCAATAATGTCGTTCTCATAAAACCCGACAACCACGAGGTCCGGCAGATAGGACGGCCCTATGTCCAGCAAATACATGAGCTCCTGAGAGGTTTTGTACCCTGGGACCGCAAGGTTCCAGACCTGCCAGTCGACATCGGGTTTCCACGATTTCAGCTTCGTCTCAAGCAGATATGGATATGTCGTTTCGTAGAGCGCCCCGTGGCCAAAGGTCACAGAATCCCCTAAGACTACAATGCGGAACGTATTCGGGCTCTTGTCGAGGCTGTAATCGCGGGGATCGCGAAACCCCAAATTGTTAGTTCGGATTGGCACGCCAGCAAACCATCCCGAATAGTTGGGAGCCAATTGCTCCAATCGGGAGAAACTAGCGATGTAAAAACCTGGGGAGCCTCTTTTTGGATCCCATGAAAACCGGACCCAAACCTCGATGGCTAGAACGAGAAGAAATAAAGTAACTACAATGGTTGGAAGGCTGATTTTGATGAATTTAGTAAGAAACCGGTTCATATGGAAGTATTCCTACTTAGGTCTAGCGGCAAGCACTCCACCAGAAGAGCTACTAATTAATCTTCGAGGCCAAGAAAGAACGTAGCTGGTCTATCTTATTTGACGGCCAGCTCGGCCTCGAGCTCCGCATCGCTGACTCCCCCGCTCCATTGTCAGCTTAACGGCGTTCAGCAGTATTTAAAGCTTGGATAAAAGAGAACCGAATCAACTAATTATCTACGCATAAAGTGAATATTGCAAGAGTTTTTGAGTTACGATTATCCCAGGAAATCGCTACTATCGCTTAGAGGGGAATAGTTACTATTTCAACCGAAATATGCCCCTGGAGGCAGGGGGGCTTGAGGGGCGATTACATCGTGTTATATGGCGTCTAGCAAGCTCTTATCTAGTACAGGTTGCACCACCCTTCCTTTTTTTCTTTTTCGGTCCCTCGCCCATTATTCAGTCTGCGAGTACCCTATCTCTTGCAGCACCTAACCCCCTAGAAATCGACCAAGGCAGCGGATATTGATTTTCAAACTCAATATTCAACGGAATTATTCCTCAAGGGGTCATGCCAGGGAGTGTATCACGCCAAGCTTGAAGAACAGTTAAAATCTCTTAAAAAAAAAGGAGGAGTACGATCAATTAACTAATACTAGTCAAGGTTAAATGGAGAACCAAAGGAACAGACCTGGTTAGCCACGAGGAACTAAAGAAACTCATTATGGTTTC
>JALLOF010000097.1 GCA_027717595.1 Nitrospinae bacterium AH_259_B05_G02_I21 | reverse complement strand
GAGTGTAATGGCCGCCTTGGCCATTGCCACGTGTAAGTCGTGGTTCGTGGTCAATCATTTCATGCACCTCAAGCATGAAGATCGTGCTTTCAAAATCATGGTGTTGATTGCCCTGGGCACGTTGGCTACCGTTATCGGATTTACGTTTTTAGATATCTCGTTCCGCTGAGGTCAGGTGATGATTCCCAAGGCGTCAAGTATTGCAGCGACCGTGGACAATATTTTCTTGTTTATTGTCGGCATCTCCGTCGTCCTCTTAGTGGCCATCACCTTCTTGATGGTCTACTTTGTTATCAAGTACCGCCGATCGAAGAACATCCCGCCGGCCAACATTGAGGGCCATACCTTGCTCGAGGTGACGTGGACGGTCGTGCCGACCATCCTCGTCATGGCGATGTTCTACTACGGGTGGGTTGGCTTTAAGGAGATGCGCACCGTCCCGAAGGGCGCGGCGGTCGTCAAAGTCACCGGCCGTATGTGGTCGTGGTCCTTTGAGTATGAAAACGGAAGACAGACCAAAGTCTTGAAGCTGCCTGTCGGCAAACCCGTCAAGCTCGAGCTCCAATCCCTCGACGTTATTCACGCCTTTTACGTCGCCGCTTTCAGGGTCAAGGAGGACGTCGTCCCGGGATTGAACAACTACATCTCGTTTACCCCAACCATAGTTGGCACGTACGATGCGCAGTGTGCGGAGTACTGTGGGTTGCGCCACTCGTACATGATGGCCAAAGTCGAAGTGATGCCGGAGAAGGACTTCCAGGAGTGGTATTCGGCTAACGGGGAGGTGGCGAAAGCGGGTGTGGTCGAGAAGGGACTCACCGGCGAGGAGCTTCTGGATGTCAAAGGCTGCCTGGGGTGTCACACGACCGACGGCTCGCCTCTGGTGGGGCCGACCTTCAAGGGGATCTTTGGTCGGAAGGAAGCCGTCGAGACGGAGGGCAAAGAGCGACGGGTGGTCGTGGATGAGGACTACATCCGAAAATCTATGTTGGAGCCCCAAAGCGATATAGTCGTCGGGTTTCCTCCCATCATGCCGTCTCAGGAGGGTATCGTTACGGAAGAGGAGATGGAGCAGATCATATCCTACTTGAAAGAATTGAAGTGATGGAGGGAGCCCCCGGGCGTGTGGCGCAACCTTAAGACATTCTTCGAACTCGGCAAGGGGAGGATCGCCCTCCTTGCCGCGCTGTCGGCGGCCACCGGCTACATCCTCGCCGCCGAGAGGATGTCGCTCGGCATCGTTGCCCCAACGGTGGGGCTCTTCCTGCTAGCCTGCGGCTCCTCGGCAGTCAACCAGTATCAGGAAAGAGCGATCGACGCTCTGATGACGAGGACCAAGGGGCGGCCGATTCCCTCAGGGCGGCTGACCCCCCGCCAGGCGTTGCTGATCGCCCTGGGCTCCATGCTCTCCGGGGCGCTCATCCTCTGGGTCAGCTCGGGCCCCGTGGCCCTCTCCTTGGGCCTGTTCGCCGCGTTGTGGTATAACGGAATTTACACTTATCTAAAGAGAGTAAGTCGCTTTGCCGCGATCCCGGGCTCGGTCGTCGGCGCCATACCGCCGGCGGTTGGGTGGGCCGCTGCCGGAGGAAGCCCCCTTGATCCGAAAATCTTGGCGCTCTGCTTTTTCTTCTTTATCTGGCAGGTGCCCCATTTCTGGCTGCTGCTGCTGAGTTACGGCAGGGACTATGAGAGAGCGGGGCTCCCGTCGCTCACGAGCACCTTCACCGCGGGCCAGCTCTCGCAGATGACCTTCGTGTGGATTTTGGCAACTGCCGTCACCTGCCTCTTGATCCCCCTGTTTGGGACGGTGCGAGCGACGCTTACTAGCCTTCTACTCCTTGGAGCGACGTCGTGGTTGGTGTGGAACGCCACGCGGTTTGTGAAGGCCAGGGGCGAGCGGCCCTCTTTCAGGTGCGCTTTCAGGGAAATCAATATTTACGCTCTTTTGGTCATCTCGCTGCTGTCGCTCGACAAGGTCTTGAACGCTTTCTTCTATTAGTCGGAACCAGGGGCCGGGGAGGGCTGGGATGGACGGAGTCCTGTCGGTCTATCTGGGAGCCGTGACCATCGGCCTCATTCACGGCCTGGAGCCGGGCCACGGCTGGCCCGTGGCGGCCGTCTACGCCGCGAGGCGCGACCGCCCCTACTTCTTCGGGGTGATCACGGGGGGTATTCTTTCAGTCTTCCATTTCGTCTCATCCCTGGTGGTGGTTATCCTCTTCCTGCTCTTCCGCTCCTATCTGACTTTCATCTCGGATTCGACCCTTCAGGCCGTGGCCGGGGCCATGCTGTTGCTCTTCGGTGCGCATATGTGGTGGAAGGCCGGCCGAGGCTCGCACCTGCATGAGGGCGAGCAAGCACCCGCGAGCCTCTGGCAGATGGCGGTGTTCGCCTTCGTCCTGGGCGTCGTCCACGAAGAGGAGTTCGCCCTGCTGGCCCTGTGCCTGGCCGGCATCAACTGCCTGGCCCTGATGCTCACCTACGCCACGGCCGTCTCGGTGGCCATCATCGGCCTGACGCTGGCCGGTGTGTGGGCCTACGAGGCCGTCCGCCACCGCTTCCACGCCGTCGAGCGGCACCTGCCGCGGCTGTCGGCAGCTTTTCTCGGGGGCCTGGGGGTGTTCTACCTGCTCAGGGCTCTGTAGGCCCGTCCTCCCACCGATGGGCGGGGCCGACCACGCCCGATTGGCGAAGCGCCTCGACCTCCTCTAAGCTCATCTCAAGCCACTCGGCCAGGATGGCCTCGGAGTGCTCCCCCAGCGCCGGGGCCGGGCCCTGGACCCCTCCCGGGGTCTCGGAGAGCTTCACCGGGCAGCCGGCCATCCGCACGGCCCCGATCCCTTCGTGCTCGACGTCTACGAGCATCTGGCGGGCGGCCACCTGAGGGTGAGCGGCCACCTCGCGCGTGGTGTTGATGGGCCCGCAGGGCACGCGAGCGGCTTCCATCACGGCCATCCACTCGGCGACGGTCTTATCGGGGCTGACCGAGGCGATCATCTCACGCAGCTCCTCGACGTGGTCGGCCCTAAGCGCGTTGGTGGCGAAGCGCTCCTCGTCGGCCAGCTCGGGCCGATCCAGGGCTTCGCAGAACGCTTCCCAGTGGGCCGTGCCGACGGCGAAGATGACGTGGCCGTCCCTGGCCGGGAAGGCTTCGAAGGGGGCGATAGAGGGGTGGCGGCTTCCGAGTGGGCCGGGG
>JALLOF010000096.1 GCA_027717595.1 Nitrospinae bacterium AH_259_B05_G02_I21 | reverse complement strand
GGAGAAGGGCCGCGAGCGGGAATCCAAGGAGCTCCGCCTCAGGCGGACCCCGGGCGGGCCCGGCGACAAACCGCCGTAGGGGCGCAACCAGGTAGTTCCGCCTCAGGTCCGCCTAAGGCGGAACCCCGACACCTTTTCATGTAGGGACAGGGTTCACCCCTGTCCGCAAAGAAAAACGGACAGCCACAAGGGCTGTCCCTACACATGAATGCATGGAGGACGTGGATTATGATAACATGAAGCTCAGGAGGTGAATCATATGAGATTTGTCGTGACCGTCGAGCGCGATGAAGATGGGGCCTACGTCGTCGAGTGTCCGGCGATTCCCGGCTGCGTCAGCCAGGGCGCGACCGAGGAGGAGGCCCTGGAGAACATCAGAGACGCCATCCGGCAGTGCCTTGAGGTACGAGCCGAGCGCGGGATGCCACTCACCGTCACGACCCACGAGATTGACGTCCCCGCCGGATGACAACGCTTCCCCTCCTAAGCGGGCGAGAGGTGGTCCAGGTCTTTGTGAGCCTCGGGTGGTAAGTCGCTCGGCAGCGGGGCAGCCACATCATCCTTATTAAGACCGGTCACCCCGCCACCCTATCGGTCCCCGATCATCGAGAAGTGGCTCGAGGAACCCTTCGCGCCTTGATCCGCAAAGCCGGGCTCACACCTGTGGAGTTTCTTCAGTCTATGTAGGGACAGGGCTTGCCCCTGTCCGGAAAACCGGGTAGTCGTCCGCCTAAGGCGGAACCCCGACTCCTTACCATGTAGGGACAGGGCTCGTCCCTGTCCGCATAAAATAACCTCCACACCATGTAGGGACAGGGCTCGTCCCTGTCCGCAAAGAAAACGGACAGCCGAAGAGGCGAGCACGACGGATGAACGGCCTGAGCATCGGTGGATTTGTGAGCGAAATATGATACTCGGCTAGCAGGTGGGCTAGTTACTATTACATTGTGTAATTAAAACCTGTTTGGGTGAGGACCAGGCACTTCTATGTGCTAATTACTTTGCTGGAACTTCCTTTACTTCTACGGGTTGATTGGGTGTGGTGATTATGATTGTCGGCCCCTGCATCTGCTGTTGCATAATTTGTTGCTGACCTGCTCCTTTTGCTTTTCCTGCTTCAATTTCCTCAAGCGAGATTAGGTCAAATGAGAGAATACCCCCTCCAACTACTGAATAATACATTCCACAGCCAATTTTTGTGGATTTAGGCAAGTATCCACTAAGCTCAGCTCGCAAAGTACAACCGTAGGGGCAGACGCATTTCCCCCAACTCAAAGAAACATTAGCGGGTGTGGTGCCAACATAGCGGTCATTGAGGCTAAGTCGGGCACCCTGTGGCCTTGAATCAACCATGACGGAACCGCCACATCCCCACAGAATAGCAACAAAAAAAACAAAGGCAATTAGTTTCAAGGTTGAATAGATTTTTGTCTTATCTTTGAGAGATTCCATCTTCTTCATTTGCCCTGGATTATTACAGGGTTTTCATACCTGCTAGAAACCATCTTGCGAACATAATTTAGGTGGTTCTTCGGCCCTGTTTGCTTAACTTATCTACTCCCAATAATTTTGACTGTATCACCTTCAGACGTAATAGTACGACAATTTGCGATTCCTATTGTAAAAATATTTGCCAAGATATCGGTAGGTGTAATCTCTACCTTGACGGCTAAGTTAACTATAGCATCTGCGTTGTCTCTGCTTAACTTGTTGCTTATTGCATCTGATATGTCAGCAGCAGCTGTATAATCGAAGCACATACTTGTTTGCTCACTAAAATGTCCCACGACCTCATAGTTCTCATTTGGAGTGTTCAGATAAACCGGCTTTGGTGCTCGACCTGTAATTTTCGAAGTAGTGCACCCAACTAAAAGCGTTGCGATAATAATCAGCAAACTATTTGTAAGGTAATTATTCTTCATGTGAATCCCCCTATGGATTTACGGAGCTAAATATCGGACTGTATCACCTTCCACGACAGTCGTATGGCACCATGTGAGACCTCGAGGCAGAAATACCATCAAGTAGGGAACACAAGCCCCTGTAATACAATTTAGGAATCCATCTCCAAATGTTAAGGTGTCTTTAATTCCTAAATTTACTATGCCGTCTGCATTATCTTTTTGCATTCTATTGCTTAAAGCACTTGATAAATCAGGGGCCATTGTGTAGTCAAAACATTGATTTACAGGTTCCTCAAAGTGACTAATAACCTTGAACTTTTTTCCAGTATTGTTCAAGGCAACTGGGTGAGGGGCCCTGCCAGAAACCTTTAGTACTGTGCAACCGTAGGCAAAGACTATTGTAACACTCAACAAACATAAAATTATTGGGGATTTCTTCATTGCATTATGTCCCCCCTTAGCAATTGGGCATAAAAATGACTTCCCCCAACCGACACCGAGCTAACTCTCAAGTTCAGCATAAAATGCACTATTGAGTATTTTGCCCACCAACTTCAGCTTTCCCAGGAGTTATGACGATTGTCGGCCCCTGCATTTGTTGCTGCTGCTCTTGCTGTTGGCCTAGGCCACTCGTAGCAGAGGGGGACGGGGCTTTCTCCAAGGTAAAGAAGAGGCGGTTTGGAAGCGCCTCGTTGGAGAGAATTCTTGTCGAAGGCGTGTAGCCAGACTTCTCTGCACGGATGACGATATCCCCTCGACTACCGAGCGCGCCCTTCTCCTTGAGGCTCACTACCACCGGAGCGTCGCCCACGTACTCCACACCGACCATGATGCGTGCGCCCGACGGTTCAGACTCGATACGGACTGCCTTTGTTGCCCCGCACCCTGCGACAATGAATACTGTTACTATCAATAGCCATTGTGCCCACCAACGAGAACGCCATTTCATTATTTTCCTCCTCAACGAAAAAAGCCGAGCTAGCCCCATGTGGCGGGCAACCCGGCCTATAACGGCTTCGCATTGCTGACTCCTCCAACTGGTCAGCGTCTAGGCCTTCCTGTTGCTGATATCTTAATATAGAGATGAGTGAACTTAGCATTCTAGTAAATCGTTTTCAAATTGTCAAGCTTCTTTAAATTAAGGCAAGCTGCGACTTTCCCGGCAAATCATAACCCCACCCCCCCAACCGAAAAGTCAATATTTCTCCAGAAATCGCCCCTGGACGAAGGTGGTGGGCCGTTCCACCGTAGCGTACCTATGGGGGTCTAAGGAACTGGACGGGGCGGCTGGGTCCCCGCCTCAGGCGGGCCGGTGACGGCTCGCAGACTGGTTCCCTGAGGATTTCCCTCCCACCTGGTGAACG
>JALLOF010000095.1 GCA_027717595.1 Nitrospinae bacterium AH_259_B05_G02_I21 | reverse complement strand
AGTTACGATTATCCAGGAAATATTAACTCCCGCCAACCGACCTAAAAGTTAATATTTCATCTGAAATTGGCCCTCAGATAGTCAGACCCTCCACGCTGTCATGATGACCTACTCTGCCAAACCCAGCGCCAGTTAGGTTTGAGGTCCAATCGCATACCGATTACCCATTGGTGATTTATAGAAGGGACGTGTGAGAATTTTGCCACGATCATAAGAGTTTCGATAGAAGGAAACTGCCTCGAAGGCTGTCGCAGGTTAGCACCCCGAGTTTTTGACCTATCCATATCGATCTTATACCTTTGGTACAATGCATCAGATGAATCCGTCCTACTCAGAGGGGGTTCGCATTGGAACTGGGGCTGGAGGGCCTGTTGAAATAAGCCCTGATGCCCTAATGAACGGGCTCCTTCTGCTGTCGGCCTATGGGCAGGCGCGGAGGCGTCTGACCGTGGGCCTGGTACGGGAGCTGGCCCGACGGTGGCCCATCTGGGTTATAACAAACCATACCCACTACCGCTACTTGGTCGATGAGTTCATCGTAATCCGGCGAGCACGCCTGAAGCTAAATGTGCTGAGGCCGCCTCAGGCAATTGATCCGTTCGCCTGGAGGGCCCGGCTATGGGAGTCCTTTTGCGGCATCTTCGGGGTAAAAGGCGAAGAGGCGGTCCAGGGGGCCGAAATCCTTGAAGACGTCGTGGCCGAGAAAGGTGCTGCAAAGGCAACCCTCGTTGACTTTTCGAAACGAATTGTCCCATTTGTACACAGACCGGACTTCAGTACCCTGGTGGCCAGGATTGCAGATGCCATGAAGCATCTCGCCCCAATTCTTAAGGACCCATCAGGTCTGGATCTGTCTGGACTGAGGTCGAGGAGTGTCGTATTCGAGCTTACCGATCTCCCGCTCCGACACCAAGCATTCCTTACAGGTGCGTTGTTGGAGGGTGAAGCGCTGGGGGGAGCTCCCGGGAGCCTGAACCGACTGATCTGGTTCGACGAGGGCGCCCTGCTTTGGCGGACGCGATGGCCTAAACCGCTGCGGAGTCGTTGGATTGAGGCGCTTGGAGCCTTGGACCGGGCAGGTTTGGGGGTGGCTATCGTGACGGGGGCAGCATCCGCCCTGGATCCGTCCGTCTATGAGACTCTAGGGACGCGAATCGCTTTGAGGCGCCAGAATCAAAACGAGGAAGCATTGGTAATGAGACTTGTTGGAGCTGGGCACCGGAGCTTCGCCCTACTGGGGGATGATCAGCTCATGCTCGCACAGAAAGACGCCTCGGTCCATCCTACGATTGTTGACCTAGATGCAACACTGCTCCAAGAGTTACCCCAATCCATCCACAATGACCGGCTTGATGATATTATCGATATTGAGCTGCGCGCGTTAGGCCTGTGAGGCCTCCTTGTAAACCTCCAGTGAAAGAAGATATCAATCTCTACCTCCTCAGGGGCGCGTGGCTGTTTTTGTGACACTTTCGATGGCTATCGAGGAGTTACGATAATCCCAGGAAATATTAACTCCCGCCAGCCTGCTCAAAAGTTAATATTTCACCAGAAATTGCCCCTCCGATTCTCTCAACTTACAAATTGTGCCCTAAATTGGTGAAGGAGTCGTCGTCCTAAGGCCTTTAATCACCTAGCCTGTGGTAGGAGTTGGGGCAGAAAGTAGAGAAGTTTGACCCAATCCGTTATTATTTAAGAGAGGTTGATCAATGACGAAAAAGGGACCCAAGCCGAAACCTATTATTAAAGTGTGCCCACAATGTAGGGCGCCCTACAAGAATGACCTAAAAGGCTGCCAGAGTTGCGGCCGTGAATTAATTGACAAATGCCCCTTATGTAAAGAGCCCTTTGGCAATATCAACCTAAGAAAGAAAGTCAAATACTGTCCTCAATGTCTCGAGGAAATAATCGATCCAATAGCGGTTGAGACATTACAGAATTGGGGGCTGTTATCCAAAGAGGAGTAAACCAACGAGAAACGCTAGTATCAACTCTACCCCCCGGCCACCCCCCGCTGCGGGTGGCATACCCTCTATATAGTCGGTAAGGGAGAGTTTTTTCAGCCATCGTGAGCGGCCAGTTCAGTCCAGGTAATTTTTCGTTTTCTTGGCTATCCTGGGCGTGATATGATGCAAGGAAACCATAAATGCCAGGATGCGCTTCTTGTTATCAAAGCTCAGTGATATAGGCGATGGATAATGGACATATGGGACTGGGAACAAGAATGGTCTAGCCGCCTTGAGGTTGTAATCTGTGATAAAGAAGCAAGCTCATTTGGGAAAGATTGCAAGTACCCCGATTATTGTGATTGTCAGGTATGCGCCGCCAACGTTGATATTGGGGGTGAGGGATGACCATCCACCCCGATATACTAAAAGCCTAACTCCGGCCTACAAAAGTTTGTCGACCAAGGCCGTATATAGTATTAGTTGCTGGTCAAAATTAGGACGCCGACAGTGAATATTATCCCAAGAAACCTTTACTCCAGCCAACCTACTGAAAAGTCAATATTTCACCCGAAATCGCCCCTCGAACGGTAAAGCTTTCAGCTTTTCGCCTACCTCTCCGGCAGGGTCTCGGGCTCGTAGGGGTGGTCGCGCTTGGATACGACCGTGACCTTTGTGATTTTGTCACCCTGCTCGATCGCGTCCACCACCTCCATGCCCTCGGTCACCTGGCCGAAGACGGTGTGCTTGCCGTCGAGCCAGGGGGTCGGCTTGTGGGTGATGAAGAACTGGCTGCCGCCCGTATCAGGCGCGGCGGTCTTCGCCATGCTGAGGACCCCGCGCTTGTGGCTGCGGGGGTTTATCTCGTCCCGGATGCGGTAGCCGGGCCCGCCCGTGCCGTCGCCCTTCGGGTCGCCGCCCTGGATCATGAAGTCCTCGATGACCCGGTGGAAGGTGAGCCCGTCGTAGTATCCCTTCTCCGCCAGCGCGATGAAATTTGCCACTGTGTTGGGGGCGTCGTCCTCGAACAGCTCCAATGTGATGGTCCCCTTCACGGTCTCAATAGTAACCACTGGTAAGTCCCCCCTTTTGCCTGTAAAGGCGTAGCTCTTGGCCAGCGGCCCGGCCGCAACCCAAAGCCGTCCGGCATGGGTCTCCACCTGGCGGGCCCCATCCGAGGCGTCCACCACCACGACCGAGGAGCCGGCATCGAGTGCCAACGATGGCTCTCCGGCGAGGTCCGCCCCATCGTAGAGCGGCGTGCCGTCGAACGAGAGGATCCACTCGCTGGGGCCGTTCGCCTCGACCTGCTTGACGGTCTCGACGGGAAACTGGAACAGCCCCTCGCCTACGACCGTGA
>JALLOF010000094.1 GCA_027717595.1 Nitrospinae bacterium AH_259_B05_G02_I21 | reverse complement strand
TGGGATGGTTCTGGCCAAAGGTTTGCTTCGCGACCTTCAGGGCTTCTTTGGCGAGAGGGATGGCTTCACGATACTTACCTTGTTGATATAACCCTCCAACCTGATTGTATAGCGCCTTCCAGCGCGCCTCTTGCGCCAACACGGTGGAGCCAGCGGGCGTCCCCTTTGCGCGGGCGAGCAGTTTCTTAGCTTCGTCGTCATTGCCCTGGGCGCGGTAAAGTTGCGCCAGGTTGTTCAGGCTTATGGCCGCAACGGGGCTGTCCGTTCCAAAGATTTTCTCCGCAACGCTCAATGCCTCTTTGGCGACCTTGACCCCTTCCTGATGTTTCCCTTGCTGGTATAGCTGGTGGGCCTCCTGGTTGAGCGTCATCCAAGGCTTTTCCTGAGCCAACGTAATGGAGCACAGGGATAATCCCACAACAACGGTCAGAGGAATCGTCAGGTTGCTCGCCGATACCAAGCGCTTGCTACGTCTCATGGCAACCTTGCTCCCATAGAGCCGGGATGCTTACTCATCGAGGGTTTGATTAGGAGAGATGTGTTATTGAAAACTATAGATTATGAGACTGAACGGCACAACGATTTTTTGGAGTTACGATTATCCCAGGAAATCGTTACTTTCGCTTAGAGGGGAGAAGTTAATATTAATGGGGTAATTTGCCCCTCGGGGTTCATCGAACAACTCTCTGACCACGGTATCTTCCATGCGTTGGAATCTTTTAGATTCCATCAACTAGGTCCTACTTTGCTAAAGCTTCTTCAAGGCTCTCAAAAGCCTGAAGGCTCTGTTCGAGTTCCCAAAATCTCATCACTTTCATCACGGCAGGGGGGGGGTGAGATGAGCCGGATATAGCCGCCTGCCTCGTGGACTTCTTTCACCCCGGCACTCATGGTCGCTAGGCCCGCAGTGTCCATATAACTAAGGGCTGAAAGATCCAGTGCAATGAAAGGCCTCCCCCTTTCCACGAGAGCTGAAATCTCTTCCAGCAATCGGGGGGACGAGTAGATATCCATCTCGCCTGAAAGGAAAATCGCAGCCGTATCCTCTCCGATCTCCTGAACCTCAATTTCTAGCATCATAATATTCTCCCTACATTATTAACCTCTTTATACCCATATTCCTCCTTTGCTAAACGTCCGCGCCCCGGCCTAGGAGAGCTTGTCGACCAAGAACTTGTCTAGAATTAAGTGCTGTCAAATTTAGGACGCCGACAGTAAATATAATCCCAGGAAATCGCTACTTTCGCTTAGAGGGGAAAAGTTAAGATTACTGGGGCAATTTGCCCCTCGGAGGTCAAGAAAGCCTTCAAATAAGGGAACGGGTAAGACAGCTTTGTCAACTTACCTTTTTAATAAACTTGAGGGCGACCGAATTGATACAGTACCGAAGTTGCGTCGGTGGGGGCCCGTCGTTGAAGATGTGCCCGAGGTGGGCATCACACACACTGCAGAGAACCTCAACTCTTCGCATGAAAAAGCTATAGTCATCTTTCTTTAGGATGTTTTCTGGAGCGATGGGCGTCCAGAAACTTGGCCAACCAGTATGTGAATCGTACTTCGTCTCTGAGCTAAACAACTCGGTATTGCAACAGACGCATTGATAAATTCCTTCCTCTTTGTTGTAGAGATATTCCCCAGAATATGGTCTTTCAGTGCCTTTCCTTCGAGTGACATAGAACTGCTCTGGCGTAAGTAGTCTTTTCCATTCATCATTAGATTTAATAACTTTGTTTCTCGTTCCAGTCTTGATGGGACTCTTGGCTGCGTACGTGATATTTGCGAAGGGAAACCCTGCCAGGAGTGACGCGGCTGCAGTCCCCATCCCGAAAGTGGCTGTCTGGGCTATGAAACGCCGACGTGAAATATTGTTGACCTTGTTGTGGCCAATCTTCGACATAATGTTACCTTCCTCTTCCATTCCTCGAAAATCATAACGGTTAGACCTGCCTTTTTCAACCCTCTTGATCAACTATCCTGCTATCTCGATACTTGGAGCATGAGTAATCGAGATGAAGCACGAGAAACAGTACAGTAGCCTATTATACTGTACAACCATGTTCGCGTGCAGGATATTCCAGAAAATGGTCTCCTTGCTGAGTAACCATAGAGGGGTGGATTTCGGTGTTATTTGCCCCTGGAGGTTAAGGGTCAGATAGGGGCAAATTCATCGTGAAATCACTACCGATGATCGAGAAGCGATTTTACAGTATTGAAGAGTCCAGGCTGTAGAGCCGCTTTCGACTCATCGTTCCTCCTGGCGGCCCCCTCTCATTCGGGAAGGACGCTCCGACATGAATTGAAGCCCATCCTTGCCTCATGCCTCTAAGAAAGATTCTGACGCTTTCGATCGACTTTTATCTTGATGCATCCGAAGGGGCTGTATCTCTATGTGCTTGCGCACTGGTCCTGACCTGAAGAGACTTTTACTCCACCAGGCGGCTTTGCTATACTGGGAATTAATGTCTGGATGGACGGTTACATGAATCGACCGCAAGCAACCCCTCTCGTGGCGGTCGTCATCCTCACCTGGAAATGGCCGTTCTCCAAGGCCAGATCGGGAAGATGAATCGTTCGAGCTATCCCTAGCTACGGGGGCGCCATCAGGAGGACAGACACATGACTCTGCGATCTTTGCGGAACGGGCTTGTGGTCGCCCTTTTCATTGGGGGCGCCGCGCTTACCGCTCTGGCAGCCGACCTGGGAGACCTCTCGACGGCGGCGTTCCCGAAAGGTGAAGCGGTGGCGACGTTCGCGGGCGGATGTTTTTGGTGCGTGGAATCCGACTTCGACAAAGTGCCAGGCGTCGTGCGCACCATTTCGGGCTACACCGGCGGCCTATTTAAAAACCCGACTTACAAGCAGGTCTCCGCTGGTGGCACCGGGCACCGTGAGGCTGTGCAGATTTTCTACGATTCCAAAAAGGTGTCCTACGAGAAACTCCTCGACATTTTCTGGCGTAGCGTCGATCCGACCGATGCCGGCGGGCAGTTCTGCGACCGGGGTCGAAGCTACGAGACCGCCATTTTCGCGAACTCACCGGCCCAGAAGCGTCTCGCGGAAGCCTCCAAGCAAAAGCTTAAGAAGTCGGGGGTCCTGAAGATGCCCATCGTCACGCCGATTGAGACTGCCGGGGCGTTCTACCCGGCGGAGGACTACCATCAGGACTATTACAAAAAGAATCCGCTGCGGTACAAATATTACCGTTATGGCTGCGGCCGCGACGCACGGATCAGAGAGGTCTGGGGAAAGCATACCAAGGAGTGAACCGCCCTTTGTAACGCATCCATCTTTAGTTTTTCGGGACGGAGTACGGAAAGGCACCGATTCCCGTACCCCTCTGAGGCTGGTCGCCGATCCGCAGGATACCTACTCGGTAGTTACGATTATCCCAGGAAATTGTTGCTCGCCAGGATTACAGAGAGGGACAGGTTTCGGTGTTATTTGTCCCTGGGGGGCAGGGGAGCAACATGGCCAACCTGAAATCATCCAGGCGGCTCAGCCTTTCGTCTGGGGCGGAACGT
>JALLOF010000093.1 GCA_027717595.1 Nitrospinae bacterium AH_259_B05_G02_I21 | reverse complement strand
CTTGCGCCAGGGGATGAGGATGTCGTCTCGGACGGCCCGCTCCAGCTGCATGTTGCTTATACAGGTGCCGGTTGAGGTACGGGCTGTCCGCTGGACAGGAA
Source organism: Nitrospinae bacterium AH_259_B05_G02_I21 (assembly GCA_027717595.1). GTDB lineage: Bacteria > JADFOP01 > JADFOP01 > JADFOP01 > JADFOP01 > JADFOP01. Next base: position 3,430 of record JALLOF010000093.1, on the reverse strand, counting down.
TCTTGGCAACCCTTGCTAGCTCGAAAAGACCTTCCAGCCCGGCCTCACCGAGGATGAACGAGTTGTGCCGGTCAACGTGCCACCGTCCGAACAGGGTCCGGGCCCCGGCCTGGTAGACGGTCTTTCCGTAGGTGTAATAAGAACGGGCTCTTCGAGAAGCGACTTTTTGCTTCCTTGGGTCCCTATTAAGGAGCAAGGGGACGCCCACTGCCGCCGAAAGGCTCATCAGGCGGGGAATAATGAAGGAATCGCCCCAGTCGCTCATAATCAGGTCAGGGTCGTGGCTCTCAAGCAGACTGTTAAAGCTGTAGAGGAGCTCGCCCGGTTCGTTGGCTTCCAGGACATAGGTAGAACCGTCTATCTCCACTTCGAGTCTGCCCTGCTGGCTGTGGTTGGGATTGATCCCCGTGCCCTCGACCCTCAGACCCATGACTCTCAGGGGAGGGATGGGGTAGTGGGTGTCCCAGGGGGAGTCCAAGGCCTCCATCGCCTTGATCCTGCCCTCTGCGTCGTGCTCCACATGGCACTGCGCCAGGGGGAAGATGTCCCGCTCGAAAAAGTAGACTTGGGGTAGGGGAATATCGCAGTTAAAGAGTTCGATACCCTCCAGCCTGCCAGCAACCCGGACCAGCTGCCGGTAGGCCAAGAGGTTGGTGGTTGATATCTTGAGGACCTCAAGGGGTCTTCCGCTCCAGAACTCCGTCCGCTCGACCCGCTCCGTTCGGATTGGCACCTTGACCCTGGAGAGGCGTTGCCTGAGCAGCCTGAGGCTCTCTCTGCTTCCCGAGGCGTAGAAATAAGGTTCGTAGCGGTCCACGAGCGTGGTGGGCTTCCCCTCATCGTCCAAGAGCCATACCACCATTCCCTCGCTTGAGGGATAGACGTCAAAGAGCCAGCCGCTCGCCTCCGTCATCGCCTCGCTTTTCCTCCAGCTCCCGTATTCTCTCTTCTAGGGCCCAGATGGTCTTCTGGTGCTCAATGAGCATGGATATGAGGATTGGTTCGAGGGGAGTGGGTTTTGAGACGTACGAGAGAGCCGCTGCATGGTATCTGGCCGCCTGGAAAAGGGCGTCTAGAGCTTTTTGGTCCTCTTTCCGAAGGACCCTTCTGAACTTGCTCCAGCTCGCCTGTTCCCGTAAGACCACCTGCGTTGCGGACCGCACCGTCCGTCCCATCTATCCCCACCTCCTTCCGGGGGAGATATTCTCTATTACCAGCTGCCTTGGACCGTGGACGCCTGCAGGCTTCTCGGTTGTGAGCAAGGTCCGTCCCTCGCTGGTCTCAGCCCGTATCACCCGGTCGGCCTCGCGCTGGAGCTCGGCGAGAAAGACCCGTCTCTGCCTGAGTGGAGCCGACACTTCAGGGCAGAGGGCCACCATGCTTACGCCTTGGCCTCTCAAAGACCTGAGCTTTGTCGCTATCTGGCGAAAGAGTGTGTATGCCTCCCCGTGCGAGACGTCCTCGTCGTATAGGGTGTCTAGGAGGCCGGAAAGCATGAGGCTCCGTGAGCGGAAGCGGCGTAGTGCGTTCTCAAGCCGTCCCGTTATGAGCGCCTCAAGCTGATGGCAGGTGAAGGCGCGGGAGATGTGGACGCGGCTCAGAAGCTCCTCTGGGCTTTGGTCGAGCCTCCGGGCCGCATCAGAGATGACGTAGGGATCGAAGGCGTTGCCGCCGTCCACAACCACTAGAGGGTCACCTTGGGCTAAGAGCACGCTTACGGCATAGAGGGATAGTGGGTAGGATACCTTGCTTCCGTAGAGGAGGAGCAAGTAGCCTCTTGAACCTGTTCCACAAGCAGGGAGAAGCTCTCGCTGTAAATGCGTGGGTTCGGGGCGCAAATTCTCCCTCCAAGCTACAGGGGACATCGAATATAGACGAAAAAAAGCGAAAATCAAGAGGATTTTAGAATTGTCTCATGATGTAATCGCCCCTCGTGGCTCTGAACCTCTAGGGGCAAATAACCCCAGTAATCTTAACTTTTCCCCTCTAAGCGAAAGTAACGATTTCCTGGGATAATCTTAACTTTAACATCTGTTTGTAGAGTTTCGTCGCGTATGGTAGAGGATTTGAGAGAGGGGCCGTTGGCTTTTGCGATGATGCTGGGCTCCTGAACCGCGCCGGCGGTCACCCTAATCGGCATGATTCGCTTTTCATGGGAGGAACAGCGTATGCTGTGGCTCCTTCGGACTACGGTCTTGGGAGCGTAACGGCCATGGATTCTTGGAAGCGGCGCGAACGGGAGGCCATGGATGCCTCCGGTGAATACCTCGAAGCGCTCTACGAAAACCGGTATGGCCTGCGCCACCTGTACGACCGGCAAGCGGCTCGGCTCTTGACGGCACTTCGGGCGGTGGGTATCGACCAAGGCCGCCTCCGTCAGATGGACCTGCTGGAGGCGGCCGCTGGCATCGGCGGAGTGGCCGTGTGGCTGCAGCCGATGGCCCAGCGGTTCTTCCTATCTGACATCAGCCCGTACCGGACCCGGGTGGCTCACCGGCGGGCCGAAAGCCCGGCGTGGGTTGGCGACTGTGAGGCTATGGCGGTCGCCGATGAAGCCTTTGACCTCGTCCTGTTGCTCGAGTCGCTTCACCACCTGGGCGCCCCCGAGGCGTTTGTCCGGGAAGCCCTGCGGGTCCTGCGTCCGGGCGGGTGGCTGGCGGTTTTTGAAGGTGACCCCACCGGGTGGAACAGGCGACTCTTCAACCTGGTGAAACGTACCTTAGGTATCCAGACTGAGGGGACACAACACCGCTACCTGCTTCCTCCCGATATCCGCGGGGTGCTCGAGCCCCGATTCCACATCCGGTTGCAGAAACCCATCGTAGGGTTCTTCAGCCCCCTGAGCCGCATCGGATGGGGGGGAAAGCGGGCCTGGGCCCTCATGGACGTCGCTGAAGACCTCCTGCAGTGGGTCTGTCCCCACACACTTCGGTATTGGAATATCTTCCTGGCGCAGAAGCCCAACCTCGTATAGCAGAGGCCGTTATGCCCATTGGAGAAGTAAGTGATGCCCTCACCGCGACTAAGAGAAAGGAACAGGGTGTCCACTTCGGACGCCCTGTTTTTTTGTCCATGCAAAGTGACAATTTCACGATGAAATAGTAACTATCGCCCCGCCCAGCCAAGTATCATATTTCGCTCAACGATGGTGCCGGACCCCGGCTACCCGGTTTTTCTTTGCGGACAGGGGCAAGCCCTGTCCCTACATTCAAAGGTCAAAGGCGAGAGCCCCCGTCCTCGTTCGTTTTCTTTTGCCTGTGTAGGGACAGCCCTCGTGGCTGTCCGTGGTTTTGTTGCGGACAGGGACAAGCCCTGTCCCTAGTCCACCCAGTCGAAGGTCCGCTCGACCGCCTTGAGCCAGCCCCTGTAGAGCCTCTCTCGGCTCTCCGGGCTCATCGTCGGGACCCACTCTTTGTCCTTCTGCCAGTTG
>JALLOF010000092.1 GCA_027717595.1 Nitrospinae bacterium AH_259_B05_G02_I21 | reverse complement strand
GCGGTAGACCGGGTAGCCTGGATCGCTGTAAAGCACCACGTCGGAAGGGTTTACGAAGGCCAAGGGCAGATGGGCGATGCCCTCCTTCGAGCCGATGAGGCTGACCACCTCGCGCGCCGGCTCGAGCTCGACGCCGAACCGTTCTCGGTACCAGTCGGCCACGGCCTGGCGGAACTCGATCATCCCCAGGTAAGAGGGGTAACGGTGGTTGGCGGGCTTCCCGGAGGCCTCCTTCAGGGCCTCGACGATGTGGGCAGGTGTGGGCAGGTCCGGGTCGCCCACGCCGAGGTCGATGATGTCGGCGCCACGGGCTCGCTCCTCCTCGGCCATTCGGTCGATCTCGGCGAAGAGGTACGGCGGCAGCGCCGCGAGGCGCTCGGCCCGGGCGATCTCCAGGTGTGCCATGGGCGTCGTCCTTTCTAGATAGGGGGAAGCGGAGTCCGGCTAGTCTCTAAGCCCCAGGACGTCTTGCATGTCGTATAGGCCCGGCGGCTGGTCCACCACCCAGCGGGCGGCCCGTGCAGCCCCGCGGGCGAAGTTGTCCCGGTTGTGGGCCCGGTGGGTGAGCTCGATCCGCTCGCCTATGCCGCCGAACATCAAGGTGTGCTCGCCCGTGATGTCACCGGCCCGAAGCGTCATAACGGCGATCTCCTCGCTTTTGCGCTCGCCGATGATGCCCTCGCGGCCGTAGACCCCCACGACCCCGAGGTCCCGGCCGAGCGCGTGGGCGACGACCTCGGCCAGGCGGACGGCCGTCCCGCTCGGGGCGTCCTTCTTGAAGCGGTGGTGGGCCTCGACGATCTCCACGTCGTAGCCTTCGCCCAGCAGACGGGCCAGCTCGGCGGCGACCTTGAACATGACGTTGACGCCGACCGACATGTTCGGGGCCACGACGGATCGGGTGGTGGGGCCGATCTGCTCGATGGCGGCGCGCTGCTCGTCGGTGAAGCCCGTCGTGCCGATGACGACCGCACAGCCGGCCTTGGCGGCCTCCTCGAGGTGGGCGAGGCTGGCCTCGGGATGGGTGAAGTCGAGGACCACGTCGGCCCCATCGAGCGCCTCGGCGAGGCTCCCTGCGACGGCCACCCCCTGGGGTTCGGCGCCGGCCGCCAGACCGGCGTCCTGGCCGACGGCGGGGTGGTCGGCCCTCTCCACCGCTCCAGAGAGCGTGAGTTCGGGATGGGCTATGACCTGGTGGATGACGCGGCCGCCCATCCGGCCGGCGGCCCCGCAGACAACAGCGCGCACCGTCACAATCTTCTCCTTCTTATGGCGAGGCTAGCGGGCTGCATCGCCCCCAGATGACCTAGATGACGCCCGCCTCCTTGAGCACGGAGGCGAGCCGTTCTTCATTGGCCTCGCTCATCGGCCCGAGCGGCAGCCGAAGCTCCCCGGTGAGGCGGCCCATGAGCTTGAGGGCCGTCTTTACCGGGATGGGGTTGGTCTCCATGAACATCGCCTTGTTGAGCGGGCGAAGCTCGTAGTGGAGCTCGCGGGCGCGGGCCCAATCGCCGGCAAGGGCAGCGTCACAGAGTTCCGCCATCTTGCCCGGTACGATGTTGCTCGCGACCCCGATGACCCCTCGGCCCCCGATGCTGATGAGCGGCAGGACTGTGAAGTCGTCTCCGGAGAGCACGACGAAATCGTCCGGGCAAAGCGCGATGACGTCCGCGACCTGGGTGAGGTCGCCCGTGGCCTCCTTGATGCCGACGACGGTGGGCAGCTCCGCGGACCGGGCCACCTCGTCGGGCAGCATGTTGCGGCCGGTCCGGCCCGGCACGTTGTACATGATGATGGGCAGGCTCGAGGCCTCGGATATGGCCTTGTGGTGCTCGTAGAGCCCCCGTGGGTTAGGCTTGTTGTAATAGGGAGTGACGACGAGACAGCCGTTGGCCCCCGCTTCCTCGGCGTGCTGGGTGAGGCTTATCGACTCGCGGGTGGAGTTCGAGCCGGTCCCGGCGATCACCGGCACCCGCCCGGCGGCCTGCTCGATGGCCGTCTCGACCACGCGGTGGTGCTCGTCGTGGCTCAGGGTCGCCGACTCGCCCGTGGTGCCGCACGAGACGATGCCGTGGATGCCGCCCTCGATCTGGAAGTCGATGAGCTCCCGGTATGCGGCCTCGTCGAAGGCTCCGTCGCGGAATGGTGTGACGATGGCAGTGAAAGCACCCTGAAACATGATTGCAGTCCCCCTTAGCGCAAAAAGTCTGGAACGGTCTCGCCCCGCACAAGGTCTTCGTAACGCTCGCGCTGGCGGATGACGTGATAGTCCGATCCCACAACGAGGATCTCGGCCGCACGAGGCCGAGAGTTGTAGTTGCTAGCCATGGTGAATCCGTAGGCCCCGGCGCTCATAACGGCAACTAGGTCCCCGGGCCCGAGCGGTGGCAGCGGGCGGTCCTTGGCAAGAAAGTCGCCGCTTTCGCAAACGGGCCCCACTACATCGACCGGCACGCGGGGGGCGTCCGCGTCGGGCTCGGCCACCGGCCATATGGCCTGGTAGGCATCGTAGAGGCTCGGGCGGGCCAGGTCGTTCATCGCCGCGTCCACCACGAGAAAGGCTTTCTCGGGCTGGGCCTTGGTATAGAGCACGCGGCTTACCAGCGCCCCGGCGTTGCCCACAATTGTGCGGCCGGGCTCGAAGATGAAGGTCACCCCGAGGTCCTCCATCGCGGGCAGGAGAGCCTCGGCAAGCTGGCGCGGCTCGGGCGGGCTTTCGTCCTTGTAAGTGATGCCGAGCCCGCCGCCGAGGTTGAGGTAGCGGATCGCCAGCCCCTCGGCCCGAAGCTTCTCAACCAATACGACAAGCCTCTCCAAGGCATCCACGAAGGGACTCTCCTGGGTAATCTGGCTGCCGATGTGGCTGTGGATGCCCACCACCTCGAGGTGGTCCATCTCCTTGGCCCTCCGGAACGCCTCGAGCGCCTCGGCGAAGGCGATGCCGAACTTGCTTTCTCTAAGGCCCGTGGCGATGTAGGGGTGGGTTGCCGGGTCCACGTCGGGGTTGACCCGAAGCGCCACCGGCGCCGTCCGCCCGAGCTCGCCCGCCACGTTGTTGACGACCTCAATCTCCTGGAGGCTCTCGACGTTGAACATGAGGATGCCGGCGCGCAACGCCTCGGCGATCTCGCCCCGGCTCTTGCCCACCCCGGCGAAGACGATGCGCGAGGGATCGGCACCGGCGAGCAGCGCCCGGTGGAGCTCGCCCCCCGAGACGATGTCCACGCCCCCGCCCATGTTGATGAAGAGCTTTAGGATGGCCAGGTTGGAGTTGGCCTTCATCGCGTAGCAGATAAGGTGGTCCACTGAGGCAAAGGCCTCCGAAAAGGCCCGCCATCGGCGCACCAGGCCCGCGTGGCTGTAGCAGTAGAAGGGGGTGCCGACCTCCTCGGCAATTCGCTCTAGCGGCACCTCTTCGCAGTGGAGCCGGCCCTCTCTGTAGATAAAATCACCCATCGACCTACAAGTCCATACTGGGGATGTCCGAAGGTGCGGAATGGCGGCTTTTCAACTTATCACCGCGGGGCGGGAACGTCAAGCAGAAGC
>JALLOF010000091.1 GCA_027717595.1 Nitrospinae bacterium AH_259_B05_G02_I21 | reverse complement strand
TCGAGGTGGTCGTCATCGGCCCCGACTCAGACACGGCTCTCCCCACGATCGCCGTCGAGGATGAAGAGGCCGGCCATGCCGCCCTCGAAGCGGCCCTGGAAGATGGGCGCCTTGATGCCGCCGTGACCCTCCACTATCCCTTTCCGATGGGGGTGGCGACGGTCGGCCGCGTGGTGACGCCCGGCCGCGGCAAGGAGATGCTCATCGCCTCGTGCACGGGGGCCGCCGACACCGACCGCGTGGCCGCGATGGTCAAGAACGTGCTTTTGGGCCGGGCCGTGGCCGCCGCGCTCGGGTGGGAAGACCCCTCGGTGGGCCTGTGCACGGTGGATGGGGCTCGGCAGGTCGAGCGGGCCGTGCGGGACCTGGCGGCCAGGGGGTATCCTCTGCGCTGGGCCGAGAGCATCCGGGTCGACGGCGGCCCGATGCTTCGGGGCAACGATTGCCTTTGGGGCACGGCCGATGTGCTCGTCTGCGACACCCTGACGGGAAACCTGCTCGTCAAGCTCTTCAGCGCCTACACCACGGGCGGGTCCTACGAGGCCTTCGGCTTCGGTTACGGTCCCGGCGTAGGAGAGGGGTTCGGGCGGATTATAGGGATTATCTCACGGGCGTCGGGGGCGGCAGTGATAGCCTCAGCGGTGGCCTACGTCGCCCAGATGGTCCGGTCCCGCCTTCTCGAGCGCGTGGCAGAGGAGTTCCGGGCGGCGAAGGCCGCCGGGCTGGAGTCCGTCCTGGCGGACCTCCGGAGGCCATCGCCCGAGGAGGCCGATGAGCCTTTCGCCCCACCCGCACCGAAAGCCGTCTCCGAGCAGATAGGGGGGGTGGACGTCCTCGAGATAGAAGACGCCGTCCGCTGCCTGGCGCGGGCCGGCATCTACGCCACCAGCGGGATGGGGTGTTCCGGTCCGGTCATCATGGTCGCATCCGACGACGTGACGGCGGCCTTCGGGCAGCTCATCACCGCTCGGTTCCTGCCCCAAGAAGGCCCATCCGTCTGCTGAGCGTGCTGCGGGAGGCCGAACGCCGCTCCTCCCTGCGCACCTTCGTTTAATTCCCATGCCGACAGCTTGGCGTCTCATGATCGACGGGCCCGCTCCTGGCACCTGGAACATGGCCGTCGACGAGGCCATGCTGCGGGCCCTTGAAGCCGCCCCCGCCCCGCCCACGTTGCGCTTCTACCGGTGGGCGCCGGCCGCCGTCTCCTTGGGTGCGGGGCAGGTCGTGGAGGCGAGCGTCAATCGCACCGTGCTGGAGCAGGAGGGGATCGACCTCGTTCGCCGACCGACGGGCGGCTGGGCGGTCCTACACGACGACGAGGTCACCTACAGCCTAACGGCCCGCCATGAATCGATTCCCGACGGGCACAACCTGATTGAGGTCTATCGGGTCGTTACCGAGGCGTTCGCCGTGGGCCTTGGCCGGCTGGGCCTCGACGCGACGGTCGTCCAGCACGAGCGCGGCCCCATTCGGGCGAAGACCCCGGTCTGCTTCGCCGTCCCGGCGAGCTGCGAGCTGGTGGTGGCGGACCGAAGGGTCTTCGGCAGCGCTCAGCGCCGAAGCCGCCACGCCTTCCTCCAGCACGGCTCCCTCCCGCTGACCCTCGACTTGCCCCGGCTCTATCGCTGCCTGTACCCCGAGCAGGAGGCCGACCTGGCAGAGGCCCTCATCGCCCAGTGGCGCCGGGAGATGGCGGGCCTCAACGACGTGGCCGGACGGCCACTTGACTGGGAGGCCGTAGTGGCTGCGCTCATCCAGGGCGTGCAGGACCAGCTAGGTGTCACGCTCCGTGAAGGATCGCTCAGCCCGCAGGAACGCACCCTGGCCGAGTCGCTTGCCGCCGAGAAGTACGCCGACCCCGCCTGGACGTGCCGTCGCTGACACCGAGGCGGCTCCCTGCACCGCCCAACCCCATTCGCTATACTAACGAGCGTTATGTCGGCTGAGGCATCAGAGGCGCTGAAGCGTCTTGGGCAGGACGAGCTCCTTGGTGAGGTCGCCCGCCACCTCGTCGCCTCCGGGGCGAAGGGATGGCTCGTGGGCGGCGCGATCCGAGACACCCTGCTCGGCCGGCCGGGTCCGGTCGAGATAGATCTGCTCCTTCCCAATGATCCCTTCGGGTGTGCCCGGTCTTTGGCCGACGCGCTGGGAGGGAGCTTCGTCGTCCTCGATGAGGCCCGCCGGATCGGACGCGTGGTGGTGGGAGAGGGGAGGGACCGGCGGAATATAGACGTAGCGGGCCTAAGAGCCCCGTCGGTCGAAGAAGATCTACGTCTGCGCGATTTCACCGTCAACGCCCTGGCCGTGGCCCTGAGCGACCTGGCCTCTCCCGTGGCGCACCCCCCCGCCGTGCTCGACCCGACCGGGGGCCGGGAAGACCTTCGGGCCCGCCGCATCAGGGTGCCGTCACCGGCGGTCCTGGACGACGATCCGCTCCGGCTCCTTCGTGCCGTGCGATTGGCGGCGGAGCTTGATTTCTCCATCGACGACGCAACGCACGAGGCCATAGGCGAGCAGGCGGGGCAATTGGGCGGCGTTGCAGGCGAGCGGGTGCGCGACGAGCTCTTCGCCCTGCTCGCCGTCGAGCACGCCTGTTCGTGGGTCGACGAATTGCATCGCCTTGGGCTGCTCGAAGTCCTCGTGCCCGAGCTGCCGGCGATGGTTGACCTCGACCAGGGTCGCCACCACGCCTCTACGGTGTGGGCTCACTCCCTGGCGACCCTTCGCCACCTGGAGGCACTCTTAGGACGTCTTGACCTGGAGCTTCCGGAAGTCGCCGAATCCCTCGAAGCCTACCTGGCCGAGCCGATGGAGGCGAACGTCACCCGCCGGGCCCTGATCAAGTGGGCCGCCCTGTGGCACGACGTGGGAAAGCCCGACACCCGGACCGTGGACCCCGACGGCGAGGTCCGTTTTTTCGGCCACGAAGAGGTCGGGGAGCGGATCGTCAAGGCCATCTCGAGGCGGCTTCGCCTGGGGGGTCGCGCCACGGCGTTCCTAAACCGCGTGGTTGCCCATCATCTCCGCCCGCTTCACCTGAGCAAGGCCGAGGAGGTCACCCGCCGGGCCTGTTATCGTTTCGCCCGCGACCTGCAAGACGGCGCCCCGGCGGTCTGCCTAGTGGCTCTGGCCGACGCCCGGGCCACCCGCGAGGGGGGTGAGATGGCCACCGACGTGGAGGGCGTGGTGCGCACCCTGCTCGCCTACCGCGAGGAACAGGCCGCCGCGCCATCGCCACCGCTGCTGTCGGGAAGGGAGGTTATGGCCCGCTACGGCCTCTCGGAGGGGCCTATCGTGGGGCGGATACTTGAGATGGTCGAGGAGGCCCGGGCGGCGGGAGAGGTCGCGACGAAGGGCGAGGCCTTCGCCTACCTCGATATTCACCGTGACGAATGGGCTGAGCTGGGCAATATGGAGGGGTCTTAGCCCCCTGAGTGAAGGAGCGCCCAGAGCGGCTCCAGGCTCGTAAGATTCCCAACCCCGAGAGCGACCTCGATGAGCTGCTCGCGCTGCTC
>JALLOF010000090.1 GCA_027717595.1 Nitrospinae bacterium AH_259_B05_G02_I21 | reverse complement strand
CCTCCCGTCGGTTCCCGGTTCTACAGGAGATAGATTCCAGTTCCACCCTCTGGGAATCGCCACCTCGCTGACCAAGTGAAAGTTGCAATTTCTCCAGAAATTGCCCCGAGGCGCTCATTCCTCAACGTACTCAACAAGCTGTGCTAGCGGCTGGCTCGACTTCAGTTTTGTCTGGATAGTTTCGTGAATCCGGAGTAAGGCTGCCCGGTCCCCAACGAGATTAGTTTGGAGGAGTCCAGTTCGCACCCCAACCTGGGTGGTCTTGTTTGTCAGATACGTAATCTCTACCCGAAAGTCAACACCGTCCGCCCTTTTCGCCATGATGATCGCCCTCCTGGCGTCCCTCTTCTGGCATGACACGAGAGGGAGAGGAAAAAAGAGGGCATTTGGGAGGCATGACTGGATGGCGTCGTAGGGCATCTCCATCAAGGGGATCCTCTTCTGGTCCTCCACGGACATCTCCAGGGATTGCAGGGCCTCATAGGCAGCGTCCCGAACATCCCCGTAGGTGGCGCGATACGCGCGCTGAAGTTCTCCCGCTTTCCATCGATAGGCACCCAAACTCAAGAGGCCACTTGCGCCAATAAGCCACCCAATAACGACCGCCACTGTGGCGACGTCAACCACCCTTAACGTAGTGGGATCTCGACCAAGAAGGCTCCGCATCGCTGGCTCCCCTCGCTCCCTCAAGGAGCTCGTCGGCTTCTACGGGACTGATCGCTTGGAGTGGAGAGTTGCGCTTTTCATCATTGTACATTCTCAAAGGATGGTTCCGCAACCACAAAGAGGAATGGGAGATTATCCCATCTATACGTAGCATCTCCCGCTTCTCCACGTCAGGATTACACTCATAGAAGCCGGAACCACCCGGATTGGGGTGCGCGTCGGCCTCCTTGTGACGGACGGCCGCGTCATGCCCAGCGACCGGGAGGCCGCACTGCGCATCCACGAAGCCATCCAGAAAAGGCTCTAGCCTTACCTCAGGTACTGGCTCTTCAGAAGATTGCTTCCAGTTCCACCCTCTTGGGAAATCGTCGTCTCGGCCGACCAAAAGATGGTTACCATTGCTCCAGAACTTGTACCTGGGGGGGATGGGCGCGAGAAGTGAGGGCATCGTGATATGCGCCCGTCCGGGAAGTTCTTAACCACTACAAATCACGAACAACATCGTTAAGGACTTCGTATAAATCAGCTAATACGTCCGGAAGGCCTGGGTGCAAATACACGGAGGCTCTCGGAAGAATTCGTTTGGTCTCTGAAGCTACATCAGGATTTGGGTCAAAAATATGTATGCAAGGCCCATGGCTTGAGTTTCGTTTAAGAAGGTTTCGGACAGCAAGATCATACGAAGGTAAACTGTAACCAACAATAATCCATTTATTGGACTCGGAGAGGCAAGCAGCAGCCTGATCCCATACTTTTCTTAAATAATCTGGAATATATTTTTCAATTATCGGGGCGACAATAAAGGCATCTCCACGAATTGCCGGTCTGCAATCATGATAACGAACTAGTTTACCATTTCGAATAGCCCAAGATATTGATCCATGCAGTTTGTAAAGAGGAACGCTTCCAGAAGCCTCGATAGGTCGGATGTGAGTGTAAGAAGGATAACCTCCTCCCTTAAGGGATTCTGGACCTTCACCGTAATGAAAGCCTGGCCGTGGTACTCGTGGGCGAGGTTGACAACGTAATCCACGCTCTATGAGTATGTCATAGTTGGTCGTAATGACCCCAACATTAGTTGTTCGTTTAAATATTGTAGTCCAGAAGTCCTCGTGAGCCTGAATTCTAGTAGTTCGATCAATGTTGTGCCGTGTAATTGTGGTATTCATACCAACTAACTCGACTCTACCCATCCGTAAAGCTATGACTAGACTTACGAACCACAACGCATCCCTCCAATCTCCTCCACCTTGCTTTTCTAGAAAGGCAAGATATTCTTCCGGACCGCCGACGTTTCTGGCTTGCCAAGCCTCCCATCTTGCCAAGACCCGCTGGACCAAGCGAACGCGAGTGATTCGATCAACCTCGGGATACTCATCAAATAACTGGGAAGCTAGAGGTACACCGCCAACATGAGAGAACCCGGCTCCTAGAATGACGGAAAGCATGAACTTCACCTGCAAGCACAAGTCCTATGCGTCACTATTAAAGCACAATTATGTATCTCACGGTGTCGTTTTCACAACAACAAATAGCCTTGGGAGACTATCCCGGGAAATAATACCTCCAGCTGACGGATGGAAACGTTACCATTTCTCCAGAAATTGCCCCTGGGGGGGTAGGCGCGAGGGGTGAGTACATCGTGTAGTCTCCCGTGTAGTTTCATAAAAAAGCAAGGCGCCCGGGCCGGGCGCCCTGCTTCGGTCTCGATTGGATTTAGATTCCTTCCCTTGTTTTAGTCCTCCACATCGCAATCTCTGATGAATCTGACAGTGTCGGAGCCGGTAATGGGCGTGCCGTCGGTGGTCTGGCCTGTTAGCGTCGCCTCGGTGATAGCATCGGTGAAACTGAAATTCTCGGTGGAAAATTCGCAGACAAGGTCGAGATCGGCGTCGCCGTCCACATCTTTCAGCTCGCACTCGTCGGGACTGGCCCCGGCAAAGGTGAGCGTCTGCGTGTCCACCGTGCTCGCATCGAAGTCATCGGTGAGCACCGCTACCTCCACATTCTCCTCGGCGCAGAGGGCATTGGTGACCGAGATTGGCACTAACCCGTACTGCAGGTGGTCAACCTCTATACCGGATTGGAAAAAGGGATCGCTGATCCTGATTTTCGAGATTCCGCCCCCGTGGATCACGCCGTAGAAACGGTCCTCAGCGGTAGTCCCGAAAGTAGTTCCGTCAGCATGATTACCGGTAACGGTTCCGAGGGAAGTGCCTGCTTCGTCAAAGGCTTCGAAGGTGATCGTCTCCCCGGGCTGACCGTCCGTCCATACAATCCCCACATGGGTCGGAAGGTGGCCAAGGACACCGGCGTCGAAGGTAAACTCGACGGCGGGAGGCTGGCCAGTAAATAGTTCATGGCCACCGGCTCCGGAGCCATCGATACTGCCGTCATCCTCGTCGACGGAATCCGTTAATGGGTTTGGCCCGACGACAGATAAGAATTCTGGATTTCCCAACGCGGTCACCCCAGGGGTGTTCAGCAATCCGTCCTCGAAGTCTTCAAAATGAAAGTACCCGCCGCTGAAATCCACGTCTTTGAACGGGCTATCCTTGCCAACGCAGGCCGCGGCGTTGGTCGCCGTTGTAGTGCTGGCGTCGAAGCACAGATACTCCGATGGTCCCAAGAACTCCGTCTGCGCCTCCGCCGGGCAGGCAAAGGCGAATACGAGGAGGAGACATAACCCCCCCTCAAGGAACGCCTTCGTCATTGTGCTTGTGCGCCTCATAATGCTCTCCTCCCTGCCCAACGGGAGCAAAAAACAGAAAAAGCCGAGCTACTCCCTTCAACGGGACCACTCGGCTTCAAGCTCCCCTCCACTGACGCCCCTCCTCGTCAGTTTCGCGGGTTTCTGTTGAATTGTGAGCTAGGTCAAGAAAGATGCGCGAATAACAACATTTTATACTCTGAGAGCGAAATGTCAACAATATATCTGATAGGTCCTATTATCCCGGGATAA
>JALLOF010000008.1 GCA_027717595.1 Nitrospinae bacterium AH_259_B05_G02_I21 | reverse complement strand
AATAGTTAGCGGCAAATCAATCATGATTTTGACTGCTCCGCCGCATAATCCAGGATTAATTAACTCTCCTACAAGAGGGCTAAAATGATCGATTCTGGTCAGGCGTTGGGGCTGGAGCAGAAGCTTTCGGGTAAACACGTCATGATTACTGGCGGGTTGGGGATGTTAGGTAGTACGATGGCGCACCAACTTGTCAAGTGTAAGGCCAAAGTAACTATCGTTGATGCATGCATAGAGCCGTATGGGGCCAACATGTTCAACTTGGAAGGAATACGGGATCAGATCGATTTAAACATAACGGATATTCGAGATAAAGAGGCGATAAAGGTTTTAGTGAAGGATAAAGATATTATATTCAACTTTGCAGCCCAGGTTAGTCACAATGATAGTATCGATGACCCATTTTTAGACGCAGATATAAACTATATAGGACATTTAAACGTCTTGGAGAATGTCAGGAAATTCAACCCTAAGGCCAAGGTACTTTTCTCCGGATCGCGGTTGCAATTTGGTCCTATAGAAAGCATTCCTGTTGACGAGGACCATCCATTAAGACCCAAGACTCCATATGCTTTCAACAAAACCGTCGCTGAGAGCATGTACCTCTTCTACTACGAAGTTCACGGTATCCCTTGTATAGTTTTTAGAATAGCGAACACGTACGGTATCCGATGCCAGATGCGACATTCCAAATACTCCATCGTAAACTATTTTATTCGGCAAGCGATGGAAGACAAACCTCTTACCATATTTGGCGATGGCAAGCAGTTGCGTGACTATATTTATGTTGATGACTTGGTCAACGTATTTTTGCTGGCGTCCATTATCGACGAGGCGGAAGGCCGAGTCTTTAATGTAGGTGGCGGTATTGGAACAAGATTTAAAGATATGATGAACATGGTTGCTGAGGTAGTCGGAAAAGGTGAGGTTGTACACGTACCCTGGCCGGATAACTACTTAAATGTGGAAACAGGAGACTACGTCACCGATATTTCCAAGGTGTCGACAATGCTTGGTTGGCGTCCGTTGGTTGGTTTGAGAGAAGGGATTGAAATGACTCACGCGTATTACGAAAAGTACAGAACCTACTATTTCTAAGTGTTTAAGATTAAGATATTGCGGAATAGTTTAGTGCTGAGAAGATATTTTAAGCCAAGAATTAGTGGTTATGATCTGTCCGCTTTATGGGGGTCACAGCGTATTCTCGCATGACGGACGAGGAGGTTCTCCAGGTTTGTGAATTGATTGCTCTTTGGCATACGGAGAAAATATGGCTGGTTTCTGATATCGATGCGCTGTACCGGGAACTGCTCGGCGATCGGAACGCTCGTCAAAGGCGAAAGGTTATTGGGAAGGAGGCGTTGTGAAAATTTTGGTTACAGGCGGTGCGGGATTTATCGGCTCCCACTTGAGTGAGGCTCTGCTTGGGGCGGGCAACGAAGTCTGGGCCATTGATGACCTCTCCACAGGACGGGCAGGGAATATCCAGCACCTAGAGCCAGAAGATGGGTTCACCTTTGTTATAGACACCATCACGAACGAGACGCTGTTGGAGGAGGCTGTGAAGTGGTCTGACCAGGTCTACCATCTGGCAGCTGCTGTGGGCGTGCGCCTTATTGTGGAAGAGCCGATCAAGACTATCGAAACCAATATCTTTGGGACCGACCTGGTCCTCAAGATGGCCAACCGATATAGGAAGAAGACCTTTATCGCTTCGACCTCGGAGGTGTATGGGAAACAAGCCGACCGGACCCTTGAGGAAGGCGATAACATGGTCTACGGGCCGACCGTCAAAAGCCGCTGGAGCTACGCGTGCTCCAAAGCGGTGGATGAGTTCTTGGCGCTCGCCTACTATAGGAAGTCGTGCCTCCCCATCGTCATTGGACGGCTTTTCAATACCGTGGGGCCTCGTCAGGTCGGCCAATACGGGATGGTGTTGCCCACCTTTGTGCGGCAGGCTTTGCTGGGAGAGCCCATTACCGTCTTTGGGGATGGCTCCCAAACCCGGAGCTTCTGTTACGTTAGCGACACGGTGGGGGCCATCGTGGCCCTGATGGAGCACACTGAAGCGGCCGGCGAAATTTTCAATATCGGCAGCGATGAAGAGGTCAGCATTAGAACCCTGGCGGAGCTGGTCAGGAAAAAGACAAACAGCCCGTCGGAGATCGAAACGCTCCCGTACGATGTCGCCTACGAGCCGGGATTCGAGGACATGCAGCGGCGCTGTCCGAACATTGCTAAGATTCACCAGACGATCGGATACCGGCCGAAGGTCGACCTCGATGGGATTCTCGATAGGGTCATCGCCCACATGCGGGAAGAGCTGAAGAACGAAGGGCTCCTGTGATTCTTCAACCGCTTCAACCGAGCCTGATGTATTTTCTCCTCTGTGGAGGGGTTGCCCTTGGGCTCTCTCTTGCCTTGACCCCACTTATCATCCGGCTGGCGCGGTGGAAAGGCTATATAGCCACGCCACAGGATGACCGGTGGCACAAAGACCCCACACCGCTGATTGGCGGGGTCGCCATATTCACGGCCTTCGCAACGGCCCTGCTGGTGGCCGGGCCCGCCTCGCCAGGGACGTATAGCATCCTCGCAGGAGCCGCCGGCATCTTCGTCCTCGGTCTGACCGACGATATCTTTGGCCTCAATCCACAGATTAAGCTTATCGGACAGATCATCATCTCAGCCCTGATGGTGGCCATGGGAATCCAGATTGAAATAATCCCGTGGCCGGCCCTCAGCATCCCATTGACCATCTTCTGGATGGTTGCCTTAATCAATGCCTTCAATCTCTTGGACAATATGGATGGCCTAGCCGCTGGGCTCGCCGCCATTACCTCCTGCGTTCTGCTTATCTTCTCGCTGCAGGCCGGCGATTATACGGTTGCGGCCTTATCAGCCGCCCTCGGGGGCGCGGCGTTGGGATTTCTCGTCTTCAACTTCAACCCGGCCTCGATCTTCATGGGCGATTCCGGCAGCATGGTGCTCGGGTTCTGTCTGGCCTGCTTCTCCATATTGGGAACGTGGCGCCATGCCACGAATTTGGTGGTTTCGCTGACCGTCCCCATCCTTGTCTTGGGCATCCCGATTTTCGACACCACCTTTGTGGCCGTCACCCGCAAGCTCCGTGGGGTGCCCATCGCCAAGGGCGGCAGGGACCACATCTCACATCACCTGGTAAGGCTGGGGTTGAACGAGCGCCAAGCTGTCCTAACCTTGTACGCGGCTTCAATACTCATCAGCACCGTGACCCTCCTGTACTCCACCATAAACCCTCTCTACATGGTCGTCGTCGCGGGGCTCGTCGGAATCGGCCTGTTCATCGTTGGGTTGTTCTTGGAGGAGACGAAGCGAGAGCGGGGCATGATGGATCAACCTCCGACGGCGGTCTACGGCCACCCGCGCTCACCACGGGCGAGGACGGTGATTTTGAGTCGACGCCGAATAGCGGAGATATTGATCGACGTGATGCTCATCACCTTGGCGTACTTTTCCGCCTACCTCGTTCGCTTTGAGAGCCAGTTCGACCAGTTCTACTTCCAGCTATTCGTCCGAACCCTGCCGTGGATCCTCGTTATCAAATTGTCCATTTTCTACTATATGGGGCTATATCAGAGTGTTTGGCGGTATATTTCCGTTCGCGACATGCTCGACATTGTGAAAGCCGTCCTGTTGAGTTCTTTTGTCATCCTGAGTTTTATTGTGTTATTATCTCGCTTCGAAGGATTCTCCCGGTCGGTGTTCCTCATCGATGCGATGTTTACCCTCATCCTCATTGGAGGGAGCCGGGGCCTTCTTCGGGTTCTGCGGGAGTATCTGGAGAACTACCGCAGGGAAGGCCGTCGGGTGGTGATTATCGGCGCCGGCGATGCCGGAGAGCTCATGCTTCGAGAGATTCGAAATAATTTGGAGATGAACTACCAGGTCGTGGGGTTCTTAGATGACGACCCGGAAAAGCGGAAAGTGCGCATCCACGGCGTCCCTGTGCTGGGGAGCAGCGAGGAGTTGCAAACGGTGGCAGATAAGAACGGGATCGAGGAGGTGCTGGTGGCCATTCCCTCGGCCACAGAGGAGCAGCGGATGGTGATCACGCGTCGCTGCCGCGACGCGGGGCTTCCTTTTACAGTCCTTCCGTCGCTAAGCCCACTCACGGCAAACCGCTCAACCAAGGACTCTGGCGGGGGCTAGCCATGGTGCGCGAGGATCAGACGCCCCAGGCCGCGTTGAGCCAAAAAATCGAGCAGCGGGAGGCATGCGTGGCCGTCCTCGGGATGGGCTACGTTGGGCTTCCCTTGGCACTTGAGTTCGTCCGCGGTGGATTCCCCGTCTATGGCGTTGATGTCGATCGGGACCGCGTAGCCTCGCTCAACGACGGTGCGAGCTACATCCCGGACGTTACGGACGCCGACGTCCAGGCCGCCGTCGCCACGGGCCGCTTCACGGCCTCGGCCGATTTCGCCGTTCTGGAAGAAGCCGATGCCGTGAGCATCTGTGTGCCGACACCGCTGCGCAAGACCAAAGACCCGGACATCTCGTACATTCTCATGGCGGCAGAGGAGGTTTGCTCTCGGCTTCGGCCGCCCCAGATTATCGTGCTGGAGAGCACCACCTATCCGGGCACGACGGAGGAGATACTCCTTCCCCGTGTTCAAGAAGAGAAGGAAGCCCACGTAGGCGAAAACGTCTTCTTGGCCTTTTCGCCTGAGCGGGTTGATCCAGGAAACAAGGTGTTCACCACCAGGAATACTCCGAAGATCGTGGGAGGAGTCACCGACCAGTGCACGCAGATGGCCTGCCAGCTGTACAGAAGTGTGCTAGACACGGTGGTCCCGGTCTCCTCCGCCCGGGCGGCCGAGATGGTCAAGCTGCTGGAGAACACCTTTCGGGCGGTCAACATCGGGCTGGTCAACGAAGTGCTCTTGATGTGCGAGGTTTTGGGCATCGACGTCTGGGAGGTCATCAGCGCCGCGGCGACGAAACCATTCGGGTTTATGCCGTTCTACCCAGGGCCGGGTCTCGGGGGGGCCTGCCTCCCCGTCGATCCGCATTACCTGTCCTGGAAGCTTAAAACGCTCAACTACCATGCTCGCTTCATCGAGTTGGCCACAGAGGTGAATGCATCCATGCCTCCCTACGTCGTATCTCGCATCGCCGATGCCCTCAATGAAGACGGCAAAGCCATCAACGGGTCAACCGTTCTCATCATAGGATTGGCCTACAAAAAAGATGTGGGCGACCTGCGAGAATCGCCGGCCCTGGACATTCTCAAGCTCCTGTCCCAAAAAGGAGCCACCCTGTGGTTCAACGATCCGTTCGTCCAGGCGAGCCCGCTGGGCGAGGTTGCCGCGACTTACGTGGAGCTCACCCCTGAGGTGCTCGAGCAGTGCGACTGCGCCGTCGTGGTAACCGATCATTCGGTCTATGATTATCACGTTTTGGCGAAACACGCCCCCCTCCTGATCGATACGCGAAACGCGACCAAGGACGTTCCCAGGGGAGTCGGGCGCGTGGTGAAGCTTTAGGGGTGGGGTGGACCTCATGGCTTTGTATCTCGTCACAGGCGGAGCGGGCTTCATTGGCTCTCACCTCGTGGAGCGACTCTTGCGCGAGGGGCATCGAGTGAGGGTGCTAGACGATTTCAGCACGGGCCGGAAAGAAAACCTGGCCTTTGGCCCATTGGTCGATGCTTCCCGGATGGAGGTTATAGAGGGGGATCTCCGGGACCTCGAGGTGACCGCTCAAGCCGCCTCTGGGGTGGTGGGGATCTTCCACCTCGGCGCCGTCCCCTCTGTGAGCCTCTCGGTCAAGAACCCCATCCCGACGACGGAAGTCAACATCGTTGGTACGCTACACGTCTTGAAAGCGGCGAGCGATCACGGGGTAGGGCGGGTCGTCTTCTCCTCGTCCTCCTCTGTGTACGGTAACGCCAACGGCCGCCCGCTGTCCGAAGCGGAGGTTGGCATGCCGCTTTCTCCGTATGCCCTCTCCAAGAGGACGGGCGAGGAATACATGCGCCTCTACAGTCAGCTATATGGCCTTGAGACGGTAAGCCTCCGCTATTTCAATGTGTTCGGGCCGCGTCAAAACCCGCTTGGCGAGTATGCGGCGGCCATTCCTCGGTTTATCACCTTCGCTCTGCAGGGCGAACCGCTTCCCATCTATGGAGATGGGTGCCAGACGCGTGACTTTACCTACATCGATAACGTAGTGGAAGCCACGCTTTTGGCAATGGAGGCCCCCATCGAGGGAGGGGAGGTGTTCAATGTATCGGCGGGAAGCCCCGTAAGCCTCCTCGAGTTGGTGGACACGCTGGGAGATGTCCTAGGCCAAAGCCTGGAGGTCGTCCATCTGCCGGCGCGTCCCGAGGATATCCGTCACTCGGCAGCCAAATTGGACCGCACCAGCCGTGGCCTGGGCTACACCCCGAAGGTCTCGTTGACCCAAGGGTTGCAGGATACGGTTGAGGCGTTCCGCAACAGTTTTTCGCGCGGTTGAGCCTCCCGCTCCCGCTCACCGCAGGAGGATGGACGGTCCCTTAGCCAAGGGCGGTAGGAATCTAGAGAGAACCTTATGAATATTTGCGTTATCGGACTAGGCTGCGTGGGGTTGACGACGGGAGCCGTCTTTTCGGACCTCGGAAACGATGTCATCTGCGTGGATATCGACGAGGAAAAAGTGGACGCCCTCCAGAAGGGCATAATGCCCATTTACGAACCGGGCCTGAAGGAGATCGTCCTTCGAAACCTTGAAGAGGGGCGCCTTGTCATCACCACCGACACCGAGGAGGCGACCCGACGCTCGGACATCGTCTTTATCTGCGTGGGGACTCCACCCAAGGATAGCGGGGAGACGGACCTCTCCCAGGTCGAGTCGGCGGCGAAGGCCATTGCCGGGGGACTCGACCGGTACAAAGTGATTGTGAACAAATCCACGGTTCCCGTGGGAACTGGAGATCTGGTCCGCCAGATAATTGACAAACACAAACTCCACGACGTGGAGTTCGATGTGGTCTCCAATCCCGAGTTTCTCCGGGAGGGCACAGCCGTCCAGGATACCCTTCAACCCGATCGCATTGTCATCGGCGCTCCGAGCAAGCACGTGGCCATGAAGCTCCTCGAGCTCTACGCCTCTCTGGAGCGTCCCATGCTGATTACAGACGTCCACTCGGCTGAAATCATTAAGTACGCCTCCAACGCGTTCCTGGCCACGAGGATCTCCTTCATTAACGCAATTGCCGATTTGTGCGAGCTTGCGGGGGCCGATGTGACCGTGGTCGCAAAGGGGATTGGCTACGACCACCGGATTGGCTCCGAGTTTCTGAGCGCCGGGCTTGGCTTCGGCGGATCGTGCTTCCCAAAAGACATAGAGAGCCTGGTCCATACATCGGAGAAATTCGGCTATGAGTTCCAGCTCATGAAAGAGGTGCTGGCCGTCAACCGGAATCGCGTGCCGCGCCTTGTCTCCATCATGGAGCAGGCCTTGGGAGAGCTTGCCGGCAAAACGATCGGGGTCTTAGGTCTGGCCTTCAAGCCGAATACCGACGATATGCGGGAGGCCAAGTCCATCGAGGTCATCAACGAGCTCCTCTCCCGGCAGGCCGAGGTGAAGGCCTATGATCCCCAGGCCATGGAAAACGCCCGGAAGGTGATTCCCCAAATAAAGTACTGCTCTAACGCCTACGAGGTGGCCGACGGGGCGGACGCCCTAATTCTGGTGACGGAATGGCGGGAGTTCAAACTGCTCAACATGGAGAAGATTCGCGACGCAATGCGGACCCCCATCCTCTTCGATGGACGCAATTTCTACAACCCGGAGAAGAAAGCCCGTCTGGGCTTCACCTATTACGGTGTTGGTCGAGGAGTGGACGTAGGCCAATGGTAGATCGCTCGACCTCTAAGAACCGCCACCCGCGAAGCCTCATAACCGGCGGGGCGGGATTCATCGGTTCCCATCTCGTCTCGTTCCTCCTGGAGAAGGGGCATGAGGTCATATGCCTCGACAACCTCTTGACGGGGTCCCTGAGCAATTTTAAGCCGCTCGACCCGAAGCCCCCCTTTCAATTCATCGAGCACGACGTGACCAACTACATTGACGTCGACGGACCGCTTGATTACGTCCTGCACTTCGCCTCCCCGGCAAGCCCGCTCGATTACCAGCGCTTTCCCATCCAAACCCTCAAGGTAGGGGCCCTTGGAACCCACCGGGTCCTCGGTGTGGCCAAGGCCAAGGGGGCTGTGTTCCTACTCGCCTCCACCTCAGAAGTATACGGAGACCCCCTCGTCCATCCCCAACATGAAGACTACTGGGGGAACGTAAACCCTATCGGTCCGCGAGGGGTATACGATGAAGCCAAGCGTTTCGCCGAAGCCATCACAACGGCGTATCATCGGGTCCACGGGGTAGACACAAAAATCGCCCGCATTTTTAATACTTACGGGCCGCGGATGCGCCTCGACGACGGCCGAGCCGTCCCGACATTCATAGGTCAGGCGCTGCGAGACGAGTCGATCACGGTCTTTGGCGATGGGACCCAAACACGCAGTTTCTGCTATATTGACGACCTCGTGGAAGGAATCTGGCGGCTGCTTGTCTCGGACTACAACGAACCGGTCAATCTGGGAAACCCCCAGGAGCTCTCCATCTTGGAGCTTGCCACCATGGTTAAGCGGCAAAGTGGGAGTTCAAGCTCTGTGGTTCATAAGCCGCTGCCCGTGGACGATCCTAAGATTCGGCGGCCGAACATCATGCGGGCGACGACAATTCTGGGCTGGAAACCCAACGTTGACATTGAAGAAGGCTTGAAGAGGACTATCTCCTACTATCAAGACCAGTTAGGCCGCCATGATACGTGAGCGCATCATTGATCATCTGACGGCCAGCAGCCGCCTGAAGATGGACTGCGCCGAGCAGCTTCCGGGGGCGATCGAGGAGGCCTTCAACCTGCTTTGGGATGCACTGGCCGGTGGCGGGAAAATCCTCCTTTGCGGCAATGGGGGAAGCGCTGCCGATGCCCAGCACATCGCCGGAGAGCTGGTGGGCCGCTTCAGCCGGGAGCGTCCGGCCACAGCCGCCCTGGCCCTGACGACGGACACGTCAGTTCTCACGGCGGTGGGCAACGATTACGGCTTCGATGAGATCTTTGCCAGACAGGTTGAGGCCCTGGGACGTCCTGGGGACAGCCTGATGGGCATCTCAACTAGCGGCCGGTCTCGCAACGTGGAGTTGGCGATGGAGACCGCCCGTCGGATGGGGCTCTCCACCGTGGGCCTTTTGGGAATGGGCGGCGGAGACCTCAAAAGGCTTTCCGACGCGGCGGTTATCGTACCGTCTGAGAGCACCCCTCGGATTCAGGAGGCCCACATCACAATTGGGCACATCTGGTGCGACCTGATTGATGAGCGCCTGGCCGCTCAAGCCTCCGGAGAGCAAACGACGCCAGAAGGGGGAGAAGAAGCTTGAGCGAGACGCTTAAAAATCTGCTCGATCGGGCCGGTGGGATAAAAGCCCTCGTCGTTGGGGATTTGATCTACGACGAGTTCGTCTGGGGAGAGGTTACCAAGGTTTCCCCCGAGGCCCCAGTGCAGGTGCTCGATTGGCAATCGAGCCATACGGCCCCAGGGGGCGCGGCCAATGTAGCATACAATCTTGCGACGATGGGCGTTGACGTGACCCTGGTCGGGGTGGTTGGCCAAGACGACCAGGGCCTCGCCCTGAAGAACAAGCTGAAGGCGGCGGGTATCGACACGCTCGGGGTCATCGCCGACCCAAACAGGCCCACGACCCACAAGGTTCGCTTCATCGCCCACGCCCAGCAAATCCTTCGCATGGACCGAGAACAGCGCCGTGACCTGGACCCGCCCCTGGCCGAACTCATCGGGCGAGCCATCCGCGAGGCGCTTCCCCACGTCGAAGGCCTCATCATGTCGGATTACTTGAAAGGCGTATTGACCGAGGAGATCATCCAGCTCACGATTGCCGAGGCCCGAAGTCACGGAAAGCGGGTCATCGTGGACCCTAAGGGTCGCCGGTACGAGAGGTATCGTGGAAGCCACATCATTACGCCCAACGTCAAAGAGGTGGAAGAGGCCACGGGCGTGGTGGTGGAGGGCGAAGATGATCTGCATCGGGCTGCGGCCATTCTCTTTGAGCAGGTCGAGTGCGAGAACGTGTTGGTCACGAGGGGAAAGGAGGGGATGAGCCTCTTTCATCAGGACGGCTCCTCGGTTCACATCCCGACGCAGGCCCGGGACGTGTTCGACGTGACGGGGGCAGGCGACACGGCCGTCGCCGTCTTCGGCCTGGGGGTGTTCGCCGGCGCTCCGCTTGAAGAGGCGGCGAGGTTGGCCAACATCGGTGCGGGCATCGTCGTGGGCAAGGTCGGCACGTCTGTAGCCACCAAAGAGGAAATTGTTGAGTACTTGGAGGAGGGCTATTTTTACTCGGCGCGCAAGATCATCTCGCTTGATGAGGCCTCCAAGCTGGTTCGGCTTGCACGGGGAAAGAACCAGACCGTCGTCTTTACCAACGGGTGCTTCGATCTCCTCCATGCCGGCCACATCATGATGCTCCATAGGGCCCGAAGTTTCGGGGACATGCTGGTGCTAGGTCTCAATAACGACAAGAGCGTCCGAAGCATCAAAGGGCCCCAGCGGCCGATCGTTGGCCAGGAAGACCGGGCGAAAATCATCGCCAGCCTCGATTGTGTGGACTACGTGGTCATATTCGACGAGCTTACCCCTGAGGGCCTGATCAAGGAATTGGTTCCGGATGTGTTGGTCAAGGGGGGCGATTACAGTCTCGATGAAGTCGTGGGCCGCGAGATCGTCGAGGAGGCTGGGGGACGGGTCGAGCTTGTGCCGGCCCTGGAAGGCTGGTCGACGAGCGACATCGTGCAAAGGATCGCGGAACGATACAACCTTAGTGGGCTGGAGCGGTAGACGGACGTGGGCGATCGCTATCGGCTGAAGAAGCTGGCCTTTGATCAGGTGTCGACCTATTCGCTGAAGGAGCGGCACCACAAGGTCTCGCGGGGGACGTTTGCCGACCCTCGCCGCTGGGACGAGACTCGCGACGTGGTGGGGCTGCTGCCCGAGATCCTCAAGGCCACCGACCTGACGGCCGTGGTGGAGGCGGTGCTGGCCGCCCGGTCAAAGGGAAAACCGGTCATCTGGGGTGTCGGGGCTCATGTCTTCAAGGTGGGATGCTCGCCGCTGCTGCTCGACTTGATGAGCCGGGACCTGATCACGGGGATCGCGATGCACGGGGCGGGACTCGTCCATGACGTGGAGCTGGCCTTGATCGGGGCGACGAGCGAGGATGTGGAGACAGAGATCGGTTCCGGCCGGTTCGGCATGGCCGAGGAGACGGCCACGGCCATCAACGGGGCGATCGCCCAATACGTTCCCAAGGGGCTGGGCATCGGTGAGGCGGTGGGGCGCGCGCTGGAAGAGGGAGAGTACCCCCATACCGATCTAAGCCTGCTCGCCGCCGGATTTGCACAAGCCCTGCCAGTGACGGTCCATGTGGCCGTGGGAACCGACATCGTCCACATGCATCCTTCCACCGACGGAGCCCTGGTGGGGGAGGGGACCTACCGGGACTTTCAGCGCTTCTGCTCCATGGTCAGCGAGATCGGCGACGGGGGCGTCTACTTCAACATCGGCTCGGCCGTCCTGCTGCCGGAGATCTTTTTGAAGGCCCTCTCGCTCGTGCGAAACCTCGGCCACCCCGCGCGCGACTTCGTCACGGTCGATTTCGATATGATCCGCCACTACCGACCGTCGGTGAACGTGGTCGAGAGGCCCACGCGGGACTCAGGGCGCGGGTACTCGATTACCGGGCACCACGAGATCATGCTCCCCCTTCTCTACCACATGCTGAGAAGCCGCCTGGAGGGCGCTCCGTGATTCCCCGCTACAGTCGTCCCGAGATGGCGGCCCTCTGGGCGTCGGAGAAGAAATTCCAGGTCTGGCTCGAGATCGAGCTTCTTGCCTGCGAAGCAATGGCCGATCTGGACATCGTTCCGAAGGAGGCCGCCCGGCGTCTGCGCGAGAAGGCGAGCTTCAGCGTCGAGCGGATCGAAGCCGTCGAGGCCGAGGTCCACCATGATGTCATCGCCTTTCTCACCGCCGTGGGCGAGACCGTCGGGGGAGACGCCCGATGGCTCCATCTCGGCCTCACCTCCTCGGATGTTTTGGACACCTCCCTGGCCGTCCTGCTCAAAGAGGCCGGCCAGTTGCTCCTCAACGGTCTTGACGATTTTCTCTCCGTTCTGAGGCGACGCGCGGAGGAGTTTCAGGAGGTCCCCATGGTGGGGCGGACCCACGGGGTCCACGCCGAGGCGACGACATTCGGGCTGAAGCTAGCTCTATGGTGGGACGAGGTGCGCCGCCGCCGCGATCGGCTCGAGAGCGCCGCTCAGGGGGTCGCGGTCGGAAAGCTCTCCGGAGCCGTCGGCACGTTCGCCCACGCCCCCCCGGAGGTCGAGGCCTACGTCTGCGAGCGGCTGGGGATCGTGCCCGCGCCCGCCTCAAGCCAGATCGTCCAGCGGGACCGCCATGCCGACTTTCTGGCGGCGCTCGCCCTGCTTGCGACCAGCATTGAGAAGATTGCCTTGGAGGTTCGCCACCTCCAGCGGACCGAAGTCCGCGAAGTTGAGGAGTACTTCGCTCCCGGCCAGAAAGGCTCTTCAGCCATGCCCCATAAGCGCAACCCCATCATCGCTGAACGGCTCTGTGGTCTGGCCCGCGTGGTCCGGGGTAATCTCCACACAGCGCTCGAGAACGTTCCGCTGTGGCATGAGCGCGATATCAGCCACTCCTCGGCCGAGCGCATCATCCTGCCCGACAGCACGATTCTCGCCGACTACATGGTGGCCAAGGCCACCGAGCTGATAGACCGCCTGGTCGTCTACCCCGAGCGGATGCGCGAGAACCTGGGACAGACCGGGGGCCTGCTCGCATCCCAGAGCCTCCTGGTGGCGTTGGCGCAGGCGGGCCTCGACCGCCACGAGGCCTATCGCCTTGTCCAGGACCACGCCATGCGGGCCTGGGGCGGAGAGGTCGATTTCAGGGAGGCCGTCATGGCCGACCCGGCCATCACGAAGCACCTGAGCCGGGAGGCGCTTGAGGAATGCTTCGATCTCGCCTCCCGCCTTCGCAACGCCAAAGCGCTCGTTGAGCGCGTCTTCGTCCAGGCAGAGGCGCCATAGGGGGCGGGCCGAGCCTATGGAGCCGAGGCGGACCCTCTACGAAGGCAAGGCCAAGATCGTCTACGAGACGGACGATCCAGGCCTCCTCATTCAGCACTTTAAAGACAGCGCCACGGCCTTCGACGGCCAAAAGCAGGGCATTATCGCCAACAAAGGGGTCTACAACTGCGCCATCTCGTCGGTCATCTTTCAGCTCCTTGAGAAAATAGGCATCGCGACCCACTTCGTCGAGCAGCTCTCGGAGCGAGACATGCTCATCAAGCGCCTGGAAATCATCCCGGTGGAGGTGATCGTACGCAACATCATTGCCGGCAGCCTGTCCCAACGCACCGGACGGGAGGAGGGCGAGCCGCTCCCGTTTCCCATCCTCGAGCACTACCTCAAGAGCGATCCACTGGGAGACCCGATGATCAATGAGTGGCACATCCGGGCCTTCGGGTGGGCGAGCGATGAGGAGATGCGCTTCATCAATGAGACGGCCTTTCGCATCAACGAGATACTCGTGCCCTACTTCGAGGAGCGGGACGTCATCCTGGCCGACTACAAGCTGGAGTTCGGCCGCCACCCGGAAGGTGTGCTCCTCGGTGATGAAATCTCGCCCGACGGCTGCCGACTGTGGGATAAAGCCACGGGAGAGAAGCTCGATAAGGACCGTTTCAGGCGCGATTTGGGCCGCCTCGAGGAGTCCTACGAAGAGGTCTGGCGCCGGGTCTGCCAGGCCTGAAGGGTGCTTTCCGCCTTGCCGACTGCGAAAGTCTACGTAACACTTAAGAAAGGGGTGCTCGACCCCCAGGGCCTGACCGTCCAGAACGCCCTGGAAGCCCTCGGATACGACGTCCAGGAAGTCCGGATGGGCAAATACCTGGAGTTGACCCTTGCCGACCGCCCGAGAGAAGAGCTGGAGGCGGACGTTGCTGAGATGTGCGAAAAGCTCCTCTCCAACCCCGTGATTGAAGACTTTAGATTTAACATTGAGCCTTAGAAAGAAGCATAAATGTAGTTGATTGTTAAGGGGTAACGTCTATGAGATTTGGCGTGGTGGTGTTTCCCGGCAGCAATAATGATCATGATTGCTACCGCGTGGTTGAGGACGTACTTGAAGAGCCAGTCGAGTATATCTGGCATCAGGACTCCGACGTCGAGGGATTTGATGCTCTCATTCTCCCAGGGGGATTTTCCTATGGGGATTACCTCAGGACGGGCGCCATCGCCCGGTTCAGCCCCGTGGTGGAGTCGGTGAAGCGCTTCGCCGATGGCGGGGGGCTCGTGCTCGGCATCTGCAACGGGTTCCAGATTTTGCTCGAGATCGGCTTGCTGCCCGGAGCGATGCTTCGCAACCAAAGCCTCAAGTTCGTCTGTCAATACGTCAATCTCAGGGTGGAAAACAACGAGACACCCTTTACAAATCAATGCGTTAATGGGGAAGTCTTGAGAGTTCCCATCGCCCACAATGAGGGGGCGTATTTTGCCGATCAGACAACGCTCGAAGCGTTGAGGGCAAATCAGCAGGTGGTCTTTAGCTACTGCGACGATGCAGGCCGGGTGGTGGAGGAGGCTAATCCCAACGGAGCGCTTGAGAATATCGCCGGCATCGTGAATGACCGGGGCAACGTCCTTGGGATGATGCCCCATCCGGAGCGGTGCTCCGAAGAGATGTTGGGGAGCTTGGACGGGCTTAAAATCTTCCGCTCCATGCTCGCCGCCGCCAAGGCACCGGCAACCCCGTAGCGTGGGCCACAATCTCTATTTCAGAGCCAAATTACTGCCTTCCTGACCGGGAACGAGAACTCCATGGTTGAGCCAGCCATAACGCCTGATACCATTGCGGACCACGGCCTCACCGAGGAGGAATATGACCGCATAGTCGAGCTCCTCGGCCGGCCGCCGAACCATCTGGAGCTCGGGATTTTCTCGGTGATGTGGTCGGAACATTGTTCGTACAAGAGCTCCAAGTCGCACTTAGGGAAATTCCCCACCGAGGGGCCCCACATCGTACAGGGGCCCGGGGAAAACGCCGGAATCGTCGATATCGGAGACGGCCTGGCCCTGGTCTTCAAAATCGAGAGCCACAATCACCCCTCCTTCATCGAGCCTTTCCAGGGGGCCGCCACCGGCGTGGGGGGAATCCTGCGGGACATCTTCACCATGGGGGCGAGGCCGCTGGCGAGCCTCAACAGCCTCAGGTTCGGCCCGCTTCAGATCCCCAAGAACCGCTACCTCATGGAGGGTGTTGTGGCCGGGATTGCGGCCTACGGCAACTGCATCGGCGTGCCGACCGTAGGGGGGGAGATTCACTTCAGCGAGGTCTACAACGGCAACCCCCTGGTCAATGTCTTCAACGTGGGCCTGACCCGCCACGACCGCATCTTCCGAGGGCGTGCCGACGGTGCCGGCAACGCCGTCATGTACGTTGGCAGCAAGACTGGCCGTGACGGGATTCACGGGGCCACCATGGCGAGCGAGGATTTCGACGAGACGAGCGAGGAGCGCCGACCGACGGTCCAGGTGGGCGACCCGTTTACGGAGAAGCTCCTGCTCGAGGCCTGCCTGGAGGTCATGGAGGAGAATCTCATCGTCGGCATCCAGGACATGGGCGCGGCGGGCCTTACCTGCTCGACAAGCGAGATGGCAAGCCGCGGCAACACAGGCATCACCGTGGATTTGGCCCGCGTCCCGAGGCGGGAGGAGGGGATGAGCCCCTACGAGATCATGCTCTCGGAGAGCCAGGAGCGGATGTTGCTGGTGGCCAAGCCCGGGCAGGAGGAGCGTGTCCGGGAGGTCTTCGCCAGGTGGAACCTCGACTGCGTGGCCGTCGGTGAGGTGACCGACGACGGCCTGCTCCGGGTGACCGACGACGGCCGCCCCCTGGCGGCCATCCCCGCCGTGGCGCTGACCGAGCACGCCCCCGTCTACGAACGCCCTCTGGCCCCTCCGGACGATCTGGCCGAGAGGCAATCGCTCGACCTCGACCGGGTCTACATACCGGAGGACTGCTCGGCCGTCCTGCTGGAGCTGCTCGCCAGCCCTTCCATTGCCAACAAGGAGTGGGTCTGGCGCCAGTACGACCACATGGTGCGCATCAACACGGTGGTGTTGCCGGGCTCTGATGCGGCCGTCATCCGCCTGCCCGGCACGGCCAAAGGGGTAGCGATGAGCCTCGACGGGAACGGTCGGTGGTGCTGGCTCGACCCCCGCGAAGGCGGCAAGCGCGCCGTGGCCGAAGCGGCCAGGAACGTCGTCTGCGCCGGGGCCCGTCCCCTGGCGATCACGAATTGCCTCAATTTCGGGAATCCCGAGCGGCCGTCAACGATGTGGGCGTTTGCCGAGGTGGTGGAAGGAATGGCTGAGGCCTGCGAGGCCCTCGGGACCCCGGTGACCGGGGGGAACGTCTCGTTCTACAACGAGACGCTGGGCACAGCCGTCTACCCGACGCCGGTCGTCGGCGTGGTCGGGCTGCTGGAGGACGTCTCGAAGCATCTCACCCAATGGTTCAAGGACGAGGGCGATGCGGTCGTGCTGCTCGGCCCCGCCTCGGAGGAGTTGGGTGGAAGCGAATATCTGGCCGTCGTCCACGGCCTGGTCCGCGGGCGCCCGTCCATTGACCTCGGGCTGGAGCGCTCGGTGCACGAGCTCATCCTCAAAGCCGCCGGAGAGGGCCTTTTGAAGAGCGCCCACGATGTGAGTGACGGGGGCCTCGCCGTCGCCCTGGCGGAGGCTGGCTTTCAGCCCTCTGGACATCCCCTCGGTTGTTCTATATCTTTACGGGTGGAGACCCGCCCCGATGCGGCCCTCTTTGGCGAAGGCCCATCCCGGGTGGTGGTGTCGTGTATTCCCGACAACGTGCAGCGCCTCCAGGGGCTGGCCGAGGAGGGCAGGGTGCCGTTCACTCTGTTGGGGACGGTGGGGGGAGAGGACCTGACCGTCAGCGGGCCTGACGGTAAGCCCCTTATCTCCGTTGCCGCCTCCGAGGCCAAGCGGAGCTGGGAGGAGTCCTTGCCCGGCCTCTTCGAGCGCCCTCAGGAGAGGGATTTCGACCGGTAGGTGATCCATGCTGGACAAGTTCAAAGAAGAGTGCGCCGTCTTCGGGATTTTCAACCATCCTGAAGCGGCCAACATGACCTATCTAGGCCTCTACGCCCTTCAGCACCGGGGCCAGGAGTCGGCGGGCATCGTGGCCTCGAACGGCAAGGAGCTCCATCTGGAAGTGGATATGGGGCTGGTGGCCGACATATTTGACGCCGAGAGGCTATTGCGGCTGCCCGGCCACCTCGCCATCGGGCACACGCGGTATTCGACCTGGGGTGAGAGTCAGCTCAAGAACGCGCAGCCCATCGCGATAGACTACGCCCGCGGCTCTCTCGCGCTCGCCCACAACGGAAACCTCGTCAACGCCGACCACCTTCGCCAGGAGCTCGAAGCGGGCGGGAGCATCTTCCGCTCCACGATGGACAGCGAGGTCATCGTCCACCTCATCGCCCGCAGCGACCGGGACCGGCTCGCAGATCGGGTCATCGACGCCATCGAGCAGGTTCGCGGGGCCTATTCCTTGGCCATCATGGGCCCGAACGAGCTCATCGGGGTGCGCGACCCCTACGGGTTCCGCCCGCTCTGCTTGGGGAAGCTTCGGGATGCGTACATTCTGGCCAGCGAGACCTGCGCCCTCGATCTGATAGAGGCCGAGTATCTGCGGGACATCGAGCCCGGGGAAGTGGTTATCATCAACGAGGAGGGCCTGACGAGCCACTTTCCCTTCCCGAAGGTTAAGCTGGCCCAATGCATCTTCGAGTTCGTCTACTTTTCCCGGCCCGACAGCTTCATATTCAACCGCTCCGTCCACGAAGTCAGAAAGGCCCTCGGCCACCGGCTGGCCAAGGAGGCTTACGTGGGCGTCGACATCGTCGTGCCGGTGCCCGACAGCGGCGTGCCTGCGGCACTAGGGTACGCCGAGGAGAGCGGGATTCCCTTCGAGGTGGGCCTCATCCGCAATCACTACATCGGCCGGACCTTCATCGAGCCCCAGCAGTCGATTCGCCACTTCGGGGTAAAAATCAAGCTCAACCCGATCAAGCGGCTGCTCGAAGGGCGCCGGGTGGTGGTGATCGACGATTCCATCGTCCGGGGGACCACGAGCCGAAAGATCCTCAAGATGATTCGCCAGGCCGGGGCCAAAGAGGTCCACATGCGGATTTCTTCCCCCCCGACGACCCATCCGTGTTTCTACGGGATCGACACGCCGACCCGGCGCGAGCTTATCGCCTCAAGCCATTCGGTGGAGGAGATTCGAAAATACATCACAGCCGACAGCCTCGAGTACCTCTCCCCCGAAGGTCTGCTCTCGACCGTCTACCCGAACCACAACGATTACTGCACGGCCTGTTTCACAGGGGAGTACCCGGTGGAGTTTCCCTGGAAGGACCGCTCTCAGGTTGAACTCTTCGAGGCCTCTTCGTAAGGGAGGGAGTGGACTCCAAGTTAATTCATTAAATTGATTTGGCGCTTTTCGGCCCACCGACTCGTCGGTGGGCTTTTTTTGTTACGAGGGAGGCTCTTCTTCGCTCTTTTGGTCTTCGCCGCCGGCTGCCACATCGACTCCCGTCTTTGGAAGGGATGCCTTACCGATCCAGGCGAGCTGGATGGTGTCGTATCGCTCGCACGCCGGACATTGGGCGGACCACTCGTCGAGGGCCTTTCCGCACGCGCGACAGGCATAGGGCGCCTGGAGGGTGCCCAGGGCGCCGGCGGCTTCCATCGACAGGGGGCCGATGGAGTCTGAGCGGTCCTGTCTTGAGGCTAGCTCCAGCCGGAGGAGGGCGGCCGCCGGGTGGTCCGCTAGGGTCTCCGCCGCTAGGGCCTTCTCCGCCTCATCGAAGGCCTCAAGCTGGAGAGCCGTTTGCACGTGCAGCAAGGCGGCGAGTGGATCGTCGGACCTGGCTTCCCTGGCCTGGCTCACAAGCTTCAAGGCCTTCTTCCCCTCATTGGAGGCCAGATGGGCGTCGGCGAGCCGATGGAGCAGCCCGAGGTCCCCTGCGGCCTTCCACCCGCTCTTCCACGTCTTTTCAGCCTCCCGGGCGTTGTCGTCCTTCCAGAATAGCTCTCCCAGCAGCCTGTAGGCCGCCGTGCATCGCTTGTCATGCTTAATGGCTGCCTGGAGGTGCATCCGGGCGCTCTCAGGCGTAGGGGCCCGTTGAGCCGCCTTGAGCCGAAGGTCGTTGAGGGAGCCGTCGTCGGGCGCGCCTGCTCGAAGCAGCGCCTGGGCGGCCTCGATGGCCTCCTCAAGCCGCCCGGCCGCCTCGTAGACCTCTCGCTTCTTCGCCAGCGCTTCGCGCCCGTTCGGGGCCTGCGCCAACAGATCGTCCAGGGCCCGGAGGCATTCATCGACCCGGCCGGCCTGGACGTAGTCCTCGGCCAAGGCCCACAGGATGGCCGGGGTGCCGGGCTTTCGGGCATTGGCGGTGATGTGCCGTCGGATGGCCGCTTCCACGTCCCCGGCGTCCCGCTCGAGGTTTCCCAAGGCATACGACGCCCCGACGTGGTCTTGGTCGTACCTGAGGACACGCTCGAAGATTTCCCTGGCGGCACCGAGGTCGCCCTGAGCCAAGGCCTCGAGGCCGAGGTGATATGCATCGGCCGTCTCGTCCGAGAGCTTGGTGGCTCGCAGTTCCTGGCGGTCGTGCCAGCTGCGGCGAAGCGAGGCGCCTTCCATCAGGAGATAGACGAGAAGGGCTCCTGCGAGGAAAGTCACACTGAGGACGACCCCGAGGGGGTGGGTGACCCGCACGAGGCCGAAAAGGGAGATGGTGGCCGGCTCGAGGTTGAGGACGATGAAGCCGAAGGTCGCGAGCAGGAGCGCGAAGATCGTTAAGACGGCGGCGCGCATCAGGTGAGGGCCTTCGCGTGAGGGGGATAGATTTGCGGGGCATGGCCCCACAGGCGCTCGAGGTCGTAGAAGCGCCGGGTCTCTTCGTAGAAGACGTGAACGATGAGATCGCCTAGGTCGAGGAGGACCCACTGGGCCTCCGGGTACCCCTCGACCCCCAGAGGCCTCAGCCCTCGTTTCTTCGCCATCTCGAGCAGGTGATCGGCAATCGCCTGGACCTGGCGGCCGGAGCTTCCGTGGCACAACAAAAAGTAGTCCGTCACGGACGAGATGTCTCGAAGGTCGAAGACCAGCACCTCTTCGGCCTTCTTCTCTTCGACCAAGGACACGCAGTAGGCGACTTTCTCTTCGAGGGCTGGGAGTTGGTGGGGCTCGGGGTGTTCGCTCATCAGGATTCCTTGTAGAGGGCCTGGCGGCGGATGTACTCCTCGACCGGCGCAGGGACGAGGTAGCGGATCGAGCGGCCGGAGCGGACCCGCTGCCGGATGTCGGTCGAAGAGATGTCGAGATGGACGATGGGGACGAGGTAGATGACCTTCTGCGAGGGCGCGGCCTGCAGGGTCTCGACCCCGCAGCTCTCGTCAAGCCCGAAGGTGAAGGTGAGGTGCGGCCATCTCGACGTGACGGTTTTCTCCAAGACGTGGAACAACTCCTGGACGGGGGAGCCTGGACGGCTCATGACCACGAAGTTCGTAGCCTGCAAGAGGCCATCTACGCCCTTCCAGGTGTGAATCTCCATGAACGCATCGGCGCCGATGATGAAGTATAGGTCTGATTGGGGCCCTAGCTCGGCCTGCAACGCCCCGAGGGTGTCGATGGAATAGGAGGGTCCGGGCGTGTCGATCTCGATTGTGGAGACGGCGAAGGCGTCGTTCTCGTTGGTGGCGAGCTCGGTCATTCGGAGCCGATGGGTAGGGTCGATGAGGTGGCCCGCCTCTTTGTGCGGAGGCCGGGCGGCGGGCACGAACAGCACCTGGGCGAGTTCGAACCGCTCGCGAATCTCTTCGGCCGCCCGCAGGTGCCCGAGGTGGATGGGGTCGAACGTGCCTCCGAGGATTCCAAGCCGGACGGGTCCCTCGGGGGTGGTCATCTCAGGAGCGGACCTGCCCATCGCCAAAAATGATGTATTTGACGCTCGTTAGGTCAGCCAGCCCGACGGGCCCCCTGACGTGGAGCTTGGAGGTCGAGACGCCCATCTCGGCGCCGAGGCCGAACTGGTTGCCGTCGGTGAACCGGGTCGAGGCGTTGGCGAACACGCAGGCCGAGTCCACTTCCCGCAGGAATCGCCGGGCCGTGGCGTAATTGGTGGTGATGATCGCCTCGGTGAGGCGGGAGCCGTACCGCTCGATGTGCGAGAGGGCTTCCTCGTAGCTTGCGACCACCTTGACCGCAAGGATGAGGTCGAGGTACTCAGTGTCCCAATCCTCCTCGGTGGCGGAGACCACGTCGTCGCCGAGGGCCTTGGTCGTGGGGCAGCCGCGGATCTCCACGCTCCGCTCCTGAAGCGCCTTGAGCAACGATGGCAGGAGGGTCGGGGCGATGGCGTCGTGGACCAAGAGGGTTTCGACGGCGTTGCACACCCCCGGGCGCTGGGTCTTGGCGTTGATGACGATGTCCTCGGCCATCCCGTGGTCGGCCTCGGCGTCGATGTAGATGTGGACGAGGCCCTTGTCGTGCTTGAGGACCGGGATGGTGGAGGCCTCGGTCACCGCCCGGATGAGCCCTTCGCCTCCCCGAGGGATGATGACGTCGATGTAGGTATCGAGCTTGAGCATCGCGTTGACCACGGCTCGGTCCGTCTCCTCGAGAAATTGGATGGCCCCGGTGGGGATGCCGGCCCCGGTGGCGGCGGCGCTGATGATGGCGGCGATGGCGCTGTTGGAGTGGATGGCCTCCGAGCCCCCGCGCAGGATGACGGCGTTGCCGCTCTTCAGACAGAGGCCTGCCGTATCGGCGGTGACGTTGGGCCTCGATTCATAGATGATGCCGACGACACCAAGGGGGACCCTGATGCGGCCGACATCGAGCCCGTTGGGGCGCCGCCACATCGAAAGCACTTCTCCAACGGGGTCGGCCAAGGCGGCCACTTCGCGAAGCCCGCCGGCCATCTCCTCGATGCGTTCCCCGGTGAGGGTCAGCCGATCGATCATCGCCTTGGTCAGACCCTTCTCCTCGGCACCGGCGAGGTCTTGGGCGTTGGCCTCGAGCAGCTCGCTCGTCTGGTCCACGAGGGCTTGGGCCATGGCCGTCAGAGCGGCATCTTTCACGTCCGTGCTGGCCGTCGCGAGGGGGCGGGAAGCGCGTTGGGCCTCCTGCGCTTTGGCCACCACGTAGTCGTGCCACCGATTGTTCGTCGTCATGGATGGGCCCTCATCAGTAGGTCAGCACGAGGTTGTCGCGGTGGATGGCTTCGTCGTAATGCTTGTAGCCGAGCAGGGACTCGATCTCTTTGGTGTGGTGTCCCTGGATCTTCTTAAGCTCGGCCACCGCGTAGTTCGAGAGGCCCCGGGCGAATTCCTGGTCGTTCGGGTCCCGCAGGCTCACGGCATCGCCGTACTCGAAGCGCCCCTCCACCTTGACGACCCCGCTCGGCAGCAGGCTCCTGCCTTTCTTCGTGATGGCCTGCATCGCCCCCTCGTCCACCGTGATCGAGCCTTTTGGCTTGAGGGAGTAGCGGAGCCAGTGTTTGCGGGCCGCCAGGCGGTCCTTGGACGGGAGGAAGAACGTCCCGACCCTATCGCCGGAAAGAGCCCGGCGCAGCACATCCGGCTCCCGTCCGCTGACGATGATGGCGGGGATGCCCATGAGCCCGACGCTCTTGGCGGCCTGGACCTTCGTGGCCATCCCTCCGATGCCCACGTCAGAGCCGGAGATGCCGGCAGCCTGCTCGATCTCGGCCGTTATGGCCTCGACCTCGCTCAGCAGCCGTCCGTGTTCGTTCTTTCTCGGGTCGGCGGTGTAAAGCCCATCGACGTCCGATACGAGAATCAAAAGCTGCGCCTGGGCCATCGTGGCCACGGTGGCCGAGAGCAAGTCGTTGTCGCCCAACTTGATTTCTTCGACGCTCACCGAGTCGTTCTCGTTGATGATGGGGATGACGCCGAAGGCGAGCAGCTCTTCGAGGGTGTTCTTGGCGTTGAGGAAGCGCCGCCGGCTGGCCAAGTCCTCATGGGTCAGGAGAATCTGAGCCACCCGGTGCCCCGTCTCCTTGAACGTCCGCTCGTACTCCCAGATGAGGTGGCTTTGTCCGACGGCCGCAGCGGCCTGCTTCATCGGAATGCTCGTGGGCACCGAATCGAGGCCGAGCTGCCTGATGCCGGCGGCGATCGCTCCGGAGGAGACGAGGATAATCTCCAGCCCGTCGTCTTTCAGGGCGGCGACCTGGCCGACGAGGTTTCGGATCATCTCCGTGTTCAGCGTGTGGTCGGGCGAGGCGAGGATGTAGCTTCCGATTTTGATCACAAGCCGTTTTATGTTGGTCAACAGCGATGTGCGCACGTCGGTCATCATTGGACTCTCGCCGAGGCCACCCGGTCGGCCAGGGCATCCAGGAGCGCCTCGACCCCCTCGCCCGTAGCGGCGCTGATGGGGTAGGGCACCAGCCCATTGCTCTCGAAGTAGGACCGATGCTGCTCGAAGTTCGCCCGGGCCTCCGGAATATCCATCTTGTTGCAGGCCACAAGAGTCGGTTTGTCCGCAAGAGACGGGTCGAACAGTCTCAGCTCGTTGAGCAGCGTCTCGAAGTCCGCCGAGGGGCTGCGCCCGTCCTGCGGCGTGCAGTCGATCAGGTGGAGCAGAAGGGCTGAGCGCTCGACGTGGCGGAGAAACCGGTCTCCCAGGCCGCGACCCGCGTGGGAGCCCTCGATCAGGCCCGGGATGTCGGCCACGACGAACGAGGTCCAATCGCCGCGCCTCACCACCCCGAGGTTCGGAACCACCGTCGTGAAGGGATAGTCGGCGATCTTGGGTGTGGCGGCTGAGATGCGCGAGATGAGGGTTGATTTTCCCGCGTTGGGATAGCCCATGATGCCGACGTCAGCCAGGAGCTTGAGTTCCAGCAGAAGCCAACGGCCCTGGCCGGCTTGGCCCTCTTCGGTGTGCCGGGGAGCACGGTTGGTCGAGGACTTGAAGCGCGTGTTGCCTCGGCCGCCCCGCCCACCGCGGGCAGCGATGAGCTCCTGGCCCTCTTCGGTGAGGTCGGCGACCACCTCGCCCGTCTCGCGCTCTTTGACGATGGTCCCTACGGGAACCCGCACGATGCAATCGTCTCCGCTTCGGCCCTGTTTGTTGCTCCCCTGGCCGTGGGCCCCCCGCTGGGCGATATAGCGTTGTCGATACGTGAGATCAAGCAGGGTGTGAAGGTTTCGGTCGGCCCGCAGGACGACGTCGCCGCCTTTGCCACCGTCGCCGCCGTCGGGCCCTCCCTGGGGGACGAATCTCTCTCTTCGGAAGCTCATGCAGCCCCGGCCGCCATCGCCGCCTTTAACGTGGATTTTCCCCTCGTCGACAAACATCGGCTCCGGCGGGCGTCCGGCGCTCGCAGCGATTAATCGATGGCCTGGACGCTGATGCGGCGCTTGGTGCGCCCCACGCGCTCAAACGTCACAACCCCGTTGACTTTTGCATAGAGTGTGTAGTCGCGGCCAACGCCGACATTCTCTCCGGCGTGGAACGTCGTTCCGCGCTGCCTGACGAGAATGCTTCCCGCGGAGACCTGCTGCCCCGCGAAGCGCTTAACCCCCAGGCGCTTGCCAATGCTGTCGCGGCCGTTGCCGGTGCTGCCGCCGGCTTTCTTGTGGGCCATCGTTTAGTCCTCCGCTTCCGCTGATTCGGCAGCGGGATCGGTGTCCTGCTTCGCCTCCGCGGCCTTTTTGGTCGGGCGAGGGTTCGGCTTCGAGATGTCGATACCGGTCACTTTGAGGGCGGTGTAGGGTTGGCGGTGACCCTGCTTGCGCCGGTAGTTCTTCCGCCGCTTGTGCTTGAAAATCGTTATCTTGTTTCCCCGACCGTGGCCGATGATGTCTCCCGTAACACTCGCCCCTTTAACGGTGGGTGTGCCGACCGCCAGGCTCCCGTCCTCTTGGTGAACGAGGAGGACGTCCGTCAGGGTCACCGTCTCGCCCACCTCTCCCGGGAGGAGTTCCACGTGGATGGTGTCGCCCTCATGGACTTTAAGCTGTTTTCCACCTATTGCAATAATAGCATACACGCCCGATGATGCTCCCAATCGCTTAAATATCCTCCACCGAGTGCATCCTAAAATCTAGCACCGTATCTGTCAAGCGTTTTATCTCCAAGGCTTTCCGGCGATATGTGATGGTGGGATGGGGGCATAGCCGAGACGTGTAGCCTTAGGCTTTTGAGAGCCTATCGGCCAGGCGAAGCGGCTCTGGGTGCTTTGTTCGCCGGCAGCAGGCCAGGACGATCTCGACGGCCTCCTCGAGCGAGACCCTGTGGCCGACCGAGACGTAGAGGGGTTTGCAGCGGTCTCGGGTCGTCACCGCGGAGCCCAGGACCTCCCCGTTGGCATCCACAAGGGGCTCCCTGGAGCCTTTCTCGGGCCCCGGTGAGGAGACCCTCCCGTAGAGCCTCGACTTGGCACACCCGATGGTCGGCTGGCCGGTCCAGAGACCCAGGTGGCAGGCGAGGCCAAAGCGCCTTGGGTGGGCACGGCCCTGGCCGTCGACGAGCAGGCAGTCTATGGGGTGGGAGAGTTTCGACAACGCCGCGAGGGCGGCCGGCGCCTCTCTAAAGCTAAGCAGACCGGGGACGTAGGGGAACCGGACCGGCTCTTCAGCGACCCGCTCCTCGAGCACCTCCATCTCTGGCCAGCGGCAGACCACGACCGCCGCCCGGGCCCGCGCCCCCCCCGTCCTTGTAGGCCACATCAACGCCGGCGACCCACCGGAGGGGCCGCACCGCGCCTCGATAGATGACCTTGGGGCGAAGCCGCTCCTGGAGGAGCACCGCCTCCTTGGGCGAGAGTCGCCACTCGTGGAGCGCTCGAGGCTTCCCCGTCCCCTGTGCTTTCAATGTTCCATCCCCCGACCATCACCCTACTAAATCTCCCTGAGTCGGGCAACGGCTTGCCCATCAAACCTCTTGCGCCTCGAATTGAAGCGCTCGTACAATGTCACCCACCGGGCGGCTCTATGGTGGGGCCCGGCCTTGAGAAGGGGAGCCGATGGTAGAGCGCTTGTGGGAGGGGAAGCGACGGGGCCTTCCGACGCACCACCTGATCATCGGTATGCTGTGCTTGGCCTTGGCCGGCTGTGCTTCAAGCGGAGATAGGGTCCAGAGGCGCCTGGAGCGGGCCCAGACGAAGGTCTTCGAGGCCTCCTACGAGGAGGTCTTTCCCGCCGTCGCGGATGTGTTGTCCCAGGACTATGCGCTCACGCGCGTCGAGCCCACCCACGGAGCGATCGAGACGGCACCGAAATACGATGTCGCCCTGAATACGGGGGAGTTTCAGGGGGTGTACAGCCTCAAGATTCGGGCGGCCGTCACGCGCCTGGAGGAACAACGAACCGAGGTGCGGTTGCGTGTTTTGGCCGGTAAGCTCCTTGACTTTGTCGAGAACCGTTGGCTATACAAAGATTTTGGGACCCCCAAGTACTATGAGGAATATTTTCGCTTGATTGAAACGGCGCTCGCGAAACAGTGAGGAATCAAAAGGTGCCAGGCAGGGGAAAAATCGTTTAGATTTTGAGCATTAACCGTGCTATGCTAATAAAATGCTTGAGATAAACAGACCACAAATACTCTTGCTGGCTGCGGCCATCGCGGGGGGCGCGTTGATTTGGGGGTGTGCACCCCAGGTTCAAGAAAGCGAGCGCTATAAACCGTCCGAGAGCCTGCTGGAGATTCTGACCGACTATCAACGCCATCTCGATGACGACACATACCGCTTCGCAACGTTTAAGGACATTACGGGCCAGAATATCTACAAGGCGACCCTCGTTCGGTTGAAAAACTACGAGCGCCTCTACCCGAACAAATTTGCCCCCATCGTGGCGTACAGCCGGGCCAAGGCCTACGAGAAGCTCCACGACTACGAGGCGGCCGTGGCGAGCTATCAGCAGATAATCGGGACCGGGAACGAGCTCGAGCCCAAAGCCAAAAAAGGACTCCGCATAAGCCGGGATTTTATCGGGGCCAACGCCATGGGCCGTACCGATGGGTCGGTCCCCAGGACGCTGAAAGCCTTCGACAGGCGCCTCAGAGCGTTGGGACGGCTCATCCAGGCCCATAAAGGGACCTCCTACGAATATTTGGCCCGGGAGCTGGAAGAGCAGGCGGCGGTTGAACGGGTCGACTTTTTAGAGGCCAATCGCAACCAAATTGATAACGGGACCGAGCTGACCATCGTAGAGTATAATAGGACCATCAAGCGCCACGAGGAGAGCAAGAACGTATATCGCCACATCCTTCGGTTGGGCAACTTCTTTGAAAAGCAGGCCCGCGAATATGTCAGCCGCCATGACCCCGAAGGCTTGAGCTTCAGCATGGGTGATTTCAAAAGCTATGCCGATAGCGCCATGGGGCTCTATGCGATGGTTGCCTCGAAGGATGGTATAATAGAGAAGGCCGAAGCCCAGGGGCTGGCCAACTCCCTTAGGGCCTACATCACGAAGGTGAGGAACCTTCACCGATAAGGCGCCACCATGCGTTTGAGAACCCTCATCGCCGTAGCGATGATCCTCATATGGGCGGCCCATGCGGCCATGGCGGCCGAGCCCGACCCGAAGCCGTTGCCACGCGGTGAGGAGGGGCTGCAGCCAATAGACCTCTCGCCCGCCGCTGAGGAGTTCCACCCGATCAAGAAATCTCTCGAGTCGATGCAGTATTTCCCCGATGATGTGGAGCGGATGGTCGAGCAGGCCATCATCGCGGGCTACATCGGGCGCTCCTGGGCGATTGACAGATATTACCGCCGCCTGATGAGGCGAGACCTGGAGATGATCAACTCACAGCAGATGCCGACGGGCCTGGCCGACAACATGCTCCAGTTCCGCAACAGTCACATCACCGACCCGAAGGCCTACCGGGAGGCCCAACAGCAGGCGCTTCGCAAGAAGGATCTCAATCAAGAGCTCAAGCAGGTCATCGCCTACCGGATAAAGAATGCCGAATTGGCCCGGGCCGAGCGCCTCCTCGATGAAGCTCAGCTCGCCAAGGTCGGCCTCGTGGTCAACGGTTTTTTGCGCTCCCTCGACCTGGTGGGCCTGACCATGGGCTCGGTCGTCGGCAGCACGATCGATGCGGCGGTCCGCACCTTCATTAACCTCGAAGAGATCCGCAAGATGAGCGTCAGGGAGAAGAAGGCCCTGGCCGAATACCAGACCTACCTCGCCAAGCACCCCAATGCGCCCGATGCCGATGAGGTGCACTCCAAGGTCATGCGGCTGGAGGAGAAAAAGCGCCGCTGGGCCCTTCGCGAAGAGATGGAGAAGGCCGCCGATCTTCTCGAGGCCCATAGCTACGATGAAGCGCAGGGGGCCTATAGTCGGGCCCTGGAGCTGGAGCCCGGCTTCCCCGAGGCCCTGGAGGGGCTAAAGCGGGTGGATAAGCTTCGGGCAGAGTACGAGACCGCCATGGACCGCTCCCTCACGGTGGTGCGCAGCCAAGCGGGTCCTCAGGGGTTAGAGGAAGAAGAGGTGTACCGGCGGATTTTGGTAGCGGTGGCCGCCGGGGACCATGCGGCGGTGGAGCGGTTTGCAGAGGTCTTTATCGAGCGCTTCCCAAAGAGCCAGTTTCGGGATGAGGCGGCCTATGCCCTTGCCTCGACGGCCGCCCTGTCGGGAGACATAGAGAAAGGGAAACGGCTCCTCAAAAAGATAGCATGGAACTACAAGGACGAGAATATGGGCCGGCGGGCCCGCTTGGTGCTCTCCTCTCAAGAGTTCGACCGGTTGGGGGCCTTCTACGCGGCCAAGCGCGAGCACACCCGCAAGCAGGTCCAGTACGCCTTGATCGGCGAAGGCCTCGCCCGCCAGAACGCCGATCTGGGCGTCTATCAACTCTTCATCGAGGGGATCAAGTCGGTCGAGACCCTCGGGATGATCAACCTCCTGGGAGCGACCATGCGGACGGTGAACGTGGTGAGCCACGACCCGATTCCGAACGAGCCGATTATCGATGAGGGACTGAGGTTCTCCCGGGACCACCCAGATGCGCCGGAGGTGAAGGAAGTCTACTACCAGATCGGCCGGGCGTACGAGCGCGAGCACAGGTATATTGACGCCTTGATGTACTATCAGATAAGCGGCCGGGCGTCGGAGCGAAAAATTAAAAGCTTGCGAGGAAGGGCGGCACGGAGCCTTCTGGCTCAAGCCACCATGGTGCCCGATCCGTTGATGAAAACCCGCCTCTATCGGGCCATCATCGAGCAATTTCCAGAGACCAAGCAGGTCGCCAAGGCGAAGGAGCGCATCGTCGCCCTCGCGCAGCAATATGAAGACCGCTTCAGGCTGAGCCGAAAGTACCTCCTCGATCATCCCGAGGTCATCGGCCCCCAAGGGCTCAATCTAGATTCCCGCTTGTTCGACGGGGACCCCTCCAATCGGGAGCTTCACGACAAGGGCATCGTCCTGCTTCGAAACGACCGGATGAAGATGTTCTTCACCTTGCCCGACGGGAGCGAATCATCGCAAGTCTTTCGCCTGAATCCTGAGGTGGTGGCCCGCTTCGAGGGCCTGATGCGGGACCTCGACAGGAAGCGAGCCTACGCCCTGTCCGAGAAATATGGGATCGAGGGACCCTTGGTGGTTGCAGTCAGGGAGGCCTTTGGCGGCACCGTGGCCGAGGAAAAGCGCTACAACCCCTTTATCGTTCAGGAAGT
This sequence comes from Nitrospinae bacterium AH_259_B05_G02_I21, assembly GCA_027717595.1. Lineage (GTDB taxonomy): Bacteria > JADFOP01 > JADFOP01 > JADFOP01 > JADFOP01 > JADFOP01. The sequence goes on along the minus strand of JALLOF010000008.1, from coordinate 24,631 downwards.
CAACGAGATCACAGGCAATGTCTATCTGTCCGAGGACGAATTGGGCCAGTACGAGGAGACGCTCTACGCCAATCTCGGCGCCGACGTATCTTCCGACCTCAGCGAGCTCTCAACGGGAGGCGCCCTCTATTTGCGCCGCTACGGGGCGGGAGTCAACTTCGGGATTGATAAGGAAAGCCCCAACGTGGGGGCCCTCTTTCCGCTCGGCATCGTTGACATCAACACCAAGGTGCGCGCAACGGGCCTTTCTGTCTATCCCTCCATTCGCCTTGGTAACAAGCCCGTCCCCGACGCACACCTGTACAAATGATTCCCTTCCGATAAAGGGTCATCTCCTGACAGTTTTTTAAGATAAGAGAAGAGCAGGCGGTTTTAGGAAGACTTGGGCTTCTTTCGGCGAGCCTTTCGCCGCTCTTTGGCACGGGACTCGAAGCCTGGCATCTTCTGGACGAAGACGTTTTCCCTGCGGGGCCGTCCTTCCTTGCCTTCCTGTCCGGTGGCCCGCGCGGCGGCCTCTGGGGTGATGCTTTCGGTCGAAAAACCGGATGTTTTCCCGATGAGGCCTGCTGAGGTGAGGGCCTTCTCCACCGGGGCGTCGCACTCTTCGCAATGCTCCGGTGGCGGGTCGTCTATCTTCTGGAGCCTCTCGAACAGATGGCCGTTGTCACATTTGTAGACGTAAATCGGCATGAGCAACCTTCCTGTGGATGGGAGGTGATTGTAGCAAAGAGGGGCAGGGGAGGTCAACGAGCGGAGGGTGGCGGCCCGATAGAGCTTCCGCTACGACGGCGACGGGCGCTCGTCTGAAGCGGCCTCGGAGCTTCTGAGGGGTGGTGTGGCGCGGCCGGAGCCGGGTCGGAAGTACCAGCGGTGTAGAGTGGATAGGTCGATTCCGAGGAAGTAGCCGAGCAGCACGATGTTATTGCGAAGCGTGGTCCCGACCACCCCATCTCGCTCCCAGCGCCGCGGGGATGTCCTGGCCCGCCCGCGAGCGAGCTCCAGCGGGCCGTATCGGCGAAGCCGCCTCACCCAATCGACGTCTTCCATGAAGGGGAGGGGGCGGAACCCCCCCATGGCGGCGAAAACGTCTCTGCGCACAAAGAGGGCCTGGTCGCCGTAGGGAAGGCCCAGCCACCTCGAGCGCAAGTTGGCTCCCGCCTCGATGATCCTCCAGGTCCACCGGTCCCCTGCGAGCCCGAACCTAAAGGCCCCGGCAACGCAGCCTCGATGGTCTATGACCTCGAGGATTTGTTTGCGCCAGTCGTCCGGCAGCGTTGTGTCGGCGTGAAGGAAGCAGAGGATGCGCCCGGTGGCCTGGGCGGCCCCGGCGTTGCACTGCGCTCCCCTGCCGCCCTGGACGACGAGCACATGCGTTGCGTGGCGGGAGGCGACCTCCACGGTGGCGTCGCCGCCGCCGCCGTCCACCACCAGGCACTCCTCGACGCCCGTCGCAACCAACCCCTTGAGGCAAGCCTCTAGCGCGGTTTCCTCCCCCAGGGTCGGGATGATGATCGAGATGGCAGCTTCGCTGGTCACCGCTCGATGAGCCTCCGCAGACGTCTCTATTATGCCCCATCTCCGCTCAAAGCCCTGGATGTTCTTCGAGCCCTCCCAAAGCAATACTTAATGTAATGCCGCAATTATATAAATGTAATATATTATTATATAACGATGTATAGTGAAGCTGACGAGGAGAACTTTCTCTTGACAACCCCAGGGCTATCTTCTATCATACCGACCTAAACTGATTCCTTCGGAGCATTACAGTGTACGTAACAATTCCCTCTCGTGCAGCTGCCCACCGCTGGATTGGTCGTGGCCTCCTGGTGGTGAGCCTGTCGTGGGCTTTCGCGTCCGTCGTGGGGCTTCACAGCTCGTGGGCCTCATCGGCCGAGCAGCCCTCGCGCCTGTGGTCCGAAGGTATAGCGCTCTCGCCCGCGGCGGAAGTGCCGAATGGACCGTCGTTCGCGAAAATTGCAAAGGCCTTCGTCCCTGCCGTGGTCAATATATCCACGACGAAAAAGCGGGATCGCAGCTCCCGCTTAGAGCAGCAGGAGAGATTTAAGGGCTTCTTCGAGAAGTTTTTCGGCGGGCCGTACGCCCATTCAAACCGCAGCCTTGGCAGCGGATTTGTCATCAACCGAGCGGGCTACATCCTGACGAACAGCCACGTCATCGAGGGTACGGAGAACAGCGTCTGGGTAACCCTCCTTGACAAAAGGGAGTATCGCGCCACGGTCGTGGGCCGCGACGAAAAGACCGACATCGCCCTTATCAAGATCGACCCCCCCGAGGACCTGCCCATCATTCCATTGGGGGACTCGGAACGGTTGGAAATCGGCGATTGGGTCCTTGCCATCGGAAACCCCTATGGGTATTCCCACTCCGTGACGGCGGGCATCGTGAGTGCGAAGGGCCGGGAGATAGGCGCTGGCCCGTACGATAATTTCATCCAGACCGATGCTTCCATCAATCCGGGCAACTCGGGCGGCCCGCTCCTCAATACCCGCGGCGAGGCGGTCGGCATCAGCACTGCCATTGTCTCTCCAGGCCAGGGCATCGGGTTCGCCATCCCCATCAACATGGCCAAGGCGCTTGTGCCCCAACTGGTTGCCCACGGCCGAGTGGCTCGAGGTTGGCTCGGGATCAATATCCAGGAGGTCGACCACAAGACGGCCCGGGCGTTCGGTTTGTCCGAGCCAGGCGGGGCCCTGGTGACGAATGTGTTAGAGGGGAATTCGGCCTTCGAGGCGGGCATCCAGGAGGGGGACGTTATCGTGGCCTTCAACCACCGGGCGGTTGATGGGGTCAGGTCATTGCAGCGGGCCGTTGCCACCCTCTCGGCTGGGAGCGAGGTGGAGCTCGATGTGCTGCGCGATGGGAAACGAAAGACGTTCCAACTCGTAATCGGGGAGAGGGGGAGCGAGAAGTACTCGGTCGAGCGAGAGATTCAGGCGGGGTTTGGCTTGAGGCTCGAGGAGATTACCGAGGTCTTGCGGGAGCGCTATAATGCTCCCGCCACCACATCAGGGATCGTAATCACCCGCGTGGAGCACGATAGTGTGGCCTCCAAGGCGGGTGTTGAGAGGGGCGACGTGATTTTGGAAGTGAATCGCCAATCGGTTAAAACGCTCAGGGACTATCTCCGTCTCATGCGAGACCTCGGCCACTCGGGCGGATCCATTCTCCTGCTGGTGCAACGGGCCGACAGGACCCTCTACATTGCCCTCAAAGGAGGGGGATGATGGTGCGGCGCACTAGGGTGCTTGGGCTGGCAGCAATCGCCTCTGTTGCGTTCCTCTTCGTGGCCTCACAGGGCCTGGCGGCCGCCAGGCCGCTGCCCGTCGTCATTGACGCTTTGGTCAAGCAGCTCTCGGCACGCTTCAGCTCGGCCGCAGGGACGGTTGTCGAGGTGCGCCCCAACGGGACGCTCGTGGTGAAGTTCGCCCCAGATCGCTCTCCCGTGCCGGACCAAGAGCTGTTTCTCTATCGCTCCGGCGAGGAGGTGGTCAACAAGCTTACGGGCGAGCGGCTCGGCCGCCTTGAGCACGTCATCGGGCTGGTGCGGGTTTTCGAGGTGGGCGAGGGTTTGGGCCAGGCCCAGCTGCTGAGGATCAAGCCTGGAGCCTCCGCCAGCCCCGGGGACGTCATCAAATACTCGAGCCGCCTGGACGCGCTGTTGGGGCCGGCGAAGTTTTTGGTGACCCCCCCGGAGGGGTCCAAGAATGTGGACGATATGCTGACGGTCAGCCTCGAGCGCTCGGACCGCTTTCGACCGACCGTCATGCACACCAAAGGCCCCGACGTGGAAGTCTGGAAGGAACGGCGCTACGCCTTTCTCGTTCAACCAATCATCAGCGCGGATGAGAAGGGCTCGAGGGTTGACATCCGGGTCTCGTCGCGCTACACGGGCGAGCCGCTTTTCGTGGTGGGAGGTAATTTCTCAATCGGCGCACCGATAGTGGCGGAGGGCCCACAGGGCAAGGCCCCCTTGTCGGCGGCTGCGAAGCGCTTGCAAGAGTTGGAGAGGCGGCTCATGGCGCTGGAGGAGGCCAAGAAGGTCGAAAAGACGCCCGCCATCAATCCCGACATCCAGCGGCACGCCAAGATTGGGGAGATTTCCCCAGAGATGATGCGGCAATTCCGCGCCAGTCAGGACCTCTCCAAAAGTGCCCATCTGTTGAACATCGCCATGGGGGACATTGACGGCGATGGTCGCAGTGAGCTGGTCGGCATGGGCGACCGATTTCTCAAGTTCTATCGCTGGGATGGGATGAGGTTTACCGAGTTTCAAACGATCAAAGGCTCGAGCTGGGGCGGATGGAGCAGTTTCCTGCGCCTCGATATTGCCGATATCAACGGCAACGGCATAGATGAGATTTTCGTCACCCACCTCAAGTCATCCCAAGGGGTCCAGACCGTTGAGAACAAGCTCCGGTCGTTCGTTCTGGAATACCGGGGCGGGCGGTTCGTGAAAATATGGTCGAAGCAACCCTACTTCTTGCGGGTCCTCAAAAGCCCTCAGCTCGGCAGGGGCATCCTGCTTGCCCAGCGGATGGGGACCTATGATATGTACCGGGGCCGGGTGTTCCAGCTTCGCTGGAACGGCACGACCTACGAGAAGGAAACCGCTTCGACCATCCCGACCCAGTTCCACATCTACGGGTTCATGGTCGCAGACATCAAGGATAGCGGCTCCCCGGAGTATTTCGTAATCCAGGACAACGGTCGGCTGGCCTCGTTCAGCAAGGGGATCGAGGTCACGTGGCGAAGCAATGAGCTGGTCGGCGGTTTTAACCACGTCAGCTTCAAGCAGCTTCCCCGCGACCCGACCTACGAAAAGTACGTCCGGCGAGACTCGAGCCCGGATGAGCTTATGGTTTCGCGCTTCCTGAAGGGCCGCATAGAGATTGCCCGCCTCGGGGGCCCGGACGATGGTCACTACGGGCTCTTGATCGGCAGCAACCAGGAGTCGTTATTGAGCCGGAGCCTGGCTAACACCACTGTGCGCAAGAATGGGCGGGTGGTCCAATTCGCCTGGAACGGCGTCAGCTACGTTAAAGAATGGGAGACGAGGCCCGAGGAACAGCACTACCTTGCCGATTTCGCCCTGGGGGACATCGAGGGAGACGGCGTCAAAGAACTGGTCCTGTTGATGCACAACACCACGTACGTGAGAAATCCATCCAGCCGACTTGAGCTGTACCGCCTTGGCAAGCGATAACGAGGCCTGGCCCTGCGCGTTGTTTGTCGTTTGGCCGCCCAGACGACCTCTATCCGAGCGGGAAGGGAGCACTGGCCCGCCTGTCGGGTCGTGGGGGCCGTAGATGGAGAGATGGTCACGGTCTGCGGCAGCTTTCCTTATCGTTGCGGGCCTGGCGGTCGGCTGTTATCTGAATGCCCTTGGAGGACCCTTCCTCTACGACGACCAAAGGGACATCGTCACCAATCCACTCTTGCGCGAGCCTGGGCGCCTGGATGAGGTCTTCACCACCTCGTTCCTCCACGAGGGGAAGACGCGCGCCCTCTATCGGCCCATTACAGGGCTCACTTACTGGATTGATCATCGGCTCTTCGGGCCGAATCCCTTCGGGTTTCACCTCGCAAACATCCTCTGGCACACGGCCGCGTCCCTGGCGGTCTTGGTCCTCCTCAGAAGTCTATGGCCCGCCGAGCCGCTCATGGCGTTGATGGGAGCCGCCCTCTTCGCCGCACATCCCGTTCACACCGAGGCAGTCTCCTGGATCTCCGGGCGCTCAGAAGTCCTTGCCACCTTCTGGGGGGTTCTTGCCTTTTGGGCTCATCGGCGCGCCGATGGGGGAGCGTCCACGGCCCCCCTGTGGAGGATAGCCGCCTTGGCGGCCTGGCTGGTGGCGCTGGGAGCCAAGGAGATGGCCGCCACGATCCCCCTTCTTCTTGTGATGACCGACGGCCTCCTGGGTCGCCCGCTCGGGTGGTGGCGACCCGGAAGGTTGGCCGCCCGCTACGGCCCCTATCTCGGCGCTGCCGTCGCCTATGGAGCGGTCCGCTGGAGCGTCCTGGGCCAGCTTGGTCCCGTGGGGGCCCATCAGTACTTCCACGGGGCTTCGATGAGCATCCGGGGCCCCACCATGCTCAAGGTGGCTGCCGGCTACGTGGAGCGGTTCGTCTTGCCGGTAAACCTTAACGCCTCCTGGACCGTGGCCCACGCCCGCGGGCTCACTGACGGCGCCGGGCCCCTGCTTGCCTTGGCCCTTCTTGTTGCTCTCCTCGGGCTTGCCTGGGCCGCCAGGCGCTCGGCCACGCCCGTGGCCTGGGGCATTCTCTGGACGGGACTTGCCCTGCTTCCGGTGAGCAATCTGCTGCCCATCGGGGAGCTGGCGGGAGAGAGGTTTCTCTACGCGCCCTCGGTGGGGGCCTGCGTGGCGATTGCCTGGGTGATGACCCGAGGGGGAAAGCCCTCGACGGAAGCCTCATCGACGGCTCCGGCCCCACTGGTCTGGGTGCTCGGGTGCGCTGTAGTCATCCTCTTTGCCATCAACACCGTTGATCGCAACAGGGACTGGTCGGACGACCTCGCTCTTTGGGAGAAGACGGCGCGCCAGTCGCCCCGAAGCGTCAACGCCCGGATGAACGTCGGCAAGGCCCTGTTTCAGCGCGGGAGCGTGGAGGATGCGGCCAGGCACTTCGAGGCGGCCCTCGAGCTTTCTCCGACCCACGTGGATGCGCTGAACAACCTGGGTGCCGCCTACGGCCAGCTGGGGCGCATCGACGAGGCCCACCGGGCCTTCCACCACGCGACCATCATCCGGCCGGACCACCCTCAGGCGTGGTACAACCTGGGGTTTCTCCGCTACAGGCAGCGCGACTTCAGCGGAGCCGAAGAGGCTTTGCGTCGGGCGAGGGACCTCGATGCCCAGAATCCCAAGGTCCCCTACCTGCTCGGTCTGGTGGCATACCGACGAGGCGACCTGGAGGAGGCCGAGGCACGCTGGCGAGAGACCCTTGAGATTGACCCGTCCTTCACCAAGGCCTCAAGAAACCTGACGGCGCTCCTGGAGGCTCGAGAGCGCGCCGCCGCGGCCGAAAGACGCTAGAAGCCTTTGATCCCCCGGCGGAGACGATCCGAAGCCCGGGGCCTGTCGCCCCGCGCACCCCGACGGCGTCTCTCACGCGGTTTTCCTGTTGCGAAATGGCTCCATAGCAGTCATATTGATGGAGCTGATGATGCGCCGCCGCCCCAGCCAAAAAACCGGCTCGTCCGTTCGGAACGCGCGGCCATGAGCGAAAATCAAGGAACCACCCTCACACGATGATCCGAATCCTGGGCGTCCACAAGTCGTTCGATACCCTCCGCGTCCTGCGGGATATCAACCTCCAGGTGGCCAAAGGGGAGGTGGTCGTGGTCTGCGGGCCCAGCGGGTCCGGGAAGAGCACCTTGCTTCGCTGCATCAACGGCCTCGAGCCGATTCAGGCGGGAGAGATCTTCGTGGAGGGCCGCTCGCTCCAGGACCCCCGGACCGATCTGCGCCGCCTGCGTGCGGACATCGGGATAGTCTTTCAGAGCTTCAACCTCTACCCGCACCTAACCGCCCTGGAAAACGTGACCCTGGCGCCGCGCAAGGTCCGCGGGTTGACTGAGGAGGAGGCCCGGGCCCAGGCCGTGGCACTGTTGGAGAAAGTCGACATCCCCGACAAGGCCGACGCCTACCCCGCGCATCTCTCGGGCGGCCAGCAACAGCGGGTGGCCATCGCCCGGAGTCTGGCCATGCAGCCCAAGGTGATGCTTTTTGATGAACCCACCTCCGCCTTGGATCCCGAGATGATCCAGGAGGTGCTGGACGTGATTGTAGCCCTGGCCCGGGAGGGGATGACCATGGTCGTGGTCACCCACGAGATGGGGTTCGCTCGCCAGGTGGCCGATCGGATCGTCTTCATGGATGAGGGGGAGATTGTGGAGGTCGCTCCTCCGGCTTCCTTCTTCACGGAGCCCGTTCACGAGCGCACGAGGCTGTTTCTAAGTAAAATTCTGACTCATTAGGGGGCCGGACGCGCCATGGAGATGCGGCCCGCGGGGCCGCGGGAGGAAAGGCTATGAGACATCGGTGGGGGCTTGTGGGAGCGATGGTTGTGGTGGCCGTGGGCTTCGCCCTGGGATCGCCCGTGCCCGCCGCTGCCGATCTTCTCCAAGAGGTTCTGGGGCGCGGCACGGTCCGGGTGGGGTTGCGAACCGCCAACGTCCCCTTCGGGTTCTTCGACAAGAAAGGCAACCACATCGGCTTCGACGTGGACATCTCTCAGGCGATCATCCGGCGGCTGAGCAAGAAGTTCAAACGGCCCCTGCGAATGGAAAAGGTCCCCGTGGACGCCAAAACCCGGATCGCCTTTATCATCGCCAGGAAAATCGACATGGCCGCCGCCACCATGACCCACACACGATCGCGGGACGAAAACATCGATTTCACCATAACCTACTTCTTCGACGGCCAGAGGATGTTGGCCCGGAAGGGGGAGTTCAAGAGCCTTAAGGAGTTCGTTGGCCACAAAATCTCCACCGTCCAGGGGACCACCAGCGAGCAAAACGTAGAGAAGCTGTTTCGGGACCTGGGGGATCCCAACCCCCGAATTCTGAGCTTCCAACAGCACCCGGAAGCCTTTATGGCCTTGAAGCAGGGCAAGGTGGATGGATACACGACCGACTCGACCATCTTGCTCGGGACGGCCAGGGGCGACCCGGGCGTGGAACTGGTGGGCGAGTTCTTCAGTGATGAGCCGTACGGCATCGGTTTGCCGGAGAACGAATCCAACTGGCGGGACGAGCTGAACTTCGCCCTCCAGGACATATTGCGAGACGGCACGTACAAGACGATCTACAACCGGTGGTTCGGCCCCAAGACCCTGTTCCACATGCCCCTGACCCGCAAGCTCGAGACTTGGCCCTGAGAGAATCCCCGCTCCGCGAGAAGGAACGGGCAGGGAGGATATAAGCCATGGCGTGGTGGCGCGCCGGAGCCGCTGCGGTCGCGGGTATGGCACTGCTCGTCCTGGTAATCTGGTGGGGTATGGATGGGACCGCCGCGCTCCGAATGGGGGCGATGGGGGCCCTGCTGGTATCAGCCTACAGCAGCCAAGCCAGGGCGCAACGTAAAGGCCAAAGCCCAGCCCTGTGGCTCCTGTTGGGGCTCTTTCCCCCCACCCAGCTCTTCCTCGGCTCGCTGCCGGGCCGTCCGGCGGGAGACCGCCTCGACCGCCATGAGCGCTGGGCGACCCTCCTTTCCGCCATCCTGGTCCTCGGGGCTGCCACCTGGACCGTTCTGACCTTCGTAGACTACACCCACCGGACCAGCCCCATCACCTATGACTTCGACTGGGGGCTCTTCTTCTCCACGCGCTACGATGCCACCACAGGCACCACTCTCCACTACGGGCGCATGCTTCTGTCCGGCCTCCGGGTCACTATCGCCATCTCGTGCATTTCGGCGGCCGTGGCCCTGGTCCTGGGCACCCTGGTCGGGGTGGCCCGTCTCGTGCCCATCCCGCCCCTGCGCCTTCTGGCCGCCGCCTACGTCGAGTTCTTCCGCAACATCCCCTTGCTGGTGCAGCTCTTCTTCTGGTACTTCGGGCTAACCACCGTCACCCCTCTCTGGGTGAACAAGTTCCTCTACCAGTACCCGTTCGAGATCATCGCCGCCACCGTGGGGCTGGCAATCTACACCAGCTCCTACATTGCAGAGGTCGTCCGCGCAGGCATCCAGGCGGTGCCCCGAGGCCATCTGGAGGCGGCCCTGGCCACGGGGCTGACGGGCCCCCAGGCGTTGCGCTGGGTGGTCCTGCCCCAGGCCTTCCGGACCGTCATCCCGCCCCTGGGGAGCCAGCTTTTGAACAACTTGAAAAACTCCTCGCTCGTGATGACGATTGCCGTTGCGGATTTGACGTGGAACTCCCAACAGATCCAGGCCTATAGCTTCAAAGGGTTCGAGCCGACGACCGCCGCCACCGTGCTCTACCTGGCCATGTCTCTCGCGATTGCAGGCATGGTCCATCTGGTGGAGCGATGGTCGGCGGTGCCGGGGGTCCGGTCGTGAAGCGGCAAGGCACCTTGGTCAGAATCATCACCTGGGTGGCCTGGGGCCTGCTGGGGTTAGGGTTCCTCCGCGTGCTCCTTGTCTCCGCGACGTGGGACTGGGACTTCGTGCGCCGCAGCCTGCATGTGGTGCTGGAGAACCTCCCCTTGCTGCTCGTGGGCCGTTTTCCCGCCGGGCAAGAGCCCCTCTGGGGATTGGGGGGCTTGGGGCTCAGCGTTCTGCTGGCCCTCGTTGCCATGGTCGGCAGCTTCGGGTTCGGCCTGGTGGCCGGCATAGCCCGCCTCTCGGCCCGGCCGTACCTGCGCCACCCGGCGGTGCTGTACATCGAGATTATCCGTGGCACCCCGCTCATCATGGTTATCTTCTGGTTTTATTTTTTTCTGCCCATTGTGACGGGGCGGAACTTCAGCCTCTTCACGAGCGCCGTGGTTTCCCTGACGATGTTCACCGGGGCCTATCTGGCTGAGATCGTCCGGGCGGGCATCCAGGCGGTCCCCGCCGGCCAGCGGGAGGCGGCTCTCGCTACTGGCCTCACCTCCGGGCAGGTCCTACGCCATATCGTCTTGCCCCAGGCTCTGCAGATCATGATCCCCGCCCTCGTCAGTCAATTCATTGCACTCTTCAAGGACACCTCCCTGGCCTTCGTCATCGGGGTCACGGAACTAATGGCCATGGCCCAGGCCGTCAACAATCGAGAGATTTATTACCCCTTCGCCATCTACCTCACGGTCGGGCTCCTCTACTTCATCGCCTGCTTTGCTCTCTCGCGCCTGGCCCGTCGCCTGGAGCGGCGCCTCCCACCAGGGACGCTGATGGAGGTGCCCTCCTAGGCCTCGACCCGCGCCCCCTCGCGCCCGTCGGCCGGAATCCCGTTGACAGGCCGGAGGACGTGGCCCATGATGGCGCCCAAAGGGTGAGGAGCGATGTCCGAGCCGGTCCAAAGCAAGCTCTGGCACCTGAAGCAGTTCAACCTCTTCGATGAGTTCAATCCCGCAGAGATGGAAACCCTCGTTCCGATCACCCACATGGAAAAGGTTCCGGCGCGCCAGGTCGTCTACCTGCCTGACGACCCCTCGGACCGCGTGTTCTTCCTTAAGAAGGGGAGGGTGAAGATTTCCAAGCTCTCCGAAGACGGCAAGGAGGTCACCCTGGCCATTATCGAGCCGGGTGAGATTTTCGGGGAGCTGGCGCTGGTGGACGAAGGTCCTCGCGGCACGGTGGCAGAGGTCCTGGAAGACACCTTCATCTGCTACATTGAACGGCTCGATTTCCAGAAACTGCTGGATAGAAAACCCGAACTCGCCTTGAAGGTGTCGAAGCTGATCGGCGCTCGACGAAAGGCCCTCGAGGTCAAAGTCGAGGACCTGGTCTTTCGCGATGTCAACGCCAGGCTGGCCAAGCTCTTGTTGGAGCTGGCGGAGAGCTATGGCACCACTGTCGTGGCGGGGGTTCGCATCGACGTCAAACTCACCCACAAGGAGCTCGCCAACCTCATCGGTTCGACCCGCGAGACCACGACCGCAGCCCTCAACGACTTCCGCCGCCGGGGCCTCATCACCAACGATAAGCGCCGCCTGATCGTGGTCAACCGCTCCGGCCTAGAGTCGGTGGCCGCGTAGAGGCCGGCCAGAATATATTCCCGGACAAGGATAGCGATAGGATTGGAGAAGGACCGCTTGACAAGAGGGTCATTTGTGCTATTGTTTTTAAAGTCAATGATTTGTAGGAGTTAAACCGTTTGTCCACCTTAAGCGCGTCCCCGCGCTGCCTGCTGCCATGAAGCTTCTCGGCGCCGACATGATGCGGAGAATCGATCGCTGGGTCGGTGTTCCGTGCTGCTTAGTCGCAACCGCGCTCTCTCGCCTCATGCGCCTCGTGAGGCCGGGTGCGGACCCCGGGACGCCCAAACGGATACTCTTCATCGAGATGGCCGAGATCGGCGGCCTCGTGGTCGCCTACCCGGCGATGAACCACGCCCGCAGGCGCTTTCCCGACTCCGAGCTCTACTTCCTGACCTTCAGCGGCGGCGAGGACATCCTGGACCTTATGGGCCTCGTCCCGCAAGAGCGCCGCATCATCATTAGGCCCGACAACCCTCTGAGCTTCCTGGCCGATACCCTAAGGGCAATCCGCCGCATCAGAGCCGAGAATATCGACACCGTCATCAACCTCGAGACCTTCGCCCGCTTCAGCACGCTGCTGGCCTTCCTCGGCGGCGCCCCGCGCCGGGTGGGATTTCACCGGTTCTTCGATGAGGGCCGCTACCTCGGAGATCTGATAACCCACAAGGTCATCTACAACCCGCACGTCCATGCGTCGCAGACGTTCATCACGCTCGTGGAAGCCGCAAGCGAGCTGGGCGGCCGCCCCGAGCCCCTCTTGAAGAAGCCCGTGGAAGAGGTCTCCATGGACCTGCCCCGCGTCCAGAGCTCCGAGGAGGCCCGCCGGGTCGTCACAGACAAGCTCAAAGCGCTGTACCCGCCCCTTGAGCCCCATCACCGCGTGGTTCTGCTCAACCCGAACGCCAGCGACCTCGTGGCCGTCCGACGCTGGCCCGTCGAGCACTTCCTCGCGCTGTCCCGTGGCCTGCTGGAAGGCCCTGCGGTGGTGCTGGTGTTGACCGGCACCGGCGATGAGCGCCCTCACGCCGAGACCATACGGCGGGCCTTGGACTCAGACCGCGTGGTCAACATGGCCGGGATGACCACCCTGCGCCAGCTCATCGACCTGTACGACGTAAGCCACCTGCTCGTCACCAACGACTCGGGGCCGGCCCACTTCGCCTCCCTGACCGATTTGCCGGGCCTGGTTCTGTACGGGCCGGAGACGCCCAGCATCTACGGGCCCCTGGGCCCGAACATGCAGGTCATCTACCGCGGCCTCGCCTGCAGCCCCTGCGTGTCGGCGTACAACCAGAAGCGCTCTCCCTGCAGCGACAACATCTGCATGAGCGGCATCACGCCCGAGGAAGTGTTGAGCCAGGCCCGAGCGATGCTGAGCGAACGGCCCACGCCCGTACCCCACGGCGACTAGGAACGCTCCCAGGGGCCCCCGCATGCTATGATGCTCTCTTGCCTTGTCCGCAAGGACGGGTAAACCGTGGCACAATCCGTCTCTGGCCAAGTGATGCAACGTCGGACCGCGATGTTGCAAAATATATAACTTTAACAATAGATTGGTAACATGCTAATATCACAGGAGTTGTATATTGCGGGATAGCCGTAGAAAGGCGCTCGCTCTCGGTGTCCTTCTTATCCTGACGGTGGCCGCATTCTCGGGGGCGCTTGGGAACGATTTCGTTTGGGATGATCGGGGGTTCATCCTCGACACCCCGGAGCTTCGCCACACCAAGCATATCCCCCTGGTCTTTCATCCCAAGCTCTACTTCGACCGCTTCCAGGAAGGTAGCTGGCGCCCCGTGGAGACGCTCTCCCACTTTCTGACGGTGGGGCTCTTTCGCTACTGGGCTCCGGGGCACAACGCCTTTGACCTCCTCCTCTACACGATGGTCGTCTGGCTGGTCTATGGGCTTGCCATCCAGATGGGCATGGGAGAGCTGGCGGCGTTCATCGCCGCGGCGCTCTTCGCCGTCCATCCCGTTCACGTCGAGCCGGTCGTGGTCTCGGCCCTGCGGGCCGATGTCCTGTCGGCCATCTTCGTGCTGGCGGCTTTTGTGTGCCTCATCAAGGCCGATACCCAAAGCCACAGGGCTATGTGGTGGGTGGCGACTCTCATCTTCTACGCCCTTGTGCTCCTCTCCAAGGAGATGGCCCTCGTCTTTCCCTTCCTTCTTGTGGCATACGACGTGCTGCGGGCCAGGCAGGGGCGCCTCCCGCTGGGGGTGAAGTGGATCAGGTTCCGCTACGGCGCCGTGCTGGCCGTCACGGGCCTCTACCTGTTTTTACGGTTCGGGCCGTACGCCGGGCCTCCCCATTCGTACACCTACGTCGGAGGGTCGCTGGGCAGTGCGATTCTCACGATGCTCGGGATTCTCGTCCAATACGCCCGGCTCCTGCTCGTCCCTCTGCGCCTCAACGTCGACTACGTGGTCAGGCCGATCGAGAGCCTCGCCTCGCCTCAGGCGCTGGCGGGCCTCGGCGTGCTCGCCGCCATGGTGGTCGCCGTCGCGTTGGGGTATCGCCGCCGGCCCCTCGCGGGGTTTGCTCTCGCCTGGCTCCTCCTATCGCTGCTGCCTGTGGCCAACCTCGTACCGCTGGAGAACCCCATGGCCGAGCGGTACCTGTTCATACCGTCCATGGGGCTTTGCTGGGCGGCGGGCCTGGCCGCAGCCGGTGGGATTGAATGGGCCGCCGCCGCCGAAAGCAAGGCTCGGGCCTCCGCCGTCTGGGCGTTGGTGGGGTTCGCCATCGTAGCCCTGGGCGTGCGAACGTCCCTGTGGACGCGGGCCTGGAAGGACGAGCTGACCCTGTGGAGCGCCACGGTGGTCGCCTCGCCCGAGAGCGCCCGTGCCCACCTGAACCTCGGCTCGGCCCTCATCCTAGGCGGGCAGTGGGAGGCCGGACGCGGAGAGATCGAACGCTCCCTGGCCCTCGAGCCGGACAAGGCCGACGCCCTCCACAACCTCGGCCTCATCGAGGCCCACGAGGGCAGGTGGGCGGAGGCCGAGGCCGCCTACCGCCGCTCGTTGGAGCTGCAGCCCGACTCGCCGGCGACCCTCTACAACCTCGCCCGGGCGCTCCTCGCCCAGGGCAAAGGGGCCGACACGGCGATGTGGCTTCTGGGCCAGGCCGTCTCCTTCAAGCCGCTCTTTACGGATGCCTACCTGCTTACGGGCAATCTCCTTGCGGACCAGGGCAAGCCGGACGAGGCGGCTCACGCCTACAGGCGGGCCGTGGAGGCGGACCCGGAGAGCGCGGAGGCCCACTCAGCCCTGGGCAACGCCGAGCGGGCCCTCGGACGACCCGAGGCGGCGGAGGCCGCCTACAAGAGGTCGATAGAGCTTAAGCCGGATTCGGCCGAAACCCGCTTCAACCTCGCCAGCCTCTACGGCGAGCAGGGCCGATACCGAGAGACCATCGCCGAGCTGGAGCGGGCCGTTGCGGCCGACCCCACGATGGCCGTCGCCCACAAGAACCTGGGCCTGCTCTATCTCAAGGTGATGCGCGATCCCGCTCGCGCCCGCCTCCACCTACAGCGCGTGATCGATCTGGCCCCCAATCACCCCGAAGCCCAAGCCATCCGCCGGCTCCTCGACAGCCTCCCAAGTTACTGACCCGCTTTCTACTTCTCCTCTTCCCGCTGGCCGCCCTTTGACACATTAGACAGATTAGACAGATTTAGACACTTTTAGACACATTTGACACTTTTGCGGAAGCGTCTAACCTTGCGTTACAAGTTGATATTATGGGAGTTACCGGAAAACCGGACCTCGGAGGGAAGCGTAGAGTGTCTAACTCTGTCCAAGAGCCCCTAATCGCCATAACCCGTTGATTTAGCGTTGATTATCGAAACTAACGCAATTTCGGAAGCTGGACCGGCGGGAAGGGGGTGTCTAATTCTTGTAAGTGATAGAATTTTCATGGCTTATGGGCATAGAAATGTAGGGACCCGCCTTAGGCGGGCCTCAGGCGGATTGTCCCTGTCCGCAAAAGGCCGGACAGCCATAAAGGCTGTCCCTACACAGGCAAAAGAAAACGAACGAGGACCGGGGCTCCCGCCTTTGACCTTTAAATGTAGGGACAGGGTTTATCCCTGTCCGCAACAAAACCACGGACAGTCCGCCTCAGGCGGATTTCAACGAAATATGTTACTCAGTTGAGCGGGAACCTATTCAATCTTTCATCGTGATATAGGCCCGTCCGGGAAGCTGGTAACCCATACAGCTAAAGAACTGTTGGCATTTAATCTTTACTAGCTACATGTTCGCAGTAGTTGCACAGACTCCCCTCACTCGCATCAGCCCCGGAATTACAGACCGCCCCATACAATTCGGAATAAGTTTCATCCCAATTTTCTTTTATCTCATAATGTTCTAAGGCACCATTTGTAAACATGTATGGGTTAACTGTTTTTGTTGCACAGATGATACAATAGTCTATTGAATCGAAAACATCCCCGATCATTTCAATCCATCCAGAGTCGTTCAGGTTAGAGAGGAACTCCTCGAATGTTTCAGGAAGTTGACTTATAAGCTCAGATCGATAAAAGGCCTCAATCTCATCCCATTCACGCTTTGCTTCCTTTCTCACTACTTTCTTCGCAAAGTCAATTCCCTTAGCTACAATGTATGGAATCGCCTCGAAAAACTGATCCTCATTCATTTCCCATGTAACCTTTTCTTCATACGCTTGCTCTAAAATCTTGCGATTCCCTTTTTTCAGCAACTCTCTCTCAAAGCTATCTAATCTGTTCACATTCAATTCAACACACTTCTTCATAACGAACTTGATCAAGTAATCTGGAGGAAGTTCTTTAAATGCTCGAAAATAGACAAAGGCAAGTCCATTCTCGCTTATTGCTACTCCAGCGGGTCTTTTTGTTACCTTTCTTGGTTTAGAAACCTGTTCGCGGATGTCCTGAGCAATACCGTCAGCAACAGCTAATAAGTCAGATAGTCTTCTAGTGAGTTTCGTTAGGTCTTCGGGTAAATCTTCACCTTCTTTGTAAATATCTCTATGCGCCATCGTTGCCCAACTATCTTGTAGCATCGACCGAATCTGAACTTCGCATTGGATTGATATAGCCTTATTTTCATATATGGATTCATAGTCAACGTTGAAATGAAATCCTCTGTATCCGTCATCTTTCGGGGATCGAATAAAATCCTCATCTGAACCGTTGATTAGCGTGAAACGAGGGTTCTGCAAAACTAGGTCTCTTGCTCTTGGTATGTCCTCTAAATTGGCACATACTATGCGTACCCCGATTAGATCTTTCGCTTTATTTAAGACTTCATCAGATTTCCACCCTTTACTTCTAGCCTTTGCCCATAATTCACCAAGTTCTTTGACTCGCGCCTCGACCAATCTGTGTCGTATCAGGTGAGGATCCCCAAGATCGCGAAGACTATGCCTTATCAAACGTTCTATGTCTTCCTTGGCACGATTAAGGGGAGGTAGTAGACTCTCATACTTAGTTCGGACTTTTTTCGGAATTTTCACCTTAAAGCCACTCCTTCAACAATCCTAATCCCTTCCCCCGTCGAGCCGTAAAGGCGATAGAGGATCTGGTCAATGAGTAACTCGTTTGAGCCGGAGTTAAAGGAGGTATTCATACGGCGAAAGCCCTCAAGAGGTCGTCCCCCTTGATCGGCTCGTGGGCAGTTGGTCCTAATTCCTGAAGAAATCGTGTTGCAATAGTACTACCTCTTCCTCGACGAGGATTATGAATTTTTGCCCCCATTCTATAAGCACTGGCTACTTCCATTTCCGTAAATGACGAGAGAATAAGGTAGTGCGTCGTTCTTGTTATAGCTACATAAAATAATCGTCTGTGTTCCTCTAACATTTTATGTTGTTCTTGTGACGACAACCTCTCGTCTATGTAGGGAACAAAACCCTCAACACATCCGGCTACTAATACTGCATCTGCTGTCAATCCTTTCGCTTTGTGAAGACTCATGATTCTAACGAAATCACCCTCAGTTGGTAGCTCGGGTTGGGTTATTCGGATTCGGAGTTCCTCTCGAAGTTCTTTCTCGTCGTTACAATTAGCTTCTACGTCTAAAGCTAATTCTCTAATAACCTTGGTCTCAGAATCATCCTCAGGAAATAGATGATCAATTATTTCTCTTAGTCCGAGTCCTTGAAGTTTACCAAGCTCTAGCTTAAGTTCTCTATAACGATCCACAAGGGCACTTGTTCTTGTAATTTTCAACTTCTCAGAATCCAAATCTTCTAAAACATTCCAAAGGTCAAGATCATTCTGTTCGCAGAATTGTCGTAACTTTGAGTAAGCCCCCATTCTCAAAGAGGGACTGTTGAATCCTAACCAGCATCTAAGAGCAGCACGATCAGCATGATCTGTATGGAGTGTAAGTAGGGTAAAGCGCTCTTGAGAGCTCTTAGAATCTAACGCTTCTTCTGGAAAGAAACTATGTGCATTAATTCCCTCGGCCATAAGGCCATCGCGTATTGCATATCCAATTACTCGACGAGGAGCAAGCACTAATATACATCCGGGATGTACATCTTGTTCTTGGATCAAATGGTGAATAATTTTCGTAAGACCTTCGGCTTCTTCTTCCAAGGTCCGCCATTGCACAGAAAAGACCTCTCCTGGAGTAGCAGCCGCATGAGGTTGGATACGCCGGTTAGGATCTGGTCTGTTATTATTCGATATTAAAACATTGGCCATTTCTACAATTATAATAGGACTCCTCCGACATTCATCGAGTGGTTCATTGTGAGTTCCAGGATGGCGTTTTGGAAAGTCTATGATGCCTTCTGGGTTGGCAAATCTCAAACTGTAGATTGATTGATCGTCATCACCAACAACTGTAAGCTCCCCATTTTCAGCAAGTATCTTTATGATTTCTTGGTCGGCTCTATTAAGATCCTGGTATTCGTCTACGAGAACATGATCGAAAGCTACACGTTCTTGGCAATGGGGGTTATTTCGCAGATAGGAAAGGGTCGCTGGGACTAACTCTCCCACAAGCATCGCCCTGTGGAACTGGAGCCACGCAAATAGCTCTCGTTGAAAATCCTGGTCAATGGTGTCCTCAGGCCACCCTGGATCATCAGTTTGAAGACGTGCCCATGCGGATTCGAAGGCTTTAAGGCGTTGTTCCCTATGCCTTTTTCCTCCGAAATGTTGCGGTAAATCTTTTAGGAGGAAATCAACTTCGAACATTAGGAGCATTCTAGGAACGCGTCCTGTTATTTGTAGCACTTGTCGCCTTCCTAATGCACTGAAACAGAATCGATGGAGAGTAGATGCTCGCACTTCCTCGCATCCTGGGCTATTCAAAGCTTCTAATTGAGAGACAAGGTCATGAGCCGCCGTTCTCGTAAACGTTACGACAAGCAAACGTTTCGGAGAAGAACCACTTTCAAGCAGTCGTGCCACCCTACGTATGAGAGCAAAAGTCTTTCCCGTCCCTGGTCCGGCTAGCACACAAAGTGGGCTATGGTTGATAGCTGCTATGCGATAAGCTCCCCCCTCTAATCCTTCATCCCAAGCCATCAGTTGATACCTTTCACAATCCTAATCTTTCCCCCGTTAACCCGTAGAGGCGGTAGACGATCTGGTCGATGAGCCAGTCAGTTAAAGATCTTTATTAAAGCATCGTTTGAAGTCGTTCCTCAAGACCTGAGCTTCGTGGCAGACTTTCCCGAAAAATGGCGACCCCACTCTAACCACCCTACCCCGGCCATCTCTCGTTGAGCCAGCCCCAGGCCTCTTCCAGCGCGTCGGCGTCGCGGGAGCGCAGCATGACGGTCGCCGTGAAGCGGCCGTCCTCGAGGTGGGGGTAGGAGCCGAAGAGGACCTGGGGAAAGGCCGCCATTGCCTCGGCCAAAAGCTCGGCGTAGAGGGACTCATCGAGGGAGGTCGTTAAGCTTTTGGAGTGGAACGGCGCGCCCTGGAGGGTCGGTTTCACGAGGGCGAAGTTCGCCCGCATGAGGTCGGGCAGGCCGGGAAAGACGTAGAGGTTCTTTATCCTAAAGCCGGGGAAGAGCGTCCCGTCGTCGGTCAATAGCTCCGCGCCTTCAGGAAGGCGGGCCATGACCAGCACCCGGTCGGTGAACTTCTCTCCGTATAGTCGGCGCAGGAGGCCCGGCATGGTGGGGTGATCGGCCAGCGGCACCTCAAGCGCTTCGGCGACCGCCTCGCGGGTAACGTCATCGGGCGTTGGGCCCACCCCGCCCGTGACGAAGACGTGGGAGTGGGAGGCCGCGGCGTCGCGGAGACCCCGTGCGATGGCGGCGACCTCGTCGGGAAGGGTGAGGATGAGCTTCGGGGCGATCCCGCAGTCGAGCAATTCCCGGGCGAGCCACGAGGCGTTGGTGTTCTCGGTCTCCCCGCTCAGCAGCTCGTTTCCGACCGTGACGATGGCGGCCGTGGGGTTCGTCCCGCCGCCGCCAGAAGGCCTATTGCCCTTTGGCTTCGAGCTCATTGATGAGGGCCTTGAGCGCCCCCTCCACCTGCTCGACCTTCTTGCTCGTTGCTCCCGAGGTGTGTCTGCCCACCTCGCGCAGAGAGACGAGGGCCTTTTTCAGGTCGAGGGTGTTGACCGCCGCGCCGCGGCCGCGCATCGCCTGGAGCTCATTGACCGACGCTTCGAGGCCGGCGACCCGCGCAGCCAGGGTGCCTATCTGTTTGCCCGTGGAGACCTGGACCTCTGCGATCTGCGCGGCGCTGTCCGCCGGGCGCCCCTTCGCGTAGGCGAAGAAGGCGGAGAGCACGAGGCTTCCGAGCGCCACGGCGAGGGCCATCATCGCGACGAAGTTGCCCGCACCTTCCCTCAGTGGCTTGAGCATGACGTCCTCCTTCCTGGGAGCGGCTGGGGCGGCAGGGGGGGGCGGTCCGCCTGAGGCGGGCTCAGGGGCTTTCGGAGGAGATTCCTTGGCGGTGGCCTTCGAGGATGGTTTCTTCTTCGGCGGTGATTTTTCAGGTTTCTCTTCTTTGCTCATGCCTGTTCCTTTCCGAACCCTGCTGCGACTCTATGCGGGCGTCTCGGCGGCGGGCCGGGCTGTCCCGAGAAGCACATCGCAGATCGCCTCGTAGTCCTGCGTCCCGCGGCTTGTACGCTTGAACGTGTCGATCGTCTTTCGGGCGCTTGGGGCCTGGGGAATCTTCGTGTCTATCCGGATGGGCGGCCAGACGCGCTCGCCGTAGCGCTCCTGGAGGGCCTCGACGATCTCCTTGCTGATGCGGGTCCTTCGGTCGTAGAAGGTCGGCAGCACCCCCACTAGCCGGATGGTCTTGTCGAAGTACCGCTCGATGAGCTCCAGATGTTCCATGACCTGGTTCGCGCCCAGGAGCGCCAGAAAGTCCATGCTGACGGGGATGATGAGCTCGTCGGCGAAGACCAGGGCGTTTTGGTTCAGCATTGACAGCGACGGGGGGCAGTCCACCAGGACGAAGTCGTAGCCGTCGAGGCCTTCGAGAGCGCGGCTCAGGGCCTCTTCCCGCCGGGGGCGGCTCATCAGGATGGATTCGCAGGCCGCCAGTGTGGCGTCGCTTATCAGGCAGTGCAGTCCGTCTCGGGCGGCGACCAGGCACGAATCGACGGGCACCTCCTCGACCAGAAGGTCGAACATCGTGTAAGGGTGGGTGATTCCGAAGTGCTCCTTGACGTTGCCCTGGGCGTCCATGTCCACCAGCAGGACCTTGTAGCCTCGGGCGCTGAGGAGGCTCGCGAGGGTCACGGCGGAGGTCGTTTTGCCCGTGCCACCCTTGAGGTTTTGAAAGGCTATCTTTCGCATGGGGCGTGTGGTCATGGGCCCACGGCCTGAGTTGGCGAAGGCCGGGACACTGAGGAGATAGTTCCTTGATGGCGAATCCGAAGCGGACCCAGTATATCGGCGCCCCTAGAGAGGGTCAAGGCGAAAGGCTTCGGCCCCGTGGGACGTGGTACGGCCTGTCCGAGTCGCCGCTTCGTGTGGTAGTATGAAGGATTAAGGTCGTTCGAAGAAAGGAGCCCGTTTGTGGCCCGCACCCAGGGCAAGAAGATAGTCATCCGGGGCGCCAGGGAGCACAACCTCAAGAACATCGACCTCGACCTGCCCCGCGACGCGCTGATCGTCATCACCGGCATCTCGGGCTCCGGCAAGAGCTCCCTTGCGTTCGATACGATTTACGCCGAGGGCCAGCGCCGCTACGTCGAGAGCCTCTCGGCCTACGCCCGCCAGTTTCTCGAACAGATGGAAAAGCCCGATCTGGACTCCATCGAGGGGCTTAGCCCCGCCATAGCCATCGAGCAAAAGACCGCCACGAAGAACCCCCGCTCTACCGTCGGCACCGTGACGGAGATTTACGATTACCTGCGGCTGCTCTACACCCGGGTAGGCCAGCCCCACTGCGTGGCGTGTGCTCGGCCCATCGCCAGCCAGTCGGCCCAGGAGATCGTCGAGCGCCTCCTCGCCCTCCCGGCCGGCACCCGCTGCCAGATTATGGCCCCCATCGTGCGGGGGCGCAAAGGCGAGTACAAGAAGGAGCTGGATGCTCTGGCGCGGAAGGGGTTCGTCCGGGCCCGCATCGACGGCACTGTGCACGACCTCTCGGAGCCCATCGCTCTGCCCAAGACGAAGAAGCACACCATCGAGGTCGTCGTGGACCGGCTGGTCGTAAAGCAGGAGGCGACGAGCCGGCTGACCGACAGCGTTGAGACCGCGATGGGTCTCGCCGACGGCATCGTGATGGTCGATGTCGCAAACGGCGACGAGCTATTCTTCAGCGAGCAGTTCGCCTGCGTGCCCTGCGGACGCTCGTTCCCGGAGCTTGAGCCCCGGCTCTTCTCCTTCAACAGCCCCCACGGGGCGTGCCCCGCCTGTGACGGGCTGGGGGTGCTGCGGGAGATCGACCCGGAGCTCGTCGTCCCGGACCCCTCCAAGAGCCTCGCCGAGGGCGCCGTGAAGGCGTGGGAGCGGAGGCACTCGGCCTATTTCACGTCCATCCTGAAGGCCCTGGCCGAGCAGTACGGCTTTTCCCTGACGGTTCCGTTCCGGGAGCTGGATTCTTCGGCCCGGCATCTCGTCCTGCACGGCTCCGAGGGCGAGCCCGTCCGCTTCTCTTACCGGAAGGGGCGCCAGCAGGTGACGTTTCAGCGGCCCTTTGAAGGGGTCGTAGGCTACCTCACCCGGCGCTACAAGGAGAGCGACAGCGCCTTCGTTCGCGAGGAGGTCGGCCGCTACATGAGCGTGCGGCCCTGCATCGCGTGCTCCGGCAGAAGGCTGCGCCCGGAGGCCCTTGCGGTGGCTGTCGGCGGCCTATCGATCGCCGAGGTGGCGGAGCTCTCCATCGCCAGGTCCAAAGCCTTCTTCGACGAGCTCACCCTGCCGGCCCATGCCGAGGAGGTAGGCCGGCGCATCCTCAAGGAGATCCGCGAGCGCCTGCAGTTTCTCATCAACGTCGGGCTCGACTACCTGAGTCTCGATCGGCCCAGCGCCACGCTCGCAGGGGGGGAGGGCCAGCGCATCAGGCTCGCGACCCAGATCGGATCGAGCCTCGTCGGGGTGCTCTACATTCTCGATGAGCCCTCCATCGGGCTCCATCAGAGGGACAACCGGCGGCTGCTCGATGCATTGGTCCGCCTGCGGGACCTGGGCAACACGGTTGTGGTGGTGGAACATGACCGCGAGACCATCCTCTCGGGGGACTACGTGGTTGACCTGGGCCCCGGGGCGGGGGTCCACGGGGGCCATGTGGTGGCCACCGGGCCGCCCGGGGCCATTATGGCCGACAAACGGTCCCTGACGGGCAGGTATCTGTCGGGCGAGCTTTCGATTCCCGTCCCGGCGCGCCGCCGCCGTCGGGGCCGGGCCCATCTCACGGTTCAGCGATGCCGCCAGCACAACCTCAAGGAAATCACCGTCCGCATCCCGCTCGGTCTGCTGACCTGCATCACCGGGGTCTCGGGCTCGGGCAAGAGCACCCTTCTGCTGGATATAGTTTACCCGGCCCTGGCCCAAAGGCTCTCGCGCCTCGGGATCCGGCCTGGAGCCTTCGGCGCCATCCGCGGTGTGGAGCACCTCGATAAAGTCATCGACATCGACCAGTCTCCCATCGGGCGGACCCCCCGGAGCAATCCGGCCACCTACACGGGGGGCTTTACGCTCATCCGGGAGCTTTTCAGCCAGACGCCCGAGGCCCGCAAGCGGGGCTACAAGCCCGGCCGGTTCAGCTTCAACGTGAAGGGGGGCCGCTGTGAGGCCTGCCAGGGCGACGGCCTTATCAAGATCGAGATGCACTTCCTGCCGGACCTATACGTCACCTGCGACCAGTGCCGGGGCCGCCGCTTCAACCGAGAGACCCTGGAGGCCACCTACAAAGGCCGCTCCATCGCCGACGTGCTGGCCATGACCGTCGATCAGGCCCTGGCTTTCTTCGAGCCGATTCCGAAGATCCGAGGTAAGCTCGAAACCCTGGCTGCGGTGGGGCTCGGATACATCACGCTCGGCCAGTCGGCCACCACCCTCTCGGGCGGCGAGGCCCAGCGGGTCAAGCTCTCCAAGGAGCTCTCCCGACGCTCCACGGGCAAGACCCTCTACATCCTGGACGAGCCGACCACGGGGCTCCACTTCGCCGATATCCAAAACCTCCTCGACGTCTTAGGCCGCCTCGCGGACCAGGGCAATACGGTCGTGGTGATCGAGCACAACCTCGACGTCATCAAGACCGCCGACCACATCATTGACCTCGGCCCGGAGGGGGGCGACGAGGGGGGGTGGATTGTCGCCGAGGGCACGCCGGAGGCGCTTGCCGAGGTCGAAGCGTCCTACACCGGCCAGGCGCTCCGGGCGGTCTTGGGGCTCAAGAAAGCTGGGTAGGCCAGCATGCGGACGATCCGGCTCGTTTTGGAGTATGACGGGACCAGCTACGCCGGCTGGCAGGTCCAGCCCGGCCAGGACACCGTCCAGGGGCGCCTCGAGGCGTCCCTGGAC
>JALLOF010000089.1 GCA_027717595.1 Nitrospinae bacterium AH_259_B05_G02_I21 | reverse complement strand
GACCCGGCCCCTGGCAGAAGCTGGCACCATCCCCGGCGGCACCCGGCGCAACTTAGCCTACGTCGATCCCCACATCGCCTGGCCCGAGGAGATGGACGAGACGATCAAGCTCCTGCTCGCCGACGCCCAGACCTCCGGGGGGTTGCTTATCGGAGTGGCTGAAGAGCGGGCCGAGGGGCTTCTGAAGCGTCTTGCCGACGCCGATGGGGTCTTGGCCGCCGACGTCATCGGCCGTGTGACGAAGGCCGATCCGGCCGGGACCATCACCGTCCTTCCCTAGAGGCTCCATGCCGTGGAGCGCCTCCGCTGGTTCGTCCTCGACTACATCGGGCGCCACGCCCACCCGGTCAACGCGCTGCTCCACATCGTCGGCGTCCCCGCCGCGCTGTTCGGCTTCGTACGGCTGCTCGGCGGCGCGCCCCTTGCGGGCCTCGGCTGGCTAGCCGTCGGCTACGCGCTGCAGTGGATGGGCCACCGCGCCCAGGGCAACGAATTGGGCGAGTGGGTTCTGCTCAAGACCCTCTTCGGGCGGCTGCGCCGCCGCTGAGGAAAGGGGCTCCGGTTCGGTATAATCTTCACATCCTGAAAGGGAAAAATCATCCTGCTCGGGGCTCGCTTCCCGGGCCGGATTGGAATATGATGAGCCCGTATCCAGTTAATAAAGACCAGAGAGGATATTTAGGGGCGCCTCGAGAAGCCGGCATCCGAGAAGCCGCCGACGAAGGTGCCAGGGACTGCGTAAAGATGACGAGCAATCACCGGGAAGATAATGATAGGCGGAACCGTCGGGCGTGCGCCCTCATGACGAAGGTCCCGACCCCGGGTCGGGTGAAGACCCGCCTACGCCCCCTCCTGGACGAAGAGTCCGCCGCTCGGCTCTCGGCCTGCTTCCTTAGAGACATGGCCGAGGCCCTCGAGGCCGCATTTCCCGGCCTCTGTAGGGTGGCTTACACACCGGCGGCTGAAGGCGAACGGCTTCGGGCCCTGGTTCCGACGGAGTGTCCATTGATCCCGCAGCGAGGGGACAACCTGACCGACCGCCTCTACAACATCTTCCATCACTTGCTCCTTGGAGAAGGGCATGAGTGGGCGCTGGCCCTGAACAGCGACAGCCCCACCCTGCCGATGGCGCGCGTGGCGGAGGCCTTCGCCCAGCTGGAGGACCCGGGTGTGGACGGGGTGGTGGGGCCCACCGACGATGGGGGCTACTACCTCATAGGGCTTAGGAGGCCCCACAAGCACCTCTTCACCGACATTCCGTGGAGCACGCCGGAGGTGCTCGAAACGACCCTGAGGCGAGCCGAAGAGGCGAGCCTGCGGCTGGTGCTCCTGGAGCCCTGGTACGACGTGGACGACCCAGCGGCCTTGCTGCGCCTCTGGCAGGAGCTGGAGGATGGGGCGAGCGACGGGCAGGCCCCCACGACGCGGGCCTACCTACGCCAACTCCACGCCGAAGGCAGACTAGAGGAGATGCCCTGATGGCCGCCACGGTCAAACAACCGCTTCAAGCAATTTGGTTCACCATCAACCAGCAGTGCAACCTAGAGTGCGCGCACTGCCTGACGAACTCGGGCCCCAATGTGACGGCCCCCGTCCTTAAGCTCGTCGACATCCGCCGCGCCGCCGAGGAGGCCCACGCCCTCGGTGTGGAGCGGTTTTACGTTACGGGTGGAGAGCCCACCATGCACCCCGAGTTCTTTGACATCGTGGAGTTCCTCCAGCCCCTCGGCGAGTTGATTTTCTTCACCAACGGCACGTTCTTCGACGAGGAAAATATGAACCGGTTGGAAGCTGTGGCGGACAAGGACCGCATGGAGGTTCGTGTCAGCTGGACCGAGTACCACGCAGATTCCTACAACGAGATGCTCCCCGAGGACCCGGGGATGCGTCACCCCCTTGAGGTATTGAAAGAGCTGAAGGCCCGGGGATTCACAACGTCGCTCGTCGCCATGGACGGCAGCGGAGACAAAAACCTGGGGCTGTTTCCTACCCTTAGGGGAAAGCAGGTGACCAAGGAGATGCCACCGGTGGGCGAGTGGTTTTCCGGCTGCGACGGGTCCAACTCGCTCAGCATCTGGATGGACGGAAAGGTGTACCCCTGCCCTCCTCTCACCCTGGTGGCCCCGCACAAGGTGGGCAACATTCACACTGATTCGCTCGAAGCGCTGATTGAGCGCCGCCCCGATACGATGAAGACGCCCCAATGCACCGTCTGCCGTCAAAACGAGCCGTGACGGTAAGCGCCTCGGAGGGACGGCGTCCCTCCCTGAACTTAAAGAAGAGCCTTTCTTTACGGGGGTTTAGCGTAAGGGAGTAGTGGCGAAGGTCGTCGGAAGATGTACACGCCGATGCCAATTGCTCCTTCCCAGAGAGCCTGTTCGCCAACCCGAGATCACTATCAATCTCCTTGAAGCCGTAGAGGTCCGTGGTGAGGGCCTTCCA
The DNA here is from genome assembly GCA_027717595.1 of Nitrospinae bacterium AH_259_B05_G02_I21. Lineage (GTDB taxonomy): Bacteria > JADFOP01 > JADFOP01 > JADFOP01 > JADFOP01 > JADFOP01. The sequence continues at coordinate 1,272 of JALLOF010000089.1, read as the reverse complement.
CCTAAAGCATAAATTCAGAGAAACGGGTGGGGAGGATATGACCTACCGGATGAATCTCATCATGGAGGAGGTGGGCGAGATCTGCCAATGCCTCACCAAGGGGTTGGGCCAGGAGAAGCTTGCCGAAGAGCATGCAGACCTACTTGTGCTCCTGCTGGGCAATTGCATCTCAGCAGACATAGACCTCGAGGAAGCCTTCTGGAAGAAGATGGAGATACTCCAGAAGCGGAAGGGCAAGAAGGTAGGCGATACCATACGGGTCACTGAAACATAAGACCCAGGATGGCCACAATCATTGCTACTACTCACTCGCCTCTCACGCCTGCTCCCGGATGGGCTAACGAGAGAGCTCAGACCCGTCACGAAGGCCTATTCACCCATCTCTCGGCCTCGCGTTCCCCATCATAGATAGGAGAGAGGGTCATCCACCCTGACGTCGCTCCACCCCCCTTACCCTACCCCCTGGCGAAAACCCGTGAGGGAGGAATAAACCCCAAAACCACGGGCTCTAGCTCTCGCGGCTCCCCATGCGTGAACCCCCGAGCAAGGCGAGAGGTATCCTCATAGTAGGCCCTTGATGAGACTATGATATGCAACGCCCTCATGAAATTCGTGTCACCCAAAGTCTGTTGCTAGTATATGAAGGATAATAGTTTCAATAACACGATGAAATAGTAACTATCGCCCTGCCAAGCCGAGTATCATATTTCGGTGTAATAAACACTCGGTGGCGCCAGTCGATGACCAACCCTCCCCTCCTTCGTTCCATACTGGTTCGGAACCTTTTTACCCTCCAAGACACGAAGAAGCTTGTAACGCCACCCCAGATCAATTAACTCTCAGGCTGAAAATAGAGGGGTATTACCCATGGCACTTTTGCTCGTTCCGATGTGAGCGAAGACTCTATCCTCACCCCTCCGTATACTCCGATGCTCCCTCTGTAGGCCAGGCCCTCTCCCCGACAGGCCCGTCGAGGTATCTCCTTTGCCTTCTCTTGGATTCAAGAATGCCGACGAATATTGAGATAGGTATCCCCTCATGAGAACATGAGGGAAGCTAAAGGAGAAACTTCGTAGGTGTGAGCTGCCATAACCAGGGGAGCATTTGGTTATGGGGAGCCTTTTTATTGAAAGGCACATGAGTACGCTGAATACTCCCGTGAGGCCTCCTCAGCTCCCCGGTCGTAGGGCCTCCCACTGCTTCTGGTCTTCAGGGTTCCGATATGTCATTTTCCCGGGAACTCCCTCGGGGATATTTGTGCCCGAAGAGGCT
>JALLOF010000088.1 GCA_027717595.1 Nitrospinae bacterium AH_259_B05_G02_I21 | reverse complement strand
ATCGCGTAGTGGTCCGGCATGTAGGTCTGGACGATCACCTCCCCGCCCGCCTCACCCCGGCCTGTGCGGCCGGCAACCTGGGTCAGGAGCTGGAACGTCCGCTCTGCGGCCCGAAAATCGGGCACGTGGAGGCTCGTGTCGGCGGAGACGACCCCCACCAGCGTGATGTTCGGGTAATCGTGGCCTTTGGCGATCATCTGGGTGCCCACCAGCACATCGATCTCCCCGGCCCCGAGCGCCCCAAGCAGGGAGAGGTAGGCTCCCCGGCGGGACGTGGTGTCCCGGTCCATGCGGGCGACAACGGCCCCTGGCACGAGCTTTTTGACCTCCTCTTCGACCCGCTGGGTCCCCAGGCCTCCGTAGTGGAAGAGCGCTCCGTTGCACTCCGGGCACGCCCGGATGGTGCGGACCGTGGCATCACACCAGTGGCATCGGGCGGCCCGGCGAGCGGCGTGGTAGGTCAGGCTGACCGAACAATTGGCGCAGCCGAAGACGTGCCCGCAGTCGACGCACTGGATGACGTTGGCGAAGCCCCGCCGGTTGAGCAGCACGAGCGCCTGCTCGCCTCGTGCCACCCGCGCCCGAAGAGCCTCGGCCAACGGCGGGCTCCAGATGACAGGACCCGCTCCGGCGGAGCCCTCCCCTCCCCGCAGGTCAACGACCTCCACATTCGGCAGGGGGCGCCCCTCGATGCGGTCGGGAAGCTCCAGGAGGGCCAGTTTGTTGCGATCGACGTTGTGGCGGCTCTCCAGAGACGGGGTGGCCGAGCCCAGGATCGCTACGGCCCCGGCCTCGCGGGCCCGCACCAAGGCGACCTCTCGGGCGTGGTAGCGTGGGCTCTCCTCCTGCTTGTACGAGCCGTCGTGCTCCTCATCGACCACCACTACGCCGAGGTCTCGAAGGGGGGCGAAGACAGCGCTTCGGGCCCCGATGCAGATCGAGGCCCGGCCCGCCCGAAGCCCGCGCCACTGGTCGTAGCGCTCGCCCGAGCTGAGAGCGCTGTGGAGCACCCCGACGCGGCCGGGAAAGCGGTCTTCGAATCGCTGGACGAGCTGCGGGGTCAGCGCAATCTCGGGCACCAGCACGCAGGCTGAGCGGCCCCGCTCCAGCGCAAGGTCGATGGCCCGCAGATAAATCTCCGTCTTGCCGCTGCCTGTGACCCCGTGGAGGAGAAAGGCCTGGTAGGCCCCTTCGTCCATCGCCTGGGCGACGGGGGCCAAGGCCCGCTCCTGGGAGGCCGTGAGGGCCGGAGGAGGCGTCGAGACGCCTGAAGCCAGCTCGGCCGGCCGCCGCCAGACCTCCCGCTCCTCTTCCTCAATCAGGCCCTTGCGCCGAAGCGCCTTTACGGCCCCATCGGCCCCGGGGGCCAGGCGGCGAAGCTCGGCCCGCGGCCGCTCGCCGCCGTCGGCCAACGCCTCGACGAGGCGGGCCTGGACGGGGGAGCGGGGACGCAGCGCCTCAAGGGTCTGCTCCACGTCGAGCCCGTCCACCAGCCGGACGACCCGATGCGTCCGTGGCGCCAGACGCTCCCCGCCAGCCGGGAGCGCCGCCTTGAGGACCTCTCCCAGCCCGGCGCAGTAGTACTCAGCCACCCAGCGGGCTAGCACAAGCAGGTCGCGGCCGACGAGCGGCTCGTCGTCGAGACAGGCATCCACGGCCTTGAGACCTTCGCCACGCTCCGGCGGAGGCTCGCTACGCACCTCCGTCACCAACCCGGACAGCAGACGGCTCCCAAACGGCGCCCTGACCCTGCTGCCCACCGCCACCCGCTCCTGCAGGGAGGGGGGCAGAATGTAAGTAAAAGTCTTTTCAACAGGTAAGGGAAACGCGACCTGGACGAACGTCTCGTGGGCCATGGGCGTGGGAGCCTCTGGAGGGAATCGCCCGTGGGGGCGCGGACGGGCCCACGGCGGGCCGTCACGCCCAGTCTAGCGCGGAAGGCCCACCGGCGCAAGGCGAAGCGCCGGTGGCCGACATCCCCCTTGAAGGCTCTAGGCGGTTTCCTCTATATTCTCCTGAGCGCCACCCATGAGAAAGCGGAGCGAGAGCGACGATGGGAAGTGAAGCGACGTTGCGCGAGGACGCCCGGGCCATCTTCGAGGCGGGCGTGGCGGCGGCCGACCCGGCCGAGGCGACCAGGGCGGCCCTACGGCTCGAGGGTGACACGCTGGTGGTGGGCCGGGCCGAGGCGGAGGTCTGCCGGGTGGACCTCTCAGCCCGCCGCCGTGTGGTGCTGATCGGGGCGGGCAAGGCCGCCTCCCCCATGGCCCGGGCGGTGGAGTCCCTGCTTGGGGATCGTCTCGATGAGGGCCTGATCGTCGTCAAATACGACCACGGGGAACCCCTCGATGTGACCCACGTGGTCGAAGCCGCACATCCCGTGCCCGACAAGGCAGGCCAGGAGGGAGCCGAGGCCATAATCTCTCTGGTGGAAGCCTGTGGGGAGGAAGACCTCATCCTCTGCTGCCTCTCCGGCGGGGGCTCCGCCCTCCTTCCCGCGCCCGCGCCGGGCCTGGCCCTCACCGACAAGCAGGACCTGACCCAGCGCCTGTTGGAGTGCGGCGCCACGATAGAAGAGATCAATGCGCTTCGGAAGCACTGCTCCTCGATAAAGGGCGGACATCTGGCCCGCCGGGCCGCCCCGGCGACGGTCGTCTCCCTCATGCTCTCGGACGTTATCAGCGAGCGGGCGGACACCATCGCATCCGGTCCCCTGGCACCCGATGAGACGACGTTCGCCGAGTGCCACTCAATCCTCGAGCGCTACAGGCTGAGCGAGCACATCCCTCCCGCCGTGCTCATCCATCTGAAGAAGGGCCTCGACGGGGAGGTGCCTGAGACCCCCAAGGCGGACGATCCCTGTTTCGCCCGGGTCCACCATTGCGTGGTAGCCGACAACCGAACGGCCCTCGAGGCTGCCGCCCGGCGGGCCGAGGCGCTGGGATACCGGCCCTGCATCCTTACGGCCTCCCTCCAGGGCGAAGCCCGGGAGGTCGCCAAGGAGCTGGTGGCGGTGGCCCTGGAGGCGCAACGGTCGGGCCACCCCGCCCCTGCCCCCGCCTGCCTGCTGGCCGGAGGCGAGCCGACGGTCACCCTCCGGGGTGAGGGGACCGGAGGGCGGTGCCAGGAGCTGGCTCTGGCGGGCGCCATCGCCATGGCGGGTTGCGACGATCTGGTCCTATTGGCCGCGGGGACCGACGGCACCGACGGCCCGACGGACGCGGCAGGAGCCCTCGCAGACGGCGCGACGGTGGCCCGGGGCTCTGAGGCGGGACTAGACGCCGTCGGCCACATCGATGACAACGACGCCTATCCCTTCTTCGAGGCCCTGGGGGACCTCATCGTAACGGGCCCGACCCGAACCAACGTGATGGACCTCTTCTGCGTTCTGGTCGGCGCCCCGGGTCGGAGCCCATGACCATCCTGGAGAGCATTCGCACCCGGGCCCGTGCCCTTTCCCGGCGGGTTGTGATGCCCGAGGGCATGGAAGAGCGAACGGTCCGGGCGGCGGCGCAGGTGGCCTCGGAAGGCATCGCCCAGCCGGTTCTGCTTGGAGGGGAGAGCGCTATCGCCGAGGCGGCCGAGCGGATCGGGGTCTCGCTAGACGGCGTGGAGATTGCGGACCCCGCCACCGCCCCGCAGCGCGAGGCTTTCGAGGAGCGGCTCTCGCAACTGCTCGAGTCGAAAGGCGTTGAGCCAAGCCAGGCCCGCCGGATGGCGGCCGAGCCGCTCTACTTCGGAGCCCTCCTGGTTGACGCCGGGGAGTGCGACGCCATGGTC
>JALLOF010000087.1 GCA_027717595.1 Nitrospinae bacterium AH_259_B05_G02_I21 | reverse complement strand
GAGGCTATCCTGTCAAATTAATAAAGCAGCCGTCCAGATATTAAAATAATCTTGCCATCAGCTTAGACTGCTCAGTTTCTTTAACTCCTCCCTGAGAAATACCTTCTTCATTAACGCCTCCATACCGTAAATAGATTATATACAACAAAGGGTAAATCTTGTCAAGAGTTTTTTAATTTTTTTCACCCTTCACGGGAAAGGCTACTCCTATTTCGATCTGTCGTCGCCACCGTCGGCATCCTTGCAAAGCTGTATCTCAAGGGTAAAGCCGCGGCAATCGACAATGTGAAGGGAGAGCAAAGTTCTATTGAATAATTTTGTTTACGTTCTCTTTACCACGGAGGAACGTGTCAAGTCCCCTTTTAGGTGTCCCACATTTCATGCAAAGGGCATATTTCACGATGTAATTGCCCCTCATGCTCATCTGCCTCCAGGGGCAAATTACCCCAGTAATATTAACTTTTCGCCTGAAGACTGGAGTTAAGATTACCTGGGACAATCAGAACCTACCCAAAAATTTGTTGTTATGTCTGGTTTCATAGCATATACATATGTTATAGAGGAAGAAAAGAACCATGGCGTATATTAATGGTCTCAATGTGCGAGGTTACCTGCGGCGCAAGATGATACGGCGCACATTGCTCGTAGGTTTCCTGATTGTCGTCTTGGCTTGGAGCTTATATTACTACGTTGGGGCATGGTAGAGGGTCGGTAACCAATTGGCGGAGTCCACGGCAAGCTATGCTCCGAAGGATTTGAATATCTTCACGAACGTTCACCACATCAGGTTTCGATAACACGATGAAATATTAACTAGCGTCCCAAGCAGCCGAGTATCATATTTCGGTGAAATCCGCCTGAGGCGGACCTAGCCTGGGACCATTCATATGTGGGGACGAGCCCCGTCCCTGCAGATTTTGGAACTAAGAGGCGCTGGTCCCACTCAAGCCTATAAGCCCTGAAGTTTTTATCTCTTACAAGAATTAGACACTCCTTTCTCGTCGGCCAGATTTTCGAAACCGGATGGATTTAGATAATCGAAGCTAATTCAATTGGTTATCGCGATTAGAAGCTTTTGGACGGTGTTAGACAGTGTAGACTTCCGTCCAAGGGCTAATTTTCCGATAAGCCCAGAAATATCAATCCGCAAAGCAAGGTTGGACACTTTTGAAAAGTGTCTAAATGTGTCTAATGTGGAAAGGGTCTGAGCGCTCGCCGGCGCGGAGGGAGAAGGCGGGACGCGGCCATCGACCATGGCGCTTCGGCTGTGCTGTTGGAGTGTGGTATCTTAGAATAAACCCACGCTTTGTCACCGTTGCTCGGCGTACGACATGACGACTCCAGCCAACCACACGGTTCTGTTTCTCTGCACGGGGAACTCGGCCCGCAGCCAGATGGCCGAGGGCTTCGCAAAGATCTGCGCTCCCCAAGGTGTCGAGGTCGTGAGCGCGGGCACGGAGCCCAAGGGGATTCACCCAAGGGCGATCCAGGTCATGGACGAGGTGGGTGTAGATATACGACCTCAGCGCTCCCAGGACCTTGAGGGAATCGATATAGGTAGCCTTGAGCTCGTCGTGACGCTTTGCGGCTCCGCCGACCGGCGCTGTCCACCTCTGCCCGCCGGTGTGGCCAAGGAGCATTGGCCCTTGCCCGACCCGGCGGAGGCCGAAGGGGGCGAAGAGGAGGTCGTGGCCGTCTTCCGCTCGGTCCGGGATGATATTCGCCGACGGGTCGAGGAGCTGATGGACGGGCTTGGGGCCTCGTAGCTTTATTCGAGGCGCCGTGCGTGGCCCCGGCGTTGCCAGGCCGTATCGGCCCACATCCCAACACAGTGTGGTCCCGTCCTTGACATCGCCTGCCGGGGCCGGTATGTTGTAGGTCAATCCCCCAACGTAGCGTCAATCAAGTGTTTGCAGAACGGCGGTCCCTGGACAGCGGGGACCCGGAGGTAAGTCCGCGGTGTTGATGCGCCTCCACTGGCAGGTTCGATACACGCACTTCCTCGTGAACCATGTCGTGGGCAACCGCCTGCGCCGGACCATCCGACGCTCCCTCCTCAAACCGTTCTGTGTCACGTACCACGTCACCGACCGGACCCACGTAAGCCCGGCCGCATCGGACCAATCTGCTCTGGACGGCTGCGGGGAGACCCCGCTGGCCGACGCGCTCACGCTCCTGAAAAAGGTCCGAAAAGAGGTGAAGATGCTCTATCTGGCCGGCGGGGAGCCGCTTCTCCACCCGGCCATTGGGACGATCATCCGGGCCGCCCGCCGGATGGGGTTTGCGCCGCTGGTGCTCGAGACCGATTTCACGCTCATCGATGAGCACGAAGCGCTCCTTCGCGACTGCCACATGGTCGTCGTCCCCCTGGAGACGGTCGAGGTCGAGCAGCAAGCGGCCCGGTGGGGATGCGATCGCCGGTGGGTGGAGCGGCTCCTTCGAAACCTCGCCATGTATGGGTCTCGCCAGGACGAGTTGGAAGTGCGGCTCGTCGTCAAGTGCGTCATCGGGGAAGAGACTATCGAGGGGGCATACGACCTGATGGAGTTTTGCTTCGAAAACAACCTCCTGTTCGCCCCGACCACCTCGGCCACCCTCGAGCGGCCCGACAGGGGGCTCCAGGACGAGCCGGTCTATGAGCGGCTGGTGGACTACATCATCGCCCGCAAGAAGGCCGGCGCCCCCATCCTAGGCGGTCCCGAATCGCTGCGCCGGCTGCTGGCGCTCGAAGAGCTCTCCTGCTACCCGACCCTGGCCCCTCACCTTGCACCCAACGGAGAGGTGTTTTACCCATGCCTGCCTCAAAAGCCCTCCTTCGGCAGCCTCCTTACGGAGAGGACCCTCACGGCGCTTTCCCGCCAGGCCGACCCGCCCCTGCGTCCGTGGCATGAGGAGGCGCACGAGTGCCGCCTCCAGGGACAGCTCACCACGACCTGGATGCTCGAGCACTTTCTCGACCGACCCATCGAAGCGCTGACACGATTCGGCAGGTAGGCTGCGGCTTTACTTGCGGGCGGTGAAGCGCTCAAGCCACAGGCGGCGGAACGTCTCCCACTCGGGCTCGTCGGTGGTCCAGTTGGCGTAAATGGCCACCCCCACGGGAGGGGCGTTGGGGTTGGAAGAGGTCGTCATCCCGCGCAGAACCCCGATGAGGCCCCCCTCGAGGTGCTCCACCTCAGGCCGGTGCCACCGGGTGGGCTCGTCGTAGGTGGGCAGGCCTATCACGAGCTGGCAGGGCGGACGTCCGCTTGCGCTGTGGGCGCGCCGCAGCACACCCACAAGGGCCGCCACGTAGCGCTGGTAGAGCCCGGCAGAGGGAATGGCCGTGTCGTAGGCCATAATCACTATCTGGTCGAGGTGGGGCATGAGGCGCTCGAAGGCTTCGGCGCGCCAGAAGCGGCGGGAGAGACCGAAAACCCCAGGCACCCACCAGGGGCGCATCCTCGGGGCGGCGAAGGAGAGGAGCTTCTCGCCGAGGGCACCTCGGAGCGCATGGAGGAGGAGGATAAAGTCGGGGTCGGCTTCCTCGAGGGGCTCTATATTGAGGTGGATGCCGTCGAAGTCGAAGCGCTCGAGCAGCTCCCGAGTCTCGTCCACCATCGCGCGTCGGTAGGCGGGGCTGGCCAGCTCCACCGTGCCCCCCGAGGTCCGGGCGCGCCCACCGAGCCAGGCGAGGCGCCTCACCGTCGGGGCGTGACGCTTCAGGGCCGAAAGCCAGGCCTTCACGACGGCTGGCTTGTATCGGCTCAGGCGGCCTTCGTCGTCGAAGGGGCCGATGTGGACGAACACGTGGGTGGCCCCGTTGCGGGTGAGGTGGTCCGCCAGGGCCTT
>JALLOF010000086.1 GCA_027717595.1 Nitrospinae bacterium AH_259_B05_G02_I21 | reverse complement strand
GCATAGAAGGCCTGAGCTGCTGAGGGGCAGCTTCTGGAGAAATAGCAACCTTGGAAACGGCTAGTATGAATTACGATTTCCCGGGATAATCGAACCTCTAAAGTTGGCCCGAATCGCCACAGCCTTTCCATCCCATAGTTTAATGTTGACAAAAAGTAGCTAAAGGCCTACATTAATTAATAATTCTCGGACAATTTGACAGCTTCCATGGCTTCTCCCAAGGGGGGGTGATGTAGCACACAGGGATAAGTCAATGAGACCGGTTATTCACAGTCTAGCTATATTAATCTTCGGTGTAACGGTTTGCCTTGCGCTGACGTTGCCTACCCCACTCCTCGCCCAGGCCACTACCCCCATCATTGAGAAGGAACAGCTCCTCGCACGACACCTGATCGACGGAACGGTGGCTATTGGCCAGAAAAATTACGAGGCCGCCCTGAAAGAGTTTCTCGCTGCCCGGGAGGCCGATCCAACTGATTTCGATACCAACTTCTTTTTGGGGATGACTCACCTCCGTCTCAAGCAGTATGAGAAGGCCATTCAAGCACTTCGCAAGGCTCACGAGCTAAACCCGGATGCAATTGAGGTCTATTTTCCCATAGGGGAGGCCTATTACCTGGCGAAGGATTACCAGGCCGCTCTTCCCTTCCTGGAGAAGGCTCGGGAGGAGGTGCCAGATAACGCCCTCGCTCATTACTTCCTTGGCGCAACGTACTTTCGCATGGGTAAGTATGAGATAGCTCAGCCTCCCCTTCAGCGGGCCGGGGAGCTTGACCCCACGCTGCGACAGTCCACCGAGTTTATGCGTGGGACGACGGCTTTACGAGCGGGGCAACTGGGCGAGGCGAAAGAACTTTATCTCGAAGCCCAGCGGATTGACCCCAAATCGGATATTGCCGGGTTCTCCGAGCAGTTTGTTAAAGGGATTGATGTCCAGGAGCGGGCGCGAAAGCGCTTTGCCTTCCATCTGAGCACGGCGTTTGGCTACGATACGAACGTCCAACAGATATTCTCCGAGACGGTCACCAACACCGGGACCGCCGTCTCCACGTATGAAGCGGGCGTCCAGTTCCGGCCAATTATCAAGCCAAGGTTTAACATGGGGATGGGCTACACTTTCCTGGAGCAGATCCCCCATGAGCTGAATGAGTTGGATGTCCAGGGCCACGTAGGCTATCTCTTTGCCAATATGAGAATAGGCCCCCTCTGGCTCGCGCCCCAGTACTCCTACGGTTACTACTTCGAAAACACCCAGGACTTCTTCCAGGCCAGCACCGTCAGGCCGGCCGTCAACCTGCCCTGGCGCAACTCCCTCACCTCGCTCTACTACGAGTACCAGGACCGGAGGTTCCGCACAAACCGCCTGAGGAAGGGCTCGATCAACGCCCTAGGCGTGAAGGAGTTATTGTCTTTCTGGAACAACCAAGTCCGCCTGGAGGCCGGATACAGGGTGGAGGAGGAAGCGGCAATGGGGGACGACTTCGACCGGACCCTCCACACCATCTCCGGTCAACTCACCCTCCCCATGCCTCTGCGCACCCAACTGCGGGTCAAGGGCCACTGGCGCTTCAAGGACTACTTCCGCACCCACTCCATCTTTGACGTGGAGCGCGACGAAGAGGAGCAACTCATCGCGGGGTACCTTTCCCGCAAATTTGGCGACTATATCACCGTCACGGCGGGCTGGCAGTACCTGAATAACAATTCCAACGTGGAACTCTTTGACTTTAACAAGAATTACTACGTGATGGAGATGGCTGTCGATTTCTAGGATACGGGAGATTTAGGGAATGATTAGGGCAGCGAACAAAAAGGCAATAATCAATATTATCATTACAAGCAAGCTAATTAGGCTTCTGTTAGTTGTACTAGCAACAATAATGTGGATGAATCCTGTAGATACTGAAGCCCAGGAACCGCCACAGCCCGCCTTCCTTGCGGATTTTAAGGGTCATGTGTATGGGAATTATGGAGGTGAGGGTTGGTCCGGCGGAAAAGAGGTCGGAGAGCCCGGTCCGGAGAAACCCCCCATTAACAAAATGGATTATTTCTTTCAAAAGCACGATTATGAATATGAGAATATATACGAAAACTATGCTAAAAAAGCTGAGGCAGTACAGGAAAACTATGCTAAAGAAGCGGAGGCAGTACAGGAAAACTATGCTAAAAAAATTGACGCAGCACCGGGGATAGCCCGTCCGTTGCTGCGGAAAAGTCGAGATTTGATCATATCGGGACTAGAACAAAAACGCGATTGGAACATACGGAAACTAAAAATGGACAGATTGCTAGAAAAGAGTTATGCAGACCGGGAGCTTGTCAATAACTTGCAAACAGTTACACGCGACGATCTCGAGGAGAAAGCGTTCGTAGACATTGAATATGACCTAGTGTTTAGAGACCAGGCCAAAGCGGCCTTCGAGGTAAAGTCTGGGAAGTTATGGGTGCTCGTCACGGAGTACGCCAAGGAGCAAATTTCTAGAGTTGTTGGAGAATCCAGTAAAATCATGATGGAAGAAGATGTAGAGTTCATCGCCCAAACCACCCCCTCCGGCATCGGTGACCAGGTGTTCCCGGGAACTCCCCAGCCCGTCTCCCCAGAAGAACTCCAGCTGGCCGAACAAGAATTCAAGATAAATCAATCACTCATGGGAACCCATACAGCGGGAAATATTCGGAAAGTAATAAACCGATTAGCACCTTGACGAAGGATGGTATTTGAATACAAGCGGTATTGAACTTCCCTATGACGTAACAAAGCAGTGATACCTGACCTTTGAGTTGGTTGCAGCTTCATTCGGATGCCACGACGTGTAGAAGGGCTCGCCCCTGGGTAGCCAGCCTAACAGACCGGCTGGCAGGAGGCCACCTTGCTTATGACATCAGCCTTTATGGCTGTCCGGTTTTTTTGCGGACAGGGCAAACCCTGTCCCTACATCCCACAACACCCTAAATATCAATCGCTTGCAAGAATTGGACACCCTCTCTCGTCAGTCCAGTTTCCGAAATTGGGTGAATTTCGATAATCGAAGCGAAATTAATAGTTTATAGCGATTCGAGGCCTTTGGACAGCATTAGACACTTTACAGATCCGTCCAATGCCCGATATTCCGGTAGTTCCTGCAATATCAATGATAAATACCCAGTTGGACACTTCCGAAAAGTGTCTAAATGTGTCTAAAAGTGTCTAATCTGTCTAATCGAGGAGAGGACTCTTAGAGGTCCGAGGAAGCCGACAGAGGGCTGCGATGCGTCATGCCGTCTGCGTGGGCGAGAGGAGGCGCTGGCGACCGTTGCGGACCAGCAATGGCAGGAAGAAGAGGCCCGTGCAAAGCACAAGCCCGTAGAGGTTTATCGAGAGCAGGCTGCCGTACTTCCCCATCCCAATCGCCAAGAACTGCGGATACTTGCCGAACGCCGCCATGAGCCCGAGCGCCAGCCCCGTCCAGAAGGCGAGGTGGAACGAGACCCTGCAGGCGTCCTTGACCCACCAGAAGCAGAAGATGGGGGCGAGCCCCATGACCATCGTCCCGCTGATGGTCGTGGCCTTCAAGATGGCGGGGTCGGCGATCAGCGGCAGGTTGCCGAATATGGCGATCACGACCATCGCGCCCTGGCCGAAGGTGATGGGCGATGTTTGATTGAGGAAGGCCGTTGCCCGGCCGAGCCAGGGGAGGTTCCAGAGCCGGGCCATCGGCGAGATGTCCTTGGCCGCCAGGCGGCTTACGGAGGAGAAGGTGCTGTCGAGCGTCGAGCCGGCCGAGGTCAGCATAATCACGTTGAAGATGATGAGCATCGGCAGCCCGAAGAACTGCGCCGTAGAGATGGTGCTTGGGCCCGAGAGGCCCTTGAGCTTGGCGAAGACCCCGACGAGGCTGAAGAGCGTGATGAATCCCATCCCCGCAAGGCCCGCGGCGAAGAAGGCCTTCCGCATGGTCTTGGGC
>JALLOF010000085.1 GCA_027717595.1 Nitrospinae bacterium AH_259_B05_G02_I21 | reverse complement strand
GGGCCACCACCGCAGGGTCGAGCACAATCCGATGGCCTTTGCCTTCCTCGAAAAGCTCGCCATGCGGAATCACGTCCTCCCACATCACGAGCCCTCGGCGACCCGTGGCTGCGTCGTCCTCGAGGCCGAAGGTCACCTCCTTCAGGCCACTTTGGATGAGCCCCTGGGTGTGCATGGAGGCGGTGGTCACTAGGCTGAAACGGTCCGGCTCGCCGAGGAATGCAACGATTTCCTCCGTGGCCCCGCGGCGGGAGAAGCGATAAGCGCTGCGCAGCTCCTGAGCCAACTTGTCGGTGATTACACGGGCCCGGTGGATGCGTTCCCTGTGCCGGTTGCCCGTCTGAATCGTGTTGTAGCTTATCCGGAGCGCGGCCCCCAAGATGAGGACGATGAAGCCGAGGATGGTCGTCGCAATGATGACCTCAAGGAGCGTCAAGCCTCGCTCGTTGCGTTGCGTCGCGAGCAGGCGGCCTCTCATAGACCCACTCTCCGTTGCTCCAGGCGGGACCAGAGCCGCAGGGTCTCAAGCGTCACCCGTCTTTGAGGCGATCCCTCAGGCCAAGAGACAACCACCCGAACGCGGAAGAGGCGCGTGAGACGCTCGTCGAGTCCCTCGGGCTGGCCTAACGTCTCCGTTATCTCTCGGCTCCACCGGTAGCCGCCGGGAGAGGAGCCTCCCTCCTCGCCTTCTGCAAGCTCCTCGAGCAGGTCGACCTCGTCCATTTTGCTCTTGGCGAGGATGACCGCCGTCGAATAGGCCCTATCCACGTGGAGCGCCGTCAGGCCCTGGGAAAAGATGGCGAACACGAGGATGAGGCTCATCCCCAATATGGTGATGGCCACGAGGACCTCCATGAGGGTGAACCCGGCCTCGCCTCGGCTCATCAGGAGGCCTCCCGTGAGATCGTCGGGACCCCCGTGACCGGGTCGATGACTATCCGGTAGACTCTCCCGAGGACACTGACGAGCTCGATGGCCTCACCAGTAGAGTAGCCGGTCGGGTAGAAGAGGATGTCCCGCTGGCCGGCCTCTATGACGATGGAGCGGTCGGGATTGACCAGGCGCGGGCGGACCGTCGGGGGGAAGCGGTACGTGGCAAGAGCACGCGGGGGAGGGGATGTGACTTCGTCGTCCTCGGAGCCCGTTGGGGCGGCCCTAAGGAGCCTGGTGGTTTGTCCGTCGAAGTCGATCCGCACGATCTGGGTCTCTTTGGTCAGGATGGCCTGCTGGTGGGCGTAGCGTAGCAGAGCGGCCAGGCTCGTTGCGGCCCGCTTGGATTGGACGTGGCGCCACTCGCGGTAGAGCATCGGCGCAGACAGGGCCGCCACCAGACCGATGATGACGAGGACGACGATGAGCTCCAGCAGCGAGAGCCCCTTCTCGTCGCCCAGGGACCTCCTACCGGTTCTCCCACGAGACAATGTCTTTGTTCTCTCCCTCGCCGCCGGGATCGCCGTCGGCTCCGTAGGAGATGATGTCGAAGTCGCCATGCTCCGCCGGGGAGCGGTAGACGTAGGGATGGCCCCACGGATCCTTGGGGACGGCCTTGGTCAGGTACGGGCCGACCCAGGCGTCGAGGCCGGACGGTTGCGTGCGCAGCGCCTTTAGACCCTCGGTGGTCGTCGGGTAGCGCCCCGCATCGAGCCGGAACGTATCGAGGGCCGTGCGGAATAGCTCAATCTGCGCCGCGGCGACTTTCTGTTTGGCCCCTGCGATTTTTCCGAACAGGCGGGGACCCACGAGCGCCGCCAGGATGGCAAGAATCACCACGACCACGAGAATCTCGATGAGGGTGAATCCACGTTCGTTCGCCAATCGATTCATGGGCGCCGTTACTTCAAAGCGGGATGGCCGTGATGCTGAAGATGGCCAGGAGAATGGACAGTACGATGAATCCAACCACGAGACCCATAAGCAGGATGATGACCGGCTCGATCAAGGCCGTCAAGCGCCGGACTGTGGTCTGCACCTCCGTGTCGAAGAGATCCGCCACGTGGAGCAGCATCTCCTCCAGGCGGCCCGACTCCTCGCCGACGGAGATCATCTGGACGGCCATAGGCGGAAAGCTCCCCGAGGCCCGCAGGGGCACAGCGAGCGGCCGGCCGGCGCGGACGGCATCGGTGAGGTCGGACACCGTATCGGCCAGCACGCGGTTCGTCATCGCCTCCTGTACGATACTCATCGCCTGGAGAATCGGGACCCCGCTGACAAGGAGGGTCCCCAGGGTGCGGGCGAAGCGGCCGACCTCGGCCATCCTGATCAGGTTGCCCGCCATGGGCAGACGGAGCTTGAAGTGGTCCCACCGCCGTCGCCCTTCGGGCCGCCTGAGAAGGCGCCGACCGATGATCCACGCCACACCGAGTCCCCCGAGCAGGACCCACCATGTCCGGTGGACAAAACCGCTCACTGCAATGACGATTTGCGTGGGCAGAGGGAGCGCTTGGCCAAGGTCCGCGAATATGCCCGCGAAGCGAGGGATGACGAAGACCAGCAGAAGCACGACCGCCCCCCCCGCTCGCCACGGTGAGGACGGCCGGGTAGATGAGCTGCGAGATGACTTGCGAGCGAGTATCGTGGGCGCGCTCCTGGAAGTCCGCCAACCGCTGGAGGACGGGGCCCACCGTCCCGCCCGTCTCACCGGCGCGAACCATCCCGGTGTAGAGGTTTCCGAAGACCGTGGGATGACGGCCCATGGCGTCCGAAAGCGTCTCGCCCTCCTGGACTCGCCCCAGAAGGTCCTCGACCACACCTCGCATGCGGGCCCTCTTGATGAGCGGAATGATGATCTGGAGAATGCGGTCGATCTCCAGGGCGGCGGAAAGGAGGGTGGCCATCTGCCGGGTAAAGGTCACGACGTCGCGTCGGGTAACGCGATGGAAGAGGCGACTTACGTCGAGACCCCGGTCCTTCGCCTCCTCGTCGGTGCGTTCGGCCACTTCGATGGGGAGATAGTCCAAGGATTGGAGGTGATCGATGACGGCGCGCCGGTCCCTGCCTTCCATCGCGCCTTCGATGACGCTGCCGGATTGGTCAACGACCTTGTAAGTGAAGTGCGCCATGTGGGATTACTCGTCGTCCGGCTGGCCAGAGGGTCTCAGGGGCCGATGATGGTGGTTTCCTCGTCTTGGGTGACCCGCAGGACCTCGGCGATACTGGTCAGTCCCGAGCGGACTTTGGTGAGCCCATCGGCCCGCAGCGTCTCCATACCCTTGGACACCCCAAGATTCTTGATCGCGCCTGAGGAGGTTTTCTCCAGAATAGCGCCCCGAATCTCGTCGTCGATTACGAGCATCTCGAAGATCCCGATGCGGCCCCGGTAGCCCATCTGTCCGCACGCCTCGCACCCGATGCCTTCGTAGGCCACTACGGGCTCGATTGAGGGCAACACCACCTCCCGGAGCACCTCGGGCGGGGTCGGCTGGACCCTCCTGCAGCTCTGGCAGATGAGCCGAACCAGTCGCTGGGCCAAAATCCCCAGAATGGATGACGCCAGCAGGTAGTGCTCCATTCCCATGTCCAGCAGTCGGGTAATGGCCCCGGCGGCGTCGTTCGTATGCACGGTGGAGAAGACCAGGTGGCCCGTGAGGGCCGACTGAATCGCGATCTCCGCCGTCTCGGAGTCCCGAATCTCACCGACCATGATGATGTCCGGATCCTGGCGGACGATGGAGCGGAGCCCATTGGCGAAGGTCAACCCGATGGCGGGCTTGACCTGAATCTGGTTGATCCCCCCCAGCTGGTACTCGACCGGGTCTTCGATGGTGATGATTTTCTTCTCCGGGGTGTTGATCTTATCCAGGGCGCCGTAGAGGGTGGTGGTCTTCCCGCTGCCGGTCGGACCCGTGACTAGTATGATGCCGTAGGGCCGACGGATGAGCGCCTCGAACTGACGCAGCGTCGGGGGCGAGAACCCGAGGTCCGTGAGGCTCAGGACGAGGCTGGCGCGATCGAGGATGCGCATCGCCACGCTCTCGCCGCTCAGGGTCGGGACCGTTG
>JALLOF010000084.1 GCA_027717595.1 Nitrospinae bacterium AH_259_B05_G02_I21 | reverse complement strand
ACCCTGGCGGCGGGATTTCTGGCCGAGACGGCCGATGCCGAGGTGGCCCGGCGAATGTTGGCCGTTGTGCCGGGCCGCCCAGAGGCGGTTCAGGCCGCCATCCTGGAGGCCGTGGGCGCTATGGGCCCGGTCGGCCTCGGCGCCGAGATCGAGGCTCTGGCCGAACGGTCGTCCCCCGACGTGGCCGCCCGCTGCGTGGCGGCGCTCGGTCGCACCGAGCCGGTCGGCGGGAAAGACTTCCTGGTCCGATGCCTCGCCGAGGCCCCGCCACCCGTTCGGGCCCAGGCGGCCGCGTCCATCTACGTGGCGGGCCACGAAGACCTTGAGGAACAAGCTCGGCGGTGTCTGCATGAGCTGTTGGCCGGGGAGCCTCATGAGCAGTCCATCGCGCTCAAGGCGATCCCGCTCACCGGGGGCTCCCGGTTTATCGAACCTCTCGTCGCGTTCATGGACGACGCCGGCCCGGAGCTCAAGGGGGCCGCGGCCCGAGCCCTCGGCGAGCTTCGCGACGAAGGGGTGGCGGGACGCCTCGTCGACCTCTTGGATGACACCTCTGCCGTTGTTCGCCGCGACGCCGCGTGGGCATTGGGAGCGATCTATGCTGAGTCGGTCTGAAGTCGTCGGGGCCCTCATACGGAAGCTCGACGACGAAGAGCCCCAGGTGGCTGAGGCGGCCGAGGCCGCCCTCACAACCATCGGGGATTCTTCCATCCCCGAGCTGTTGGAGGCCCTCTCCGAGGCCCCTCTGCACTTGCGGGAGGTCCTTATTCGGGTTCTCTCGGAGCTCAGGATGCCTGAGGCCGAGATTGTCGGGTCGGTGCGCTCGGAGATGGAGGTGGCCTATGGCCTCGTGGCGGAGCAGGCCACCCTGGAGGACCTTGAAGAGAGCCCTGGCCGGGATTTCCTGGTGGATGGGCTCCGGGTGGACTACGGTGAGCGGGTCCGGGCCGTCTTTCGATTGCTTCGTGCCGTGGGTCTTGGTCGCGAGATGGACCTGATCGAGCGGGGCTTGCGGTCCAAGGACCGGCGGGTCATGGCGGTGGCGGTTGAGGGAATGGAGAAGGTCATCCATTCCAGCATCGGCCGCCTCCTCGTCCCCCTGGTGGACGAGCTGCCCCTGTGGGAGCGGCTGGCCACGGGCGCTAAGGCCTTCGGCATCTCCTCGCCCCCGCTGGAAGAGCTCCTTCCACGATACCTTGACAGCGGGGACCAGGTTCAGCAGATTGGGGTGTGTGCGCTCCTGGCCGAGCGGGGCGAGGCACAAAAGTGGGCCGAGCCTCTGCAGCGGCTGGCCCGGGAGGGCCCGCCGACGGTGGCCTCCCAGGCCCGAGGCGCATTGCGGGAGGAGGCGGAGGAGGAGATGGAAACGGAGCTGACGACCCTCGATAAGGTCCTGTTTCTCCGAAAGGTAGAGCTATTTCGAGAGCTGGATGTCCGGGCGCTTACGGCCATTGTTACCGTTGCGGAGGAGCGCACCGCCGAGCCGGGAGTGTTCCTATGCCACCAGGGGGATGAGGGCGAGAGTATGTTCTTTATTGTAGCCGGGGCGGTTCAGGTCCTCAGGGAAGGCCCTGACGGGGCCCATGTCAAGCTGGATGAAGTCGGTCCCCCGGAGGTGCTCGGCGAGATGGCCCTATTTGAGGACAAGCCCCGCACGGCCTCGCTGTGCGCCCGGGAGCGGACGACCTACCTTGAAATCAGCCGGGTCGGCTTCCAGGGGATTATGAGCGAGTATCCCCAGGTGGGAGCCGCCGCGTCTCGGACCCTCAGCCACCGGCTCCGGATGGTATTGGAGCGCGAAGACCGCCTGCGCGAGGGGGGCACACCCCCGACCGAGAGGATATAGGGCGCTTGACATCCCTTGCCAGAGCCCTTGGAATCTGCTATCTTTCTTGCCACAAATACTGGACACAAGCGGGTATCGAGCGCACCGCTCACGCTATTGCGTACCCATCTTCCTGAGGAGTCCGAAGGCCCGGGCACACCACTCGATCCCCTTTGAGAGAGGCATTCCGTGGACATCGCCTTCATCATGGACCCCCTTGAGTCCGTTGACTCCCAGCACGAGACCACCACGGCCCTGATGGCTGAGTGTAACAACCGCGGCCACGAGGTCTACTTCCTCGGGGAGCACGACCTCTACGTGCGGGCGAACAAGGTGTTGGCCCGGATGTGGCACGTCACCGTCCCCCGGGGCCTCGGTCTGCAGGCGTATTGGGAAGAAGTCGTCAGGTCGTGGCGCGCCCAGGCTCCTCGCACCATCCCCCTGGAGGAGCTTGATGCCATATTCATGCGCAAGGACCCACCGCTAAACGTCGAGACGGTGGGTCACCTCCAGATCGTCCGGGACCGGGTCTTCGTCATCAACGACCCGATCGGCATGGTGAAGGCTTCGAGCAAGCTCTACACGCTCAACTTCCCTGACGTCATCCCCGAGACCCACGTCTCCCGTGACCCGAAGCGGCTGCGGCAGGTTGTCGAAGAGTTCGGCGGGGACATGATTTTAAAACCCTACGCTGGCCACGGAGGGCATGGGGTCATCAAGGTCTCGACCCGCGACGAGGAGAACCTCGACTCCCTGCTCCACTACTACGTGGACGATCGCCGCCCTTACCACGAGCGCAACAGCGTCATCGTCCAGGAGTTTCTGAGCGCGGCTAGGGCGGGCGATAAGCGGATTCTACTGCTCAACGGTGAGGTGCTGGGGGCCATGCGCCGCATCCCCAAGCATGGCGAAATCCGGGCCAACATCCATGTGGGGGCGGCCTGTAAGCCTTACGAAGTGACGGATGTGGACCGCCAACTCATCGCCATCCTCAAACCGAGGCTCCTGGCAGACGGGCTATATTTCGTTGGCATTGACGTGATCGAGGACAAGCTCATCGAAATCAACGTCATCTCCCCAGGCGGCATCCCCCGGATAAATGCTCTGACGGGCCAGCGGCTTGAAGGGCCGGTCATCGACTTCGTGGAAGCCCGCGCCCGGACGTTAATCGCCGAGCAGGTGGTCGCCGGCTCCTGACCCAGGCGTAAAAGGATGGATAACGTCGAGGCCGTCTGCCATCGTGAAGGGACGCTGGACCCTTCGGCCGAGACTCTCGTCTGGATAGGAAAGGTCCGTTCAGCCCCCCTCATCGCGTTGCTTGCCGAGGCGGTCGCCGCCCGGACGGGTCGGCCGACTCAGACCCTCCTTGTGACTCCCGACCGTGTGGCCCACTACCACGCCGACGCCGTGGTCGTCGTCAACGCCGAAGCCGGACGTCTCGAGGCGTTGGAAGGTGGCCGCCACAAGGTGCCCGTACGGGAGCCCGATTTCTACGCCCAAGTTGTAGAGAGCCCCACGTGCCGGCGGCTGTTTGAAGACCTTGTCGCGCGCCAGGGCGAGGTGTGGGCGAACACCTTCGTAAGCCATCCGATCCTGAGCGAGGGGCTTCCCGACGGGGTGCGCCTCATCGGGCCTCCTGCGGATGTGGCCCTCCGGCTCAACCACAAGCCGACGGCCCTAGCCTTCATCCGCCGTCTTGGGCTTCCCGTGCTGCCCACCGAGGTGGCGGCGGATCTTGAGGCGGCGGCCCTGGCCGCCGCCCGATGGATAAACGAGGAGGGCGCTGCCTACGTTGCGGGCCCCACCGGCACCAGCGGGAGCCAGAGCTGCTTCGCCCGCTCGGAGGCAGACGTCTTCGAAGGGCTCGCGGGCCGGGATGGTCCCTTCCTCGTGCAGCCCCACGTTGAGGCCGTGGCCTCACCGTCCGTTATCGGGTGTGTCGCCAACCCCAGGGAGGTGCTGGTGGGACCGGTGGCCGACCAGGTGCTCGAAGGGCCACGCTGGCTGGGCTGCCACCTGCCCTCGGAGCTGCCCGAGCCGCTCCAAGCCGAGCTTCGTCGCCTGACGGCGCGGGTCGGGCGTTCGATGGCCGAGGAGGGCTACCGAGGCCTCTTCGGGTGTGACTGGCTCGTGACGCATGAAGAGCGCCTCTGGTTTGTGGAAGTCAACGCCCGCAAGGTGGGCTCGGTGGTGGAAG
>JALLOF010000083.1 GCA_027717595.1 Nitrospinae bacterium AH_259_B05_G02_I21 | reverse complement strand
AACTATTATCCTTCATATACTAGCAACAGACTTTGGGTCAATTTCGCTACCCAACCGATGCATATCTAGAAAATAACGCCTTGATCCCCCGCCTTAACCTCTCAATCGTTTCCCTTTTCACCTCGCCGTGGCAGGACCACCCAGGAGCCACCAACGGGTAAGGAAGGCAATGAGGGTTGGTAGAATCATCATCTGGACGACGGGGACGAGTCCAACCCCAAGGCCTGGAATGACTGGCATGAGGGCGTTGTAGGCCCAGCGTCCCCAGGCCAAGGCGTGCATCTCAATGGCCACGGCAATCACCATTCCTGCCAGGACTAAGAGACTGTATCCGGCGACACTGGGCTGGAGAATCCAGTTCCGTTGCCGGAAGAAAGCGTAACCAAGGCCGTACAGGGTAAGGACAAGGAGCCCGTCGCCCAGGGCCGCTTGCAAGCAGATCAGGAGGCCGACACTCCACGAGGCGCCCCACCATTCATAGAACGCCATCTGGGGCACTTCCCAGATAAAGTTGACTGCCACAGCAACCCCATAAAGGGTGCCGAGGAGTGCGGCGAAGGATGGTTGGTCGGCGTTTCGTCCTCCAAAATCCCGCGCATCTGTGAGGGGGGGCTGCTCGGAAAGGGTCTCGGATTCTATTGGCACACCTCCCTTTCTCTCGGGGGAAAGAACTTTACTGAGCATCCTTCGTTACTGGGGCGAGAGGTTGTGTCCGCTCTTCCGTCTCGTGCGCAGCCTCGAGCCGCCAGGGGGCTTCGAAGCGGCGCAGCCTGAGGGCGTTGCTCACCACCGTGACGCTCGAGAGCCCCATGGCCGCCGCGGCGAAGACAGGGTTCATAAGCAGCCCGAAGAAGGGGTAGAGGAGCCCGGCCGCGACGGGGATGAGCGCCGTGTTATAGGCGAAGGCCCAGAAGAGGTTCTGGCGGATGTTGCGCATGGTGGCCTGAGAGAGCCTAAAGGCTGTAGCGACCCCTCGTATGTCGCCACTTATAAGAGTCACGTCGGAGGCCTCCATGGCCACATCAGTACCCGTGCCGATGGCGACCCCCAGGTCGGCCTGGGCCAGGGCCGGAGCATCGTTAATTCCGTCCCCCACCATGGCCACGACTTTGCCCTGGGACTGCAGCTCGGAGATGGTAGCGGCCTTCTCGTGGGGCAGCACCTCGGCCAGCACCCTGTCTATTCCCGCCTGCCGGGCGATGGCCTCCGCGGTGGCCCGGTTATCACCGGTCAACATGTGGACTTCGAGCCCAAGGCTGTGGAGGGTTGAGACGGCCTCGGGGGCATGGTCTTTGAGTGTGTCGGCCACTGCGATGATGCCCGCCCCGGCTCCGTCCATCGCCACGTACATGGGTGTCTTCCCATCCGCCGCCAGGGAGTCGGCCCGGTCGGCAAGCCCGTCGGTGGGCACCCCCTCGGCCTCCATCAGCGCCCGGTTGCCGATCAGCACCCGCTGGCCGTCAACGCGGGCGCGGATGCCGTGGCCGGACACCGCCTCGAAAGATTCAGCCTCGGTGAGCTCAAGCCCCTCTTCGTGCGCCGCCCTGACGATGGCCTCCCCCAGCGGGTGTTCGCTTCCCAGCTCGGCGCTGGCCGCCAGGCGAAGCAGCTCCTCGCGGCTCGTCCCTTCGGGCGGCTCCACGTCGGTCACCGAGGGCTCGCCAACGGTAAGGGTGCCCGTCTTATCTAGGACCACGGCGTTGAGCTTGTAGGCGGTCTCCAGGGCCTCTGCGCCACGGATTAGGATACCGAGCTCGGCCCCCTTGCCTGTGCCCACCATGATGGAGGTTGGAGTAGCGAGCCCCAGGGCGCAGGGGCAAGCGATGATTAGGACCGCCACGAAGGTCATGAGGGCGTAGTTCAAGGCCGGAGGCGGCCCGAAGAAGTACCATATCATGAACGTCGCGATGGAGAGAACAATGACTGCCTGGACGAAGTAGCTGGCCACGGTGTCGACGAGCCTTTGGATGGGTGGCTTAGAGCCCTGGGCCTCCTCCACTAGCTGTACGATTTGGGCCAGCATCGTCTCGCGGCCGACTTTGCTCGCCTCGAACTGGAAGGTGCCGACCTTGTTAAGGGTCGCTCCGATGACCTCATCTCCCGGTCCTTTCTCCACTGGCATCGACTCGCCAGTAAGCATCGATTCGTCCACGCTGGACTGCCCGCTCTTTACGATGCCGTCCACGGGCACCTTCTCGCCGGGGCGGACCTCGACGATGTGGCCCACCTGGACCTCTTCTATGGGGATATCTACCCGCTCGCCGTCTCTCACCACGCGGGCGGTCTTGGGGGCGAGGCCCATAAGGCGCTGGATGGCCTCGGAGGCCCGGCCCTTGGCCCGGACTTCGAGCCATCGTCCGATCAAGACAAGAGTGATGATGGCTGCCGCCGTGTCGAAGTAGAGCGCGGGGGCGGCCCCCGTCTGGGAGAAGAAGTCGGGAGCCAGGATGGCGGCGACGCTGTAGCCGTAGGCGGCGGTGGTGCCCGTGGCGATGAGGGTGTTCATGTCTGCCGAGAGATGGCGGAGCCCTTTGAACGTCCCCGCGTAGAAGGACCAGCCCGACCAGAACTGGACCGGGGTGGCCAGAGCCCACAGAGCGAGGGGATGGCCGAGCCAGGCGAGCAGGCCCTGGGGCAGGCCGAGCCACTCCCCGAAGCTTCCGAGGAAGATGAGACTCGTGGCCACCGCGCCCAGGACGAAGCGCCTAAAGTAGCTCGCTTGCTCGGCGGCCTGACGCTCGCGCTGCCGCTCCAGGGGATCCTCGGCCTCGTCTAACACCGGGGCCGCGCTGTAGCCGGCCCGCTCCACGGCTGAGACGAGGTCCTGGCGCTCCACGATGCCGGGCAGGTGGGCCACGCGGGCCTGATTGGTGGCGAGGTTGACCTCGGCCTCGAAGACTCCGGGCTGGGCCGTCATGGCCCGCTCAATCTTCGCCACGCACGACGCGCAGCTCATCCCCTCGATGGAGAGGGTGGTTCGCTCGACGGCCAGGTCGTAGCCGATGGCCTGGAGCGCCTCCAGGGCCTTGCGGGTCTCGAACCGGTCGGGGTCGATGGTCAGGTGGGCCCGGCCTGCGGCGAAGTTGACGCTTGCGGCAGCCACCCCCTCGAGGCGCTCGAAGGCCTCCTCGACGCGCTTGGCGCACGATGCGCAGTGCATTCCTTCGACGCCGACGGCGAGGTGCGCGAGGCCCGGCTCTTCGGCCGGGGCGGCCACCGGCTCATCTTCACCTGGCTCGGCTTCGGTCAGGTAGGCACTAGGATCGGATGCGAAGGCCTCCTGGCACGAGGAGGAGCAGAAGACGAAGGTATCGCCGTCGTGCTCGAAGGTGAGGATGCTATCTTCCACATCCATCCCGCAGACTGGGTCACGGGCCATAAGATATTCCTCGCTTGTCAGGGCCAGCATCCCATTCGGGTGGGTGGTGTGAGCGAATCACCGGTACCCTCCTCCCTCAAAGGGACCTCGCCAGGATGGGTCCACGTCGAGCGGGAGAACCATTTTTACAATGGACCTCTGTGTAGTTCCTGTCAAGGAGGCTTCTTCGTCGACGAATGTCAGATGGCTTACAGTCGAATGTAAGCGGTCGCTGCCCCTCAGAAGGAGGCGGCCTGTCTGATGACTAATCCTCTCCCCTTTTGTTCTGAGAACGGCTGAAGCCAATACGATACCGCTCAGAGACAAGTGCTAAAAGTGTCCCGACAATCATTCCTATAAGAAAGCCATACGGCAATCCAACCGCAATCAAGCCGACTAACAGAGCAATTGCGAGGTGAGACCTCGGATCAACGGTGTCTTCTATTAACCTCATCAGTGTCAATCCTTCAAAAAACAAGATAACCCCTAAAATGGGAAGGGGAAAGATAGTGATGACCCAATTAAAACTGCTACTAAAGAAAAGCCCCAGCAATAGATACATAGAACCGTAAATAACAACGGAGCCTCCCGTCCGCCCTCCGAAAGCATAATGCCCCGCCATGCCACCTGAGCCGTGACATACAGGAACTCCACCCATAAATGGGGCGACGAGATTCATCAATGAATAGGTCAGGCCAATTTTACGTACCGTGATTTCTCTTTCAGGGA
>JALLOF010000082.1 GCA_027717595.1 Nitrospinae bacterium AH_259_B05_G02_I21 | reverse complement strand
GTGTTGGAGTTTATCCGGATTTATTCATCGTTCGAAAAGTTACGATTATCCCAGGTAATATGAACTCCGGCCTACAAAGGAAAAGTTAAGATTACGAGGTGGACGAATACTCTGCAATTTTAATCACTTACAAGAATTAGACACTCCCTTCCCGTCTGTCCAGTTTCCGGAGACGAGTGAGTTTCAATAATCCCTGTATATTCAATTGGTTAGCGCAAATTCGGGCTGTTGGACAGCCTTAGACACTCTACACTTCCGTCCAAGGCCCGGTTTTCCGGTAACTCCTGCAATATCAATGCGAAAAACAAGGTTGGACACTTTTGAAAAGTGTCCAAAAGTGTCTAAAAGTGTCTAATCTGTCCAATGTAGCGGAGCCCGGAGAAGGGCAGACCTTCGGACAGGGATAAGGCTGGTTCTTACAGTGGCTTGACGTTGGTTCGGAGGGTGGAGCGGGCGAGCAGGGTGGTGAGGGAGCCGTCGTCGGCGAGAGAAGCGAAGGCGGGCTCGCGCTCGGCGGCCTCGAGCAGGGCGGGCTTGAGACTCAGGGCCCGCTTGAGGTGGGCTAGGACCTCGGCCGTCTTGCCGTTGGAGCCTGCGAGCACGGCCAGGCCGTAGTGGCCCCGCGCGCAGGCCTCGTCGGCCTCCACGGCGCGCCCGAAGGCTTCTTGCGCGGTCTCCTCGTCGCCCGCAGATAAGGCGGTGAGGCCGAGGTTCACGAGGGCCTCGGCGTTGTCCGGGTCGAGCGAGAGCGCCTCGCCGAAGGCCTCTTGGGCCTCCTCGTGGCGGCCGAGCCTTCCGAGAGCGGCGCCTCGGCCGACCCACGCGGCCGAGAGCGGCGGTCGTGCGCGTGCGGCCTCCTCGTAAGCGGCCAAGGCCTCCTCGTAGCGACCCTCATCGAACGCGCGGTTGCCCACATGAAGAGCCTGGAAGGCCTCGTAGCGCACGCCTTCGGCCTCAGCCTCGGCGGCATGGAGTTTCCTTCGCCGCTCGGCCTTCGCCGCCTTGGCCATCGCTTGGCGCTTGCGGCCCTCCGTCCATCCCTGGCGAAACTGCCCGAAGACGCGATAGCGGTAGAAGACGTAGGCGAGGATGGCCAGATAGACGAGCCCCACGACGACGTAGAGCCACCCGAAGTCCGGCATTTCGCCCTGCCAGGCCTCGGTGGCTTCCTTGCGGAAGAGCTCGAAGAAGTAGCGCGGGGAGGCGAACTCGGTGTCGAGCTCGCGCAGGGGGACGGAGCCCCAGAGGCTCAAGCGGCCGAGCAGGCCTGCGATCGCGTCTCCTATCACTCGGGCTCTTCCTCTTGCTCCGCTATCTCGTCGAGGTGTTGGTCGAGCTCGTCCTGCTCGCGGGAGCGCTCGTAGCCCTTGCGGCCCCGCTTGGTATCGAGCGGTCCGCCGGGAGGCGGGACCGGAATCCGTATCTGGGGCCTCTTCTTGCGCCTGGGCTTTGCCTTGCGCCTCTTGACCATCTCGTTCGTTCCGGGCTGCGTGCCTGTGCGCTTGGGCTCGACCTCACTCTACCATAGCCTTGCGCCCCGGACAACGCGCCGCCTTGAGGCGGCGGCGGAAATCTGCTAGAGTCCAGGCGGTTTTCCCGCGTTACTTCGAGGTTGCAGGCGATGGACCGAACCCAGCTCATCCGCGAGCTCTCCGAGGCCCTTGGGGCGCCCGGCGACGAGCGGGCCGTGGCCGAGTTCATGGCGAAGCGGCTCGCCGGCAAGGCGTCGGTGAGCGGCGATAGGCTCGGCAGCGTCATCTTCACCAAAGAGGGCGCGGCAGATAGGCCGCTCATCATGGTCGCGGCCCACATGGACGAGATAGCCTTCATGGTGAAATCGGTGACCAAGGAGGGGTTTCTGCGCTTCCAGCCCATCGGCTACTGGTCGCCCCAGACCGTCCTGGCCCATCGGGTCGTGGTCAAGGGCTCCGAGGGGCTTGTACACGGCGTCATCGGCGCCACGCCGCCCCACGCGCGCAAGGGCCCGGATCGGGACAAAGAGATGATCCCACTGGAAGAGATGCTCATCGACGTCGGCGCGCCGGACAAGGAAGCCGTC
Source organism: Nitrospinae bacterium AH_259_B05_G02_I21 (assembly GCA_027717595.1). GTDB lineage: Bacteria > JADFOP01 > JADFOP01 > JADFOP01 > JADFOP01 > JADFOP01. The sequence continues at coordinate 2,104 of JALLOF010000082.1, read as the reverse complement.
GAGGCCCTGGGAATCTCCGTCGGCGACTTCGTCTTCGCCGAGCCGAGCTTCGCCGAGCTGGCCGGGGGCAAGCGCCTGATGGGAAAGGCGTTCGACGATAGGGTGGGGTGCGCCCTGCTGGTGGAGCTCGTAGAGGCGCTCCACGGGGTCGAGCACCCGAACACCGTGGCCGCGGCGGCAACGGTGCAGGAGGAGGTGGGCCTGCGCGGGGCTCGGACCGCCGCCCAGTCCATCGAGCCCGACCTGGCGATCGTCCTCGAAGGCCCTCCCGCAGACGACGTGCCCGGCATGGCGAAGGACGACCCCCAGGGGGCGCTCGGAGGTGGAGTCCAGGTCCGCTGCTTCGACCCCACGATGGTGGTCCACGGGCCCCTCAAGGACCTTGTCGTCGATGTGGCGCGGGAGGAAGGGATTCCCTACCAGCTCGTCGTGCGCGACTCAGGCGGCACCGACGCCGGCAGCATCCACCTGACGGGCCAGGGGGTCCCCTCCATCGTGCTCGGCGTGCCTGTGCGGTACATCCACAGCCACCACTCCATCCTCGACCTCGACGATTACGAGGCTACCTTGCGGTTGCTCGTGGCGCTGGTCGCTCGGCTCGATGAGGCCGCTATAGTGAGCCTCCAGGCCCACCGGCACTAAACGGACTGTTAGTTGATAGGGAAAGAGGCGGCTGGGGCGCTCAGTGGAAGACGGCGGCGTCGGCCGCAATGGCCGCCTGCCACGCCACCTCGTGGAGGCTGGTCAGCTCGAAAGCCTCAAAGTGGGAATTGCATCCCGAAGGGCAGTTGAAGCTCGCGGCCTTCTGCATGGCCTCGAAGACGTTTTCCACACAGTGGTAGGTGAAAGTATTTTCCAGCCCGCATCCGTGGCAGAAAAAGCTGACCCGGTAGAAAGCGGCCATCCTTAAACACCCTCCTCCAAGACGGGAAAGACATCGTGGCTCTCCGGTTGATCGGCCACCCCGTCTATATATCTATTCGGACACCAGCCGGATCGGTATAGTCCTATTGAGTAAGTAATTTGTTTTCAATAATTTTCGGAAGGGCGTGGCGGCGCCCACCGGCGCTCAGGGGGCCACTATCGCGAGCAGCTCCAGGATGTCGTGGATGAGGTAATCGGGCCCGGCGGCGGTCAGCTCCTCCAGTGGCTTGAAGCCGTAGGCGGCGGCCACCGTCACCGTCCCGGCGGCTTTGCCCGCCATGATGTCGTGGGGGCTGTCGCCGACCATCACGGCTTGGGCCGGCTCCACATCCCAGCCCTGGAGCACGCGGAGGATTCCCTCGGGGTGGGGCTTCTTGCGCTCCACGCTGTCGTAGCCGAGGATGTCCCGAAAGTAGCCCGTCAGTCCCAGCCCCTCGATGATGGTCCGGCTGAAGGCCTCGGGCTTGTTGGTGACGACCGCCAGCGGCCTGGAGGCGGCGAAGTGCTTCAGCACCTCCTCCACGCCGGGGTAGGCTCGTGTGTGGTCGAGCAGGTGGGCGCCGTAGTAGTCCAGGAACGCGGCGAGCCCCGTCTCCAGCCTCTCGGGCGTGGCGGCTTCGCCCAGGGACCCTTGCAAAAGCCCCCTGGCTCCGCCTCCGACGTGGCTGATAATCACCTCAGGCGGCGGTGGGTCGATCCCGAGGCCCCGGATGCTGTGGAGCGTGGCCTCCACGAGGTCCTCGGCCGAATCGATGAGGGTGCCGTCGAGGTCGAAGCAAAGCGCGTCGGCGGAAATCACGCGGGGGCCTCCTTTCGAAAGCCCCAAACCCTATCACACCCCCTCGGCGATTGTAAACACGCCCTGCGACCGGGTAGTGTCCTGATTTGGACGAACTAAAAATCCTCTGTCCCTTGGAAGCGGCAACAATAAAGAATTCCCGGTGTGGGGGCAGCCAGTTCACCATCCAGCCCAGTCGGCCCAAACCCGCTAGACAGATGGGACGGCCTGATTGACCGAAGGGCAATTTCTTTTGAAATATGAACTTTTCAGGGGGTTGGCTGGAGTAAAGGTTTCCTGGGATAATCGTAACTACCGAGCAAGTCCACACTGCCACGGCCATCCCTCGTAAGCGACCACGTGACTCCTAACTCGTCCGGCCTGCCAACCCTGACTTTCCTT
>JALLOF010000081.1 GCA_027717595.1 Nitrospinae bacterium AH_259_B05_G02_I21 | reverse complement strand
GTTTGGGTTTTTTTTTCCCCCCCCCCCCCCCCCCGAAGCGTATTGTGCTAGACGCTCTCTAAGTTGGCGTGTTATAATGAATTAGGTTGTCGGTGCCCTGCCAGGGGTTGGATCGGAGGCCGGACGAATCCATAGGAATGGAGCGATGGTCGCGAGGGATTGTCTCACCGATGTCCCCGGGGTGGCCATCGGCCACGCGGAGGACGCCGTAGCCTGTACGGGTTGCACGGTGATCCTCTTTCCCGATGGGGCCACGGGTGGAGTTGACGTCCGGGGGAGGGCCTCCGGAACGCGGGAACTCGGTCCTCTCGAGCCGAACCACTTGGTTCGGCAGGCCCATGCGGTTTGTCTGGCCGGCGGGAGCGCCTATGGATTGGACGCCACCGGGGGCGTCATGGCCTATCTGGAGGGCCAGGGGATCGGATTCCCCGTCCAGGTCACCACCGTCCCTATCGTCCCGTCAGCCATCATCTTCGACCTTGCGTTGGGCAGGCCTGATGTCCGTCCCGATGGGGCGATGGGCTATGCCGCCGCAGAGGCCGCTCTCCAGGAGCCGAGCCCCCAGGGCAACGTGGGGGTGGGGATGGGCGCCACGGTCGGCAAGCTATTTGGACTTCCCCGAGGGATGAAGGGGGGGTTCGGGACGGCGAGCTGCCAGGCGCCGGGAGGGATCATAGTCGGGGCGGCGGCCGCCGTGAATGCCTTTGGAGATGTGCGAGATCCCGTGACCGGTCGTCTGCAGGCGGGGGCGCGGGATGAGGGCGGCACCCGCCTGGTGGACACGGCCGAGCGCATACGGCAGGGCACGTCGCGCAGCGCCTTTGGAGGGGAGAACACCACGCTCGGGGTGGTCGTCATCGCCGGCGCGTTGAGCCGCGAGGAGTGTATCCACGTCGCCCGGATGGCTCAGACGGGCCTGGCCCGCGTCATCTCTCCGGCCCACACCAACTTCGACGGGGATGTCGTCTTTGCCTTTGCGACGGGCCAAGAGCCCGCGGATATGAACACGGCTGGCCTCCTGGCTCAGGAGGCTCTCGCCAGGGCCATCGGGCGGGCCGTTATCTATGCCGAACGGGTGGGAGACCTGCCTGCGGCCAGCGACTTGGGTGCCCTCGACCCGCTGGAATGGGAAGCTTCTGTGGCGCAGCACGTTCGCCAATATCCCCAGGCCGGTGGTGAAGGAAGGGACGAATGAGTCGTCGGAGGATTCGAATCCTCATTGCGAAACCCGGCCTCGACGGTCACGACCGTGGGGCGAAGGTGGTCGCACGCGCTCTGAAGGAGGCGGGCATGGAGGTCATATACACCGGTCTCCATCAGACCCCTGAGGAAGTTGTGGCCGCCGCGGAGCAGGAGGACGTTGATGCCGTGGGCTTGAGCGTTCTGTCCGGAGCCCACACTCACCTCTTCCGCCGGGTGTGTGAGCTGCTCAACGAGCGCTCCATGGACGACGTAATCGTGTTCGGCGGCGGGATCATCCCTGAGGAAGACATCCCGGAATTGCTTCGTGCCGGTGTGAAGGCCATCTTCACACCGGGCACCTCGACCCGGGAGGTCATCGAGTTCCTTGAAGAAGCCATTGGCTCCCGATCGACCTCATAGCGCCAACGACCTGGCAGAGCGGGTTCTCGCTGGTGACGTTCGGGCGGCAGCCCGCCTGATCAGCCTGGCGGAGAATGAGCCGGCCCAGATCCGCTCCCCCCTCCAGAAACTTTTCCCTCATACGGGAAAGGCCCACATCATTGGGATTACAGGTGCTCCGGGAGTGGGGAAGTCCACTCTTGTGGACCAGCTCGTGGAGCGCCTGCGCTCGCGGGGCCAGTCCGTAGGCATCATCGCCGTCGACCCGACGAGCCCGTTTACCGGGGGCGCCATCCTGGCCGACCGGTTGCGGATGCAACGTCACGGAACCGACTCGGGGGTGTTCATCCGGTCCATGGCGACCCGGGGCCGCCTCGGAGGCCTGGCCCGGGCCACCTCCGACGGCGTTACCGTCATGGAGGCGTTGGGAAAGGAGGTCATCATCCTCGAGACAGTCGGAGTGGGCCAGGACGAAGTGGAGGTGGCCAAGTACGCCCAGACCACGGTCGTGATACTGGCCCCTGGGCTTGGCGATGAGGTCCAGGCTATGAAGGCCGGGATCATGGAAATCGGCGACTGCTTCGTCGTCAACAAGGCCGACAGGGAGGGGGCCGACCGGGCGGTCAGCCAAATTCAATCCATCCTCGCCCTCAAGGAGCTCGGCGAGGGCGATTGGAGTCCGCCGGTGCTGCGCACAGTGGCCACCACCGGTGATGGGCTCGAAGAGCTGGTGGGGACTATCGATCGGCACCTCGATCATTTCACAGCTACGGGCGAGATGGAGCGGTTTCGCCTCCTCAAGAGTCGGGCGGATTTTATGTCGGTTCTCGAAGAGACCCTTTCCCAGTACGTCCTGGAGGAGATGCTCTCCGACGGGGCCCTGGAGCGGATTGTGGAGTCGATCGCCAGCCGAGAGGTCGACCCATATACGGCTGCCGAGGAGATTCTGGCGAGGCTGCAAGCGTGAGGGAGCGATGTCCGGGAAAGTGATAGCGCTGGCGGATGCCGTGGCGCGGATTGACGATGGGGCCACCATCGCCTTGAGCGGCAATACCTTCCACCGAAGCCCCACGGCGGCGGTCCACGAGCTTGTGCGCCAGGGCAAGCGAGGGCTCCGGGTGGTTAAGACCGCCGGGGCTTACGATGTCGATCTTCTGGCCGGCGCAGGCTCCATCGACCGGGCCGCAGTCGGCTACGTGGGCTTCGAAGCCCTCTTCGGACTAGCCCCCAACTACAGGCGGGCGGCGGAGGAGGGGCGCCTCGTCGTCGAGGAGCACGCCTGCTACACGGTGATCACGGGCCTGCGGGCGGCCATCCAGGGAGTGCCGTTCTTGCCCGTGGCGGGCATGTTCGGCTCGGACCTCATACCGGCCCGCGAGTGGAAAACCGTCTTCGACCCCTACTCGGGCGAAGAGCTGGTCGCCATCCCGCGACTGGCGCCGGATTGGGCCATCATCCACGTCCATCGGGCCGACCCCGAAGGGAACGCCCAAATCCGGGGCTCGGTCTTTGAGGACCTGCTCATGGCCAACGCGGCGGAGCGGGTGATGGTGACAGCCGAAGAAGTGGTGCCCCCGGAGGCGCTGCGGGCCGAGGGGGCTCAGGCCACCGTCCCCGGCTTCCTGGTGGACGCCGTGGTCCATGCACCGAGGGGGGCGTGGCCATGCTCGTGCGAAGGGCTCTACCCGGTCGATGACGCGTACTTGTCGGCCTACGTGGAGGCGTCGAAGGACGAGGCCGCCTATAGGGAGTTCCTTCAGGCCTACGTTCTGCAGCCGGCGGCGTTGGCCGGCGGGGAGCCTTTGTGAGCGACCACCCGGCCGACCTCATAGCCTGCTCCATGGCGCGGCTCTTGGCGGACGGCGAGACGGTCTTCCACGGAGTGGCTTCGAACCTCCCCCTGGTGGCGATACTCCTGGCGCGGGCCACCCACGCTCCCGGGCTCGTCTATCTCAATATCGGCGGCGCCGTGGATGCCCGGCCGACCCGGCTGCCCAAATCGACCGTCGATCCGGCCCTCGCCGATGGGGCGGTCTGCCGCGTCACCCTAGCCGACTTCTTTGATCTGTCTGCCCGAAGGCGGCTCGATACCGTCTTCCTCTCGGGCGCACAGATCGACCTGCACGGCAACTTCAATCTCAGCGTCATCGGGCCCTTCGACCGGCCCAAGGTTCGGCTGCCCGGTGGGGCGGGCAGCGCACTGCTGGCCTCGACGGCCCGGCGGACCATCCTGTGGCGGACCCGCCACGACCAGCGGGCCTTCGTCGAGAGCCTCGATTTCGTGAGCGCCTGCGGCAACGTGGAGTGGGTGGTCACCCCCCTGGCCGTCCTTAAGCGCCACGAGGGGTCGTTGCGCCCCGAAAGCCTCCACCCCGGAGTCACGTTCGAGGCGCTCCAGGAGGCCACGGGGTTCGAGCTGGCCAGGCCCGAGGCCTTGCCCACCACCGCTCCGCCGACCGATGAGGAGCGCAAGACCATCGAGGCGATCGACCCCGAGGGTAACCGGTATCTCGAATTCGCCTAAGCGCTCCCTTCCTCGCTGCGTCATCTTTCGGTAGTATCCTATGGGGTCCGCCTCAGGTCCGCCTTAGGCGGAGCCACGCTCCCAGCGTCCAATCGAATAGATAGCACACCGCAACACGGCCTGTCGTCTCGTACTTCGCTTACTTCG
>JALLOF010000080.1 GCA_027717595.1 Nitrospinae bacterium AH_259_B05_G02_I21 | reverse complement strand
ACGTCGGTCCGGTATCCGGTCATCAAGACGGACTCCCCAAGCCCCATCTGCTTGATGCGGCGCTCCAGGTTCTTGCGCTGGGGTCCCTCGCCGACGATGAGGAACCGCGCCGAGGGCTCGTGGGCCAGCACCTCGCGCGCGGCCTGCAGGAAGATGTCATGGCGCTTCCAGCTTCGCAGGACCGCGACCATGCTGATGACCGGGGCCTCGTCGGCCAGGCCGAGCTCGCTCTTTAGGTGGGGCGCCCGGTAGTCTGGGTCATACCGGTCGAGGACCCCGTAGGGATCGAGACAATCGAGTGCTCGTCGATGCGATTGCGGTCTATCATGTCTAGCCGGGTGGACTCACACGTGGTTATGATGACATCGGGCAGGTGGTAGACGATGTTGAGCAGGTGGGTGGCGATGGGCACCGAGAGGTGGCGGGATCGGATGAGGGCCGGCACCCCGGCGAGCTTCGAGGCGAAGGAGGCCACCCAGCTGTCGCGGGAGCTGTGGGTGTTGACGATGTGGAATTTGTTCCAGCGCATGATCCGGCACATCTTCCAGATGGCCACGAGGTCGAAATTGTTGCGCATCGTGACGTGGAGGACTGGGACCCCGGCGGCCTGGGCTTCGCGCGACAGGCCGCTGTGCTTTTGGCAGGCCAACACCACGTTGTAGCCCCGCTTGCGCAGCTCCATGGCCTCCAGGAGGATGCGGATCTCCTGGCCGCCCCAGCCGTCGGAGCTTTCGGTGTGCAGGACGGCGGGTCGGGTCGGCACTGTCCTCTCGCCCCGGCTCACCCGCTCCAGGACGTGCGCGAACTGAGGGAAGGTGACATCGAGCGAGTAGCGGGCCTCGACAAACTCCCGTCCCTTGAGCCCCGCCTCGCGGCGGAGGGATGCCTGCTCGATGAGCCGGGACAGCTTCTCCACCCATTCGTCCTCGGTATGGGCGAGGTAGCCGTTGACCCCTTCCTCGACGATCTCTGCGTTGACGCCAACGGGTGAGGAGACCGACGGGATGCCCACCCCCATGTACTGGAGAATCTTGAAGCCGCACTTGCCCTGGGTCCAGGCATCATCGACCAGAGGCATTAGCCCGATGTCGAAACTCTGCAGATCGCTGGCCTCCTCCTCCAAATGCCAGGGTTTCTTATCGAGGGCCACCCCATCTAGGTCGATGAAGCGGTCGCAGACGATCCGCATCCGCATCCGGGGGTACTTGGCCGCCAGGCGCGCCAGGGGCTTCTCCAACATCTTCAGGTACTTGAGGTTGCCCTGGGTGCCGATCCAGCCGATGATGACCTCCTCTTTACCGTCGCCGTCGGTGTAGTCGCGTACGCCGTATTGGCGGGTGTTCACCGGCGTCGGGATGACGGTCACCTCGTGGTTGTATGGGCGGATGTAGTCGGCCAGGTACTGGTTGCCGGTGATGACGTGGTCGGCGGTCCGCACGGTGCGGATAAAGCGCTTCAGTCGCTTAGGGCTCACACTGGTCGGGTCGGGCACGCCCCGGTTGTCCAAGAACATGACGGCATCATCGATGTCGTAGATGATGCGGCGGGCCAGAAGCCGCAGCAATGCGAGCTCCCAGACGTGGAAGACCTTCTTCTGGACGAAGAGGACGTCGTAGAAAATGATGGGGAGGAAGTATATGAGCCGCACCAGGAAGTTTTTCGGGATCGGCGCAATCCGGTGGTTGATGCCCCGCTCCCGCAGCTTGTCGCTATAGTTGTACGCCCGGAACCGGCTGGAGGGGGTGCTCTTGCCCTCGATGAGGAAGAAGACCTTCATGGACGACCTCACATGGCCCGGCCGGACTCGGCGCTGCGCACCGCCAGCCGGTCGGCCACCGCCTCGAGGACCTGCTCCACGCCGATGCGCTCGAAGCACTCGTAGGGCGAGGCCGGCAGCGGGCAGGTCCGGGCGAAGCACGGGCTGCACTCCACGAGCTCCCGCACCACCACGTGGCCGGGGCCCACGGGGCCCGTGCGCGCCGGGTCGGAGGAGCCGAATAGCGCCACGACGGGCGTGCCCACGGCGGCCGCCACGTGCATGGGGCCCGAGTCGTTGCAGACCAATATGTCGGACTGGGCGAGCAGGGCGGCGAGGGCGGCCACGTCGGTGTGGCCCGTCACATCGAGCACCTGGCCCGGGCGGGCCGAGGCCGCCTCGGCGGCCCACGGGGCTTCGCCAGGCCTGCCGAAGATGAGCACGAGGGCGCCGAGTTCGTTGGCGGCCGCCTCCGCCACGGAGGCGAAGCGGTCAGCGAACCACCGCTTGGCCGGACCGTACGTGGCCCCGGGATGGATGCCCACGACGGGGCGTCGGCCCCCAGAGGGCTGGTGGCACTCCAGGAGCGCCTCGGCCCACCCTAGGCGCTCGGCATCGACGGTCAGGCGCAACGGCGGGAGGGGCCCCTCGTAGCCGAGGGACCTGACCAGCGCCAAGTACTGGTCCATCTGGTGGGCGCCACGTACCTCGTCGGTCTTGGTCAACCTGTCGGTGAGCAACCAGCGCCGCCCGTCGGTGGCAAAGCCGACCCGACGCGGCACGCGCGCCAAGGCCGGCAGGAGGGCGGACCGAAAACTGTTGGGGAAGGCCAAAGCCAACTCCCACCCTTGCCTGCGCAGGCGACCTGCGAGGCGAAGGTCGTCCCGCAGCCCGGCGAGGCCCGGGGCGGCCTCGAAGCTCTCCACGACATCCACCCCCGGCTGCATGCGCCACAGGGGCGCAAGTCCCTCGGGCGCCACCACCCCGATCGTGGCATCGGGATAGAGCCGCCGTAGGGCCTCGACGGCCGGCAGGCTCAAGACGGCGTCACCCAGCCAGTTGACGCCGCGCACCAGCACCGTCCGGGGCGTCCCGCCAAGGCGCGTCATAATCGGACCTCCGCCGCCACGCGATCAGTCTGGGGCTGGGTCTTCCAGCGCCGGTGCATCCAGAGCCAGTGGTCCGGATACTGGCGCACATAGCGCTCGATGATGTCGGTGAAACGCTGGGTATTGACGACGACGTCTCGGGCGTGATCGCCCGTGCGCACGATCGGCACCGGCGGCTCGACCACGACCCGGTGGGTGCCGTCGTCCGTCCGCACACAGAAGCCCGGCAAGACGACGGCGTCGGTCTTCAGGGCCAGAAGAGCGAGCGACGGCGTGGTGCAGGCGGGTCGGCCGAAATACTCGACGAATACGCCCTCGCGCTCGGCCACGTTTTGATCGATGAGGATGGCCACGATCCCCCCGGCTCTCAACGTCCGCAAGCTCTCGCGCAAGGCCGCCCGCTTCGGGATAACCTTATTGCCGAAGCGGCGGCGCATTCGGGCCAGCTCCTGCTCGATGCCGGAGTTATCGGCGGTGCGAGCCATCACGGCGATGGGGTAGCCATAGACCGCCGGCATCAGCCCCATTAGCTCCCAGTTGCCGAAGTGTCCAGACAGCAGCAGCACGCCCTTGCCCGCCTCGCGGGCCGCCAAGAAGTGCTCCCTGCCCTCTATGGCCACACGCTCGGAGAACCACTCTTTGGGCAGAGAGCCGAGCAGGCAGGTCTCGGTCGCCGTTGTGGCGAACTGCTCGAAGCATTGCCGGGCGAGGTCCTCGACCTCAGCCGGCGACTTCTGACCGTCGAAGGCCCGGACGAGATTATCCACGGCCACCCGCCGATGGCGGGCATCGAGCCGGTACCAGAGCCTTCCGACGTGCCGGCCAACCACCTGGGCCCGCGCCACGTCCAGGAGGCGAACCCCGGCGGCCAGGCCGCGCAGACCGCAGTATTCCACGATGCGACGTAGGACGCGCGTCACGGTTTCCCCCATTGTTCCATGATGATTACCGCTATATAGTTGACAACGCTATCGAACTTTCGAAGGGATGTCAACGGCTTTCGATCCTCACCCGCCTCGGCCTTGCCTTGAGGCCGAGGCAACGCTATACTCGCTCTCATCAATTCCCACCCACGTGCGCGTGGAGGCCCCCGGTGCGCTTGCTCAGCCGTTACATCCTCTTGGAGTTGGTCAGTGTCTTCGCCCTGACCCTCTTCATTTTCACCGTGGTGTTGCTGCTCAACCACGTGCTGCGCCTCACAAAGCTGGTGCTCAACCAAGGGGTACACCCATTGGTGGTGCTGAAGCTCTTGGCCTACCTCTCGCCCTCCTTTCTCATACTCATCATCCCCATCTCGCTTCTGGTGAGCGCCATCACGGTCTTCAGCAAGCTTTCCACCGACAGCGAGATCGTCGCCATGAAGGCAACGGGCATGAGCTTCTTCCACATGCTGGGCCCCGTGCTCGTGCTGTCTATTATGGCCTATGGGGTGACGAGCTACCTCATCTTCGTGGCCTTCCCGTCGAGCAACCTGGCCTTCCAGCGCGTGATGTTCGACCTCGTCAGGTCAAATGCCGTCATGGAGATCAAACCCCGCGTCTTCAACGACACCTTCCACGGCTTAGTCCTCTACGCCCAGGAGGTGCCGGCCAACTCCAACGTCGTCAAGGGCATCTTCATCGAGGACCGCCGCCAGCCCAAGCAACCGGCGACCATCGCGGCCGAGGAGG
>JALLOF010000007.1 GCA_027717595.1 Nitrospinae bacterium AH_259_B05_G02_I21 | reverse complement strand
TATCGCGTGGGGGGCCAAGAGCGGATGGGCATCTTGCGCGATGGGGTCGTGACCCAGATATGCGGCTCTTACTTCGGTCACTTTGTGGAGACCGACCGGCGCTGGGCCCTCGAAGAGGTCACGCTTCTGGCGCCCAGCCAGCCGTCGAAGGTCGTCGTGGTCGGCCTCATGTACCGGGCGCACATCGAGGAGATGGGGTGGGAGCCCCCCGAGGAGCCGCTCATCAGCATGAAGCCCTCGACCGCCGTCATCGGCCCCGACGAGCCCATCCGCCTGCCCCCTAAGGTGGGTCGCGTGGACTATGAGGGCGAGGTGGGGTTTGTCGTGGGCCGCCGTATGCGGGACATCGTACCCGAGGAAGTTAGCGACCACCTCTTTGGGGTGACCTGCCTCAACGACGTGACTGCCAGGGAGCTGCAGTCCAAAGACGGCCAGTGGACCCGCGCCAAGGGCTTCGACACCTTCTGCCCTATCGGCCCGGTCGTAGTCACGGGCCTGGACCTCAACAATCTTGCCATCCGCACAGAGGTCAACGGCGAGGTGCGCCAGGCCTCCTCGACCAGGGATTTCATCCGTCCCGCCGAGGAGCTGGTCAGCTTCATCTCGCACGTGATGACGCTCCTGCCGGGGGATGTCATCGCCACGGGAACCCCGGCGGGTATAGGCCCCCTTGAGCCGGGCGACGAGGTCGCCGTGACCGTGGAGGGTGTCGGTACGCTCAGAAATCCCGTTGTGGCCGCCTGAGGGCCCCCAAGAACCGTCATAACGGTGACAGGCAGTAATAGAATCTTGGCGCTTATTAAGCCTACTATCCTGGAAACCCCACCCAATCCTAATAAAGCAAGGATAAAAAGCGTAATTACCTATACAAACTAAAGGATTTTTCGGCTTGACAGCAGATATTGTTTCAATTATATTCTTTTTGCCTAAAAATATTCAGACGTGGAGGCGATTGCAGTCGTACAACCTCTCAGAATACTCATGCGCGCTCGGTCTTTCTGCGAAGCGTTTCTCGGGAGCCTTGAGGGGGCCTGTGCCCCACCACGGGTCCGACGGACAGGGGAATGCCGGGAGAGAAAAGATTAGTGTTGCGTTTTGTGGCCTCTGGCTCCAAATTTGCAAGTAGTTAGGGAGTGCAAAGCCCTGGCTTGGATTTCCCTGACTGGCAGGATAATGGGAGGTTATTGGAGGAAGGCACATGACACGAAATTGGCGGGCAGAGGACATCATCGATATTGGTGAAGAGGAGGATGTCGGGCTCGGCCCTGATGTCGAAGGTGGGGTCAAACAGCCCCAGACGCTGCGTATTCTGGTCGAGACGTCCGACCAGCCCGGGGTCCTCGCTCAGGTCGCCAATGCCATCGCCGATTGCCAGGTCAACATCTCCGAATGCACCGTCAAGACGACCGAGGACCAGCGGGCCCATATCACCTTTGGCCTTGAAATCGCCGAGGGCCAGCAGCTGGGCCAGGCCACAAGCGAGATCGAGAAGCTTGATTCCGTGGTCAAAGTTCGCCAGATCGTGACCGGGCACCGCCGAGTCGCGATTGTGGCGAAAACCGGCATCGATGAAGAGGGCCGCAGGTGGGCTGAGTTGCGAAGCGGTGAGATCGTATTGACCGACTCGACCCCGTATCGCAATTTGACGATTGAAGCCGAAACCCTGGCGAAGCAAGAGTGACGACATGGGGATGCTTTTTGCTCACCCCGGAGGGATTTCTTGGCAAGCGCGGATGACAGGCAGTGGCGCTCATTTTCGGGGATAGATCCCATCAGCGAGGATTGGACCGGTCGAGGGGGCCGTTAGGGAGTGTGCCGATGAGCCGGAAGAAAAAATACGTCTATTTCTTCGGGGCTGGGAAAACCGAAGGCCATGCGGGGATGAAAGACCTCCTGGGTGGAAAGGGGGCCAATTTGGCTGAGATGGCCAACCTGGGCATCCCCGTGCCTCCCGGGTTCACCATCACTACCGAGGCCTGCATCTACTACGATCGACACGAGAAGCACCCCCCGGGCATGTGGTCTCAGGTTGAGGCGGCGTTGGCCAAGCTAGAGCGGCTGATGCAGAAACGGTTCGGGGACCCCCAAGACCCCTTGCTGCTGTCGGTGCGCTCAGGGGCCCGGGTCTCGATGCCCGGGATGATGGATACGGTGCTCAACCTCGGGCTCAATCGCACAACGGTGGAGGGATTAGCCGCAATCACCAGCAATCCCCGCTTCGCCTACGATAGCTACCGCCGCCTCATCAATATGTTCGGTGGCGTGGTGATGGATATCGGGCATCACCATTTCGAGGATATTCTCTCTGCCAAGAAGCAGCAACGCGGGGCCGATCTTGACACCGAGCTCACGGCCGAGGACCTCAAGGAGGTCTGCAACGCTTACGAGTCCATGGTAAGAAACTTCGATAGCGCTTCGTTCCCCCACAATCCCCTGGAGCAGTTGAAGATGGCCGTCAACGCGGTCTTCGGCTCGTGGGACAGTCCCCGCGCCATCACCTACCGGCGCCTGAACAAAATTCCCGGGCACTGGGGGACCGCCGTGAATATTCAGACCATGGTTTTTGGTAACCTGGGAGAGACCTCCGGCACCGGTGTGGCCTTCACGCGGGACCCGGCAACGGGGGCCAGGACCTTCTACGGCGAGTATCTGATGAATTCCCAGGGCGAGGACGTGGTGGCCGGTATTCGCACTCCCCGACCCATACGGTACCTGAAGCGGCGGATGCCGAAGATATACAACCAACTGGAGGAGATTTACGAGCGCCTGGAGCGCCACTATAAGGACATGCAGGATATCGAGTTCACCATCCAGGACGGCGAGCTCTACATGCTCCAGACCCGGACCGGGAAGCGCTCGGCCCAGGCGGCCTTGAAGATAGTCCTGGACATGGTGAAAGAGGGCCTCATCGACGAGCGAGAGGCGTTGATGCGGATCGAGCCCCAGCAGCTCGACCAGCTGCTGCATCCGATGTTCGACCCGGGTGCAACCTACACCGCGGTGGCTCGGGGGCTGCCAGGCTCGTCCGGGGCTGCGGTCGGGGTAGCCGTCTTTAGCTCCAGGAAGGCCGAAGAGTGGGGAGCTCAAGGCAAGGACATCATTTTGGTGCGAAACGAGACGTCGCCCGAGGATGTGGGGGGGATGGCCGCCTCCAAGGGCATACTCACCGCAACGGGCGGCCTGACGAGCCACGCGGCCGTGGTCGGCCGGGGCATGGGCAAGTGCGTCGTCGTGGGCTGTGGCGCCCTCGATGTGGACGAGAAGAAAGGCCTGATGCAGGTCAACGGCCACATCGTGAGGGAAGGCGACTGGGTCTCCATCAGCGGCGACACGGGCGACGTTATCCTCGGGAAGGTTCCGCTCATTGAGCCCACGTTGAGCAGGGATTTCGAGAAGTTCATGAAGTGGGCCGACAAAGTCCGCCAGCTGGAGGTGTGGGCCAACGCCGACACACCGAAGGATGCCAGGATGGCATTGCGCTTCGGGGCAGAGGGCATCGGCCTGGCACGCACGGAACACATGTTCTTTACCGAAGAGCGCCTGCCTTTGGTCCAACAGATGATTCTCGCCAAGAGCGACTCAGAGCGGGACGCCGTTTTGAAGAAACTGTTGCCTATGCAGCGCAAGGACTTCCAGGGCATTTTTACAGAGATGAAGGGCCGCCCGGTGGTCATCCGCCTCCTTGACCCTCCCCTCCATGAATTTTTGCCCCGGCGGGAGGAAATACTTGAAGAGCTTTACAAGGAAAAGGCCCGCAAATCCCACAGGAAAAAGCAGATTAGCGAGCTAAGCAACCTGCTTCACGAGGTGGAGGCCCATCACGAGTTCAACCCCATGCTGGGACATCGGGGCTGTCGGCTGGGGATCACATTCCCGTCCGTTTATGACATGCAGGTTCGAGCCATCATGGAGGCGGCCGTGAAGGTCAAGAAGAATGGGCATCGCGTTCGGCCTGAGATCATGATTCCGCTCACCGGGACCGTAGGCGAGATGGCCATAACCAGGGAAAATGCCGTCCGCGTCGCCGAGGAGGTGCTCAAGAAGGCCAAGGTGCGTATTCACTACACGATTGGCACGATGATTGAGATTCCCCGCGCCTCTTTGGTCGCCGACAAAATCGCCAAGCACGCTGATTTCTTCTCCTTCGGCACCAATGACATGACCCAGATGATGTTCGGCTACAGCCGGGACGATGCTGCCAGATTCCTCGGCTTTTACGTTGAGCAGGGTATCCTTGAGGATAACCCCTTTTCGACCCTCGATGTGGAGGGGGTCGGGGAGATGATAAAGATCGGGGTGGAGCGGGGCCGCTCGACCCGGCCCGATCTCTCGGTAGGTATCTGCGGAGAGCATGGGGGCGACCCCGCCAGCATAGAGTTTTGCCACGTTACGGGGCTCGACTACGTCTCCTGCTCCCCATACCGGATTCCCGTCGCCAGGCTGGCAGCCGCTCAGGCGGCCATCCGGGCGCCTCGGTCGTGATACGGGTACGGGCGCTCTTCATCTTTGTTTCTTAGTTGCGCAGCCGCCCCCTGAGAGCGGGGGGCGGCTGTCGGCGTTTTGGGAAGAACTATGAGCCGCGAATATCCCGAACACCCCCTGGTGGGCGTTGGGGCTATTATCGTCGATAAGGACCGCCGCCGGATCCTCCTGATCAAGCGGGGGCGGGAGCCCGCGCTGGGACGCTGGAGCCTGCCCGGTGGCCTTGTGGATGTGGGCGAGACCCTGACAGATGCGCTCCGAAGGGAGGTTCTCGAGGAGACCGGCCTCGCGGTGACAGTGGGCCCGATGGTCGAGACGCTGGATCGCATCATCTGCGACGACGCCGGAAGGGTCCGCTTTCACTACGTCCTGGTGGATTATCTATGCACGGTAGGGGCGGACGAGCCGCTTGGGGCCTCAGACGCCGAGGAGGCCCGGTGGTTCGAGATTGAGCGGCTCGGGGACCTGGAGATGACCGAGGCCACCCATGAGGTCATCGCCAAGGCTCTCACAATCGCCTCACAAGAAGCTGAAGACGGATAAGTCCTGATGATTTTAGGCACTTAGCCGGATGAATCCCTTGACAATGGAGCCGGCGAATAGATATACTGAACAAAGACAGGTAATAACAGACATCAATAAATGGCACCACCTTCGGGGCAGGGTGAAATTCCCTACCGGCGGTAACAGCCCGCGACCCCCGCTAGCTCCATGCGGGGTTGATCCGGTGGAACTCCGGAGCCGACCGTGAGAGTCGGGATGGGAGAAGGTGGCGACTTGGCCGGAGCCGGGGAGGGAGAGTAGCTGCTTCCCCGTGTCCGTGGTGTTGTCTGCCGCCCCGATGCCCCGTGAGGTGTCGGGGATTTTTTTCGCGATGAGCCGGGAACACGAACGCTGGATGCGCCGGGCCCTTAAGCTGGCCGAACGTGGACGGGGCCGCACGAGTCCCAACCCCATGGTGGGGGCGCTGCTGGTCAAAGAAGGCCGCATCGTGGGTGAGGGCTTTCATGAGCGGGCCGGCGAGCCCCACGCCGAGGTCAACGCGCTGAGCGCTACGGGACCGGAAGCGTCTGGGGCGACCCTCTATGTCACTCTGGAGCCGTGCGCGCACCACGGCCGCACCCCACCGTGCGTCGAGGCCGTTTTGGATGCGGGCGTCGCGAGGGTCGTCGTCGGCATGCGAGATGTGAACCCCGCGGTGGCGGGGCGGGGCGTCGGGCGCCTGGCGGAGGCCGGGGTCCAGGTGGAGAAAGGGGTCCTGGAGGAAGAGTGCCGACGGCTCAACGAAGCCTACGTCACTTGGATGGTGGAGCGGCGACCCTTCGTCCTGCTTAAGGCGGCGGCCAGCCTCGACGGCAAGATTGCCACCTACCGGGGCGAGAGCCGGTGGCTCTCCACCGAAGCCTCCAGGCGGCGGGTCCACGCGCTGCGCAACGAGGTGGACGCCGTCATGGTAGGGGCCGAGACCGTGGTGAGAGACGACCCGGAGCTGACCGTCCGGCTCATCGAGGGCGATGTGCGCCATCCCCTGAGAGTCGTTGTGGACAGTGCGCTGCGCACCCCCCCGACCAGCCGGGTGCTCACCGAGCGGCCCGAGGCCCAGACCCTCGTGGCCACGACCGCCAAGGCCCCCCTTGAGCGCCGCGAAGCCGTTGAGGGGCTGGGCAGCGAGGTCCTCGTGCTGCCGGAGCGCAATGGGCGGGTGGACCTCGCGGCCCTGATGGAGAAGCTGGCTGAGAGAGAAGTCGTAAGCCTCATGCTCGAGGGCGGAGGGGAGCTCAACGCCGCCATGCTCGAGGCGGGCCTCGTCGATAAAGTGCTCGTCGTGGTCACCCCGAGGCTCATCGGCGGGCGGGAAGCCCCGACGGTCCTCGACGGCCTCGGGGCGGGGTCCCTCGAAGAGACCTGGCGCCTAACGGACCTGCACGTCGAAGAGGTGGCGGGCGACCTCCACATACAGGCCTCTGTGGAGCGGCGCCGCTGAGGAGCCAGAGAGTGTTTACAGGCCTGATTGAAGAGCAAGGCACCGTCGAGGCCGCAACGCCCCGCGGCGGCGGTGTGCGGCTTATCATACGGTCCGGGGCCGTACTGGAAGAGCTGTCCGTGGGCGACAGCCTGGCCGTTGACGGGGTGTGCCTGACGGCGGTTGAAGCGTCGGACAACGCCGTGGCGGTCGATCTGTCCGAGGAGACCCTTCGGTGCACGACATTAGGCTCAAAGAAGGTTGGCGGCCGCTGCAACATCGAGCTTCCACTTCGTCTCGGGGCTCGGCTCGGCGGCCACCTCGTGACGGGCCACATCGACGGCGTGGGGGAGGTGGCCGACGTGCGGCCCGAAGCCGGCTCTCTCTGGGTGACCATCGAGACCCCGCCGGAGGTCATGCGTTACATCGTGCCGAAGGGATCGGTGGCGGTCGATGGCGTAAGCCTTACTGTGGCGGACCGCTCGGAAGGGAGCTTCAGCGTCTCGATCATTCCCCACACCGCCGAAGTGACAACCCTCGGAGCGGCCCAGGTGGGGACACCCGTCAACATCGAGGCCGATCTCATCGGCAAGTACGTCGAGCGGTTCGTCGCCGAGCGCTTCGGCGACGAGGTCTCAGATCCCACGGACCTTACGAAGGACTTTCTCGTCCGACACGGCCTTGCTGAATAAAGGAGGACGCTCCATGCCCTTTCACCCCATCGAGGAGGTCCTCGAGGATATTCGCCAAGGCGAGATGATTGTCCTCGTCGACGACGAGGACCGCGAAAACGAGGGGGACCTCGTGGTCGCGGCGGCCAAGAGCACCCCGGATGCCATCAATTTCATGATTAAGAACGGCGGCGGTCTCATCTGCCTGGCGCTGACCCCCCAGCGTGTCGAGGAGCTCAAGCTCCCCGCCATGGTCGAAGATAACAGTTCCCGCTACGGCACGGCCTTTACCGTCTCTATCGGCGCGCGCGAGGGGGTGACGACAGGAATTTCCGCCTCCGATAGGTGCCGCACCATCCTGACGGCCATAGACTTGGGCACGAGCCCCCAGGACCTCACCCGACCGGGCCACGTCTTCCCGCTCAGGGCCCGCGAGGGTGGCGTGCTCATTCGGGCCGGCCACACCGAAGGGGCCGTGGACCTGGCCCGCCTCTCGGGGCTTTTTCCGGCCGGGGCGATCTGCGAGATTCTCAACGAGGACGGCACCATGGCTCGCCTGCCCGAGCTGGAGCGCTTCGCCGCTGAGCACGGCCTCAAGATGTGCTCCATCAAAGACCTCATCGCCTACCGGATGCGGACCGAGTCGTTCGTCTCGGTGGCAGCCAGCACCACCATTCCCACCGATTGGGGCGAGTTCAAGGCGGTGGCCTTCAAGAACACCCTCAGCGACGATACGCACGTGGCGTTCGTCCAAGGCGAGGTCGACCCTGAGACTCCGATGCTGGTGCGGGTCCATTCCCAGTGCCTGACGGGCGATGTCTTCGGCTCCCACAGGTGCGACTGCGGCGACCAGCTCCTCGCGGCCCTCCAGATGATTGCCGAGGCCGGAAGCGGGGTTCTGCTCTACCTGCAGCAGGAAGGGCGGGGGATCGGGCTCCTCAATAAGCTCAAGTCCTACGAGCTCCAGGATGAGGGCCTCGATACGGTTGAGGCCAACGAGACCCTGGGCTTCAAGGATGACTTGCGGGATTACGGCATCGGGGCGCAGATTCTGGTGGCCCTGGGGCTCAGGAAGATTCGGCTGCTGACGAACAACCCGCGCAAAATAGTCGGTCTGGCCGGCTACGGCCTGGAGGTTGTCGAGCGCGAGCCGCTCGTCGTGGAGCCGCGTGAGACGAACATCCGCTACCTGGCCGCCAAGCGCCAAAAGTTGGGCCACCTCATCGAGAACCTTTGAGAGACCCCCGCCAAGGAGGGCTCATGCCGCGATTCATCGAAGGGGCGCTCAAGGGCGACGGCAAGAAGATCGCCATCGTCGTCAGTCGCTTCAACGAGTTCGTAACCACCCGTCTGCTGGATGGGGCCGTGGACGGTTTGACTCGCACGGGGGTGGCCGACGAGGACATCACCGTGGTCCGGGTACCCGGGGCCTTCGAGATCCCCCTTGCCGCCAAGCGGTTGGCCACGAGTGGGACCTATCAGGCGGTCGTATGCCTTGGAGCGGTCATCCGGGGCGAGACGCCGCATTTCGAATACATCTCTGCCGAAGCGGCCAGAGGCATCGCGCAAGCGAGCCTCGAGAGCAATGTGCCGGTCATCTTCGGTGTGATTACTACCGAGACCGTCGAGCAGGCCATGGAGCGCTCGGGCACCAAGGACGGCAACAGAGGGTTCGAAGCAGCCCTTGCGGCTGTGGAGATGGCGAGCTTGAACGATGAGCTATGAGACGGCTCCGGCGGCCAGCCGCCGCCAGTCGCGGGAGACAGCCCTTAAGCTCCTATACCAGTGGGAGATGACGGGGCAGGACGTCATGGAGCTTGTCGAGGCGTATCCGACGGAGGAGGATCCGCCCCTCACCATCGATTCCTTTTGCGAGGAACTGGTGACCGGGACCGTCAAGCATCGAGAGGCCATCGACGCCGAAATCTGCCGCTGGTCCGCCCACTGGAGCTTGGAGCGGATGAGTGCGGTCGACCGCAACATCTTGCGACTCGCCGTCTACGAGTTGCTCTACCGCCTCGACATCCCTCCCAAGGCCACCGTCAACGAGGCCATCGAGATTGCCAAGAAGTTCTCCACCGCCGACTCCGCGGCCTTCGTCAACGGCATCTTAGACCAGGTCCTGCAGACCCGGATTGAGAAGGAGGTCGAGGAGACCTCGACGTGCGATTGATCCTTGCTCGCTGCCTGTCCGCCGACCTCCGAACCCCCTTGCTGGCGCTTTCGATCTTCACCGACCGGCTGCCGACCCGGGGCCACACGGCGTGGTGCGACTGGCGTATGGACGGTGCAATTGCGCGTTTGGTGATCGAAGGGAAGATGACGGGCGAGCTCGGCCAGAAGCTCTTGATTGGTGGGGCCGATCGAGTCGGGGCGGAGCGGCTGCTCCTGTTCGGGTTTGGGCCGGCGTCGTCCATGGACGCCGAGCGATTGCAGCGGGCCGTGGTACTGATGGCGGCCGATGTGACGAAGCTCAAGCTTGAGGGATGGAGCCTCGGGGTGATGGGTCGCGAACTGGATGCCATCCCATATCGGGACGCGGCGGCCTCGACGCTGGGAGGGCTGCTCCAGGCAGGCGGCGGGGAGGATGCAGTCTGCCTCGTCGAGGAGGAGCCGGAGCGCTACGGGCTGCTGGTGCGAGAAGCGCCGATGTGGCTTCGGGCGATGGCGAATACGTATGGCCGCACCTGTGAGTTGAGCCTGGAGGACGGCAAGGGGTGAGGATCGCCATTCTCTCCGACATCCACGGCAACTTGGAGGCCCTCGAGGCGGTCCTTGAGCACCTCTCCGGCGAGTCGGTCGACCGAGTCGTCTGCCTCGGTGACCTCGTTGGCTACGGAGCCGATCCCAACCCGTGTTGTGCGAGGATTAGGGAGGTGGCCGAGGAAGTGGTGGCGGGCAACCACGACCACGGGGCAGTCGCCATGACCGACGTCTCACACTTCAACCCCCTCGCCCGCGAGGCAATCGAATGGACCGCCCAGGTGATCGAGAGCGACCATCATCGGTATCTGGAGAGCCTTCCGCTGACCCTGGGCCTCTCGAATGAGCGGGCCATGTTGGTCCACGCCACGCCGGCCCGGCCCGAGGCGTGGAAGTACGTGTTCGACCCGGTCGAGGCGTCCAGCGAGTTCGGGGCCTTCACCGCACAGTGTTGTTTCGTGGGCCACACCCACACCCCCATCGGCTTCGTGCTCCGCCCCGACGGGCGGCTCTACGGCGTTCCGCTCGAGAAGCTGCGTCTGGAAGACGGCTACCGCTACATAATCAACGTGGGCAGCGTGGGCCAGCCGCGCGACAGCGACCCGCGGGCCGCCTATGCCGTCTACGATGAGGAGGCAGGCACCCTCGAGATGCATCGGGTGGATTACGATATCAAGACGGCGAGCGAGAAAATTCTCAAGGCCGGCCTTCCAACCCCCCTAGCCCGGCGGCTCAGCTTCGGCCGCTAAGGGGTGGCCGCCTTGCCAAGCTCGCCGGAAGTGTGGTATTCAACGGGGCGACGAGCACGACACTTCCGTTGGCGGCAGGCTTATGGGAGGAGGGGAAGGCCTTGGCCAGGGCTCTCCCCTCCTTTGTCCTTCGCTCGGTGCGGGCCATGAGTGAAGACCGATACGATCCTCAATCGATTGAAGCGAAGTGGCAGGCCCGGTGGGAGGAAGCCCGGCGTTTCAAGGCCGTGGCCGATTCCACCAAGCCTAAGTACTACGTCTTGGAGATGTTTCCCTACCCATCGGGGGACATCCACATGGGCCACGCCCGCAATTATGTGATCGGCGATGTGCTGGCCCGATACCTCATCATGAAGGGCTACGCGGTGCTCCACCCGATGGGGTGGGACGCCTTCGGCCTGCCCGCCGAGAACGCCGCCATCCAGCGGGGCATCCATCCCAATACCTGGACGCAAGAAAACATCGCCACGATGCAGCGCCAGCTCAAGACCCTGGGGTTGGCCTACGACTGGGACCGGGAGCTGGCGACCTGCGATCCGACCTATTACAAGTGGAACCAGTGGATATTCCTTAAGATGTACAAGATGGGCCTGGCGTACAAGAAGCTCTCGACCGTCAACTGGTGCGACCGGTGTAAGACCGTTCTGGCCAACGAGCAGGTGGAGACGGGCTGCTGCTGGCGCTGCGAGGGTGAGGTCAACTTTCGGGACCTGGATCAGTGGTTCTTCAAGATTACCGACTACGCCGAGGAGCTCTTGGAGGGGTTGGAGCGCCTCAAGGTGGGCTGGCCCGAGCGGGTCCTCACCATGCAGCGAAACTGGATTGGAAAGTCCTACGGCGCCGAGATCGACTTCCCTCTGCTCGAATCCTGTAACGGCACGGAGGCGATTCGCGTCTACACAACGCGGCAGGACACCGTCTACGGGGCCACCTTCATGGTCCTGGCCCCCGAGCACCCCTTGAGCCGCCAGCTCGTGGCCGGAACCGACCGCGAGGCCGAGGCCCTGGCCTTCATCGCCCAGTGCGCCAAAGAGGACCGCATCTTGCGCCAATCCGAGACGGGCGAGAAGCGGGGCTTCTTCACGGGCCGGTACGCCGTCAACCCGATGACCAAGGAGCACATCCCCATCTGGCTTGCCAACTTCGTGCTCATGGAGTACGGCACGGGGGCCATCATGGCCGTGCCCGCCCACGACCAGCGCGACCTCGAATTCGCCCGCCAGCACGACCTCTCCGTTCGGGTCGTCATCACCCCCCCCGAGGGGGGCCTCGACGAGGCGACTATGACTGAGGCGTACGTGGACGAGGGGGTGATGGTCAACAGCGGGCCCTTCAACGGGATGGAGACCCCACCCGGGCGGGAGGCCATAGCCGAGCACTTCGAGGAGCTGGGCATAGGCCGCAAGACGGTCAACTACCGCCTGCGCGACTGGGGCATCTCGCGCCAGCGCTACTGGGGCACCCCGATTCCCATCATCTACTGTGACGGCTGTGGCATCGTGCCGGTCCCCGAGGAGGACCTGCCCGTGGTGTTGCCGCTGGAGCTGGAGAGCACTCTGACCGGCACCTCACCCCTTAACGATTTGGAGGCGTTCCTCTACGTGGACTGCCCGTCCTGCGGGGGGGCGGCCCGCCGAGAGACGGATACCATGGACACCTTCGTTGACTCCTCGTGGTATTTCCTGCGCTATACCTCCCCGACGAGCGACGATGCGCCGTTTGACCGGGAGGCGGCCCGCTCCTGGATGCCCGTGGACCAGTACATCGGGGGGATCGAGCACGCCGTGCTCCATCTGCTGTATGCGCGTTTCTACACCAAAGTGTTGCGCGATCTTGGGCTGGTGGAGACCGATGAGCCGTTCTCCCGGCTCCTCTCCCAGGGCATGGTGACAAAGGACGGGGCGGTCATGAGCAAGTCCCGAGACAACGTCGTCTCGCCCGATGATATCCTCGCCCGCTACGGGGCCGACACCTGTAGGCTCTTTATTCTCTTCGCCTCGCCGCCGGAGAAGGAGCTCGAATGGAGCGAGACCGGCGTGGAGGGGTCCCACCGGTTTATCCACCGGCTCTGGCGTTTCGTCTCCGAGAATGCCGAGGCGGTCTCCTCCGTCGAGGTGGACGAAGGGCGCCTCGTCGATTTGCCGGAGCACCTTGATGCGCTGCGGCGGGCCACCCACCGGACCATCAAGAAGGTCTCCGGCGACATCGAGGAGCGGTTCCGGTTCAACACGGCCATCGCCGCCATCATGGAGCTCGTCAACGCCTGTTACAAGACGTCCTTCGACCAAGAGGATGAGCGCTCCCTCATGGTCCTCAAGGAGACCATCACGGCCCTCGTCTTGCTTTTCGCCCCCTTTGCGCCTCATGCGATGTCGGAGCTGTGGGAGAGGCTCGGGCAGGGCGATGTGGCCGAGGCCGCCTGGCCGAGCTTCGATGAGGCGCTCGTCCAAGCCGAGGAGGTGCTCATCGTGGTCCAGGTCAACGGGAAGCTCAGAAGCCGCATCAGCCTGCCCGCCGGATGCCCGTCCGAGGAAGTCGAGGCCGCCGCTCTGGCCGATACCAAGGTTCAGCCGTGGATCGTCGGCAAAACGGTGCAACAGGTGATCGTGGTTCCGGATCGGCTCGCCAACATTGTCGTGGGATGAGGACTCAACGGGCCGCGAGAGCCCCCATCGTCCGAGCCGTGGTGGTGGTGACCCTCCTGCTGCACGGTTGTGGCTACACGCTGGTGGGCCGCGGCAAAAGCACGCTCCCCGACCACATAACCTCCATCGCCATCCCCCTGTTTACCAACCAGACTCTCGAGCCGGAGCTTGAGAAGGACATCACCAGCGCCGTCCGCCAGCAGTTCATCCGCGACGGTCGTCTGAAGGTGGTGGACAAGGCCCGGGCCACGGCCGTTATGGAGGGCCGGCTCGAGAACTACGTCCTCGACCCGCTGGCCTTCGATAGGTCCGATCGGGTCACTCAGTATCGCGTGGTCATCGGCGTGCACGTGACCGTCCGGGACCTGGTAAAGAACAAGGTCCTGCTCGACCAGGACTTCTCGGCTCGCGAGGAGTTCGAGGTGACCGCAGCCATCGGCTCGCGGGAGGCGGCCAAGGTGACCAGCCGCCAGGTGGCCTCTCGCGAACTGGCAGGACAACTCCTGAATCTCATCTTAGAGGGTTTTTAGTCGCGTCATGGATGTCGACCAGCTGCTGCGCGAGCTTAGAGAAAAGAAATTCCGGCCCCTCTATCTCCTCTGTGGCTCTGAGACCTTGCTCATCGAGGAGGCGTTGCGGGCCCTCGTCGAGACCCTCCTTGCGCCCGAAGAGAGGGACCTCGGCGTTGTTAGGCTCTACGCCGACCAGGCGGAGGTTGAGGAGGTCCTGGGCGAAGCCCGCACCATGCCTCTCTTCGGCTCCCGGCGCCTCGTCGTTGTCCGAAGGGTCGAGGCCTGGAGGGGCCTGTTCAGCGCGCGGCGGAGGGCCGCTTCGCAGGAAGAGCCGGGCCGGGAGGACACTGGGGATGAACCAGGGGCCCGGGACCAGCTCGATGCGCGCCGCCAGAGCCTCTTGGACTACCTCGAAGACCCCAACACCTCGACCCACCTCATTTTCGTCGGCGGGGTGGTTGACGGCCGCCTGCCTGTGGTCCGGCGCCTGCGGGCCATGGGGGCGCTCGTCGAGTGTAAGGCCTACACCCAGGAGGCGGCGATTCGGTGGACGCGGGAGCGGGCCGCCGAGATCGGCTGCAGCCTCTCCCGGGAGGGAACGGCATTGCTCGTGGAGCACGTCGGCACCGATTTGCAGCGCCTCGCCCGCGAGGTGGAGAAGCTGGCCGAATTTGGGGCCGATGGGACGGAAGTGACCGTGGAGGCCATAGAGCGGCTTGTGGTGGGCGCCCGGGAGCGGAGCGCCTTTGAGCTGACGGATGCAATTGCACGCCAGGACGTGGAGACGGCTCTCCGCAGGCTTGAGGCCTTGTTGACCGTCGGCGAGGGTGACGGCAGCCCCCTTCCGCCTCTTCGAATCTTGGGCACCCTGGCTTGGCAGGTCCGAAGGGTCTGGTTGGTAAAAGACGGCGATCGGAAAGGCTTATCCGATCGCGAGACATACAACCGGACGGTGAAGGCCCCCGTGCAAGGGCTGTCGGCGTGGCATCGTCGCCAGCTCCAGGAGATTAGGGCAACGGCGGGACGGATTTCCGATGCGGACCTGGCTCGAGCCCTCCGGCGGCTCCTTCAGGCCGACTCGGAACTGAAAGGCGAGGGGACGAGCGAGAGGCGGGCCCTGGAGACCCTGGTGATGGACCTCTGCGCGGCAGGCGAGGCGAAGAGGGAAGGGGGCTAGGTGGAGGACTTGGCCTCGAGCAGGTTGACCATCTTGGTGAGGCGGCTGACCTTCCGGCTCGCCGTTCGGCGGTGGAGGATCCCCTTGCTGGCCGCTTTGGCGATGAAGGGGATGGTGACCTGGAGTGCGGCGCGGGCGGTCTCCAAGTCTCCGGCCTCGACGGCTTTCACCACCTTCTTGGACTCGGTCCTAATCCGCGAGATGGCACGCTGGTTGCGCTGCCGGCGGATGAGATTCTGCCGGGCACGCTTGATGGTCGATTTGTGGACAACCGCCAATGTCGCTTCTCCCTACAAAGGGTATCGAGCTACGACCTCTACCACAGGTTTCCCGCCGAGTCAATCGGTTTCTCCATCCTGGGGCCGGCCCTGGAGGCGCTCGTGACGAGCCCCGAGCGACGTGTCACCGCCGCGGCCGGCGTCGTCGGCGGGGCGACCCTGCTGAGCCGGCTTCTCGGCTTCGTCCGCGACGTCTTCATCGCACAGCTCTTCGGCTCAGGCATGGCCGCCGACGCCTTCTTCGTGGCCTTGCGCATCCCCAACCTCCTTAGGCGCCTTATGGGCGAGGGGACCCTGGCCGCCTCCTTCGTCCCCGTCTTCACAGGCTATTGGGAGCGGGGCGAGAAGGACGAGGCGTGGGCGATGGCCCGAAGCGCCACGTGGTTGGTGACGATGATCCTCGCGGCCCTTGTGCTGGCTGGGATGCTGGGCGCGTGGTGGCTGGTGGCTGTTATAGCTCCCGGCTTTCGGGCCCTCGTAAAGTTTGGGCTTACCGTCTCGCTCACCCGCGTGATGTTTCCCTTCGCCTTCTTCATGGGGGTGGCGGCCCTCCAGATGGGCATCCTCAACTCGCTCCACCATTTCTTCAGCCCGGCCATCGGTCCGGCCCTCTTCAACGTCGCCGTCATCACCTCGATCTTCACCCTCTGTCCGGTGATCGACCCGCCGGTAATGGGCTTGGCTTACGGGGTGGTCGTGGGCGGGGCGCTACAGATGCTCGTCCAGGTGCCGGCGTTGGCGTCCCGCGGCTTTCGCCCCATCCGGCCCAAACCCCTCATCCACCCTGGAGTCGTGCGGGTAGGCCGGCTGCTCGGCCCGACCGTCCTCGGGCTCGCTGCGATGCAAATCAACCTCGTGGTGGACACGCTGCTGGCCAGCCTCCTGGCCGAGGGAAGCGTCTCGTACCTCTACTACGGGAACCGGCTCGTCCAGCTCCCCCTCGGGGTCTTTGGGATTGCCATGGGCATCGCCGTGCTGCCGACGCTTTCGGCTCATGCGGCCCGCCGGGAGATGGGGCGGCTTATCGAGACGCTCGGCTTCGCCATCCGCCTGGTGCTCTTCATCACCATCCCTGCCACGCTGGGGCTGATTATTCTTCGATACCCCATAGTCCAGACCCTCTTCGAGCGGGGCAAGTTTACGGCCGCGTCCACGCAAGGGGCGGCCTTTGCGTTGCTCTTCTACGCCGTGGGCCTGTGCGCCTTCGCCGGCGTCAAGGTCATCGTCCCTGCCTTCTACTCCATGGAGGATACGGCAACCCCGATGAAGATCAGCATCTACGCCGTGGGGCTAAACATTGTGCTAAGCATCCTGCTCATGGGCCCGCTTAGGCATGGGGGCCTGGCGCTGGCAACATCGCTGGCCTCGCTGTTCAACGTCGTGAGCCTGCTGGTGGTCTTCAAAAACCGGGTCGGACGCATCGGGGGCCGGCGCATCCTGGCCTCCACCGCCAAGCTGGCGGGCTCGTCTGCGGTGATGGGCCTGGCGGCGGCGTGGATGGCCCATCGTTGGGTTGCCGAAGCCGCTACGGCGGCGGGGCGCGGAGCGGCGCTCGCCACGGTAATCTTGGCGGGCATGGCTATCTACGTCGGGTGCTCTTACGCGCTCAGGTGCGAAGAGCTTACCTTTCTGGTCCGGACCCTTCGGGAAAGGTACTCAAAGACGTGAACTTGCATTTTATAGTATAGGGCTTTATAATATGATAGTTGAGATTGAAGATTAACTATGGATGAGCTCATCGACCAATATATCCACTACCTGGTGGTGGAGCGCAACCTAGCGAAAAACACGGTGGAAGGGTATATGCGCGATGTGGCTCGCTTCCTGGAGGCGGAGAAGGTCTCGACGGTGCAGGATATGCTGGTGGTGGACCGAGGCACCATCGTGTTGTACCTCTCACGCCTGCAGGCCCAAGGCCTCTCCAGCCGCTCTCTGAGTCGCCATCTTGTAAGTATCAGACAATTCTTTCGTTACCTGGTTGACGAGAAACTGCGGGTGGACAATCCGGCCGAAGAGATCGAGTCCCCAAGGCTGGACAAGGGGCTCCCCCGTTTCTTGCACGAAGAGGAGGTCCGCCGCCTCCTGGAGCAGCCCGACCCCACAACCCCACAGGGCCTTCGGGACCTGGCCATGCTGGAGCTCCTGTACGCCACTGGCCTTCGGGTGAGCGAGTTGGTCTCTGTGACCCTCAATGACATCAACATCGACAGGAATTTCGTCAGAACCATGGGCAAGGGCAAGAAGGAGCGCATCGTCCCCTTGGGTGATTACGCCTCCGAGGCCGTCCGTAACTACCTGGAGGAAGGGCGAGGGCTCCTGCTTAGGGGCCGGTCGTCGCCCTACTGCTTCGTCTCGCGGCGCGCCCGCCCGCTCAGCCGCCAGGCCTTCTGGAAGCGCCTGAAGACATACGCCCGCCAGGCGGGGCTATCACGCGATGTCAGCCCCCACCACTTGCGGCACTCCTTCGCCACCCATCTGCTGGAGCGCGGCGCCGACCTAAGAGCCCTCCAGGAGATGCTCGGCCACGCAAACGTCGCCACGACGGAGATTTACACCCACGTGCTCAGAGAGAAGGTTCGCACCCTCTACGACCGCTACCACCCCAGAGCCTAGATGCTTTGACTTTCCTCCTTGCGAGGAATAGAGTACTCCAAGACCTCAGGCCCCGGATGCGCGCTCATGGAATTGCCCATCACGAAACTGAAGCCAGAGGAGATATTCGCCTCCCCATCGCACCGGATGGAGTACGTCCAGACCGTCCGGGAACGGCTCCGTAGCGAAAAGGAACGCATCAAGACCCTTCACCGTGCAGGAGCAAGCGGCAGGGAGGTAACGAGGTGGCTGACTCGCTTTGCGGATGAGACGGTGACGGAGATGTTCTCCCTGGCCGTCCGCCATCATGGGTTGAGCCTCGACGGGTTGGATTTTCCCCTGGCCCTGGTAGCCACAGGCGGTTACGGACGGGGCGAGCTCTGTCCGTACTCCGATGTGGACATTCTCGTCCTGTGTCGCACCTCCCCGGCGCCGTTTACCGGAATCGTGAACGAGGTCCTGACGCTGCTTTGGGACGCTCGGTTCCAGGTGGGCCACAGCGTGCGAACCATCCCCGAGTGTATCAGCTTGGCTAAAAAGGACCTCTTGACACGGACGGCCATGCTTGAAGGGCGGGCTCTGGCTGGGAGCCTCGCGCTGTTTGAAGAGTTTCAGGAGGCCGTCCGAAAGCAGGTGATCGAAAAGGCGGTCGATACGTTCATTCGGCAGAAAATCAAAGAGCGCGATCGCCGCCACAAGCATTACGAATACCTGGTCACCCTCTTGGAGCCCAACGTAAAAGAAGGCGTGGGGGGGCTTCGCGACTACCACATCGCACAGTGGGCGGCGACGGCTCGCTATGGATTCTCCACGCTTGAGGATTGCTACGGCGCAGGCCTCATTGATCCGGAGGCCTATGGGATTATCCGGGAAGCGTACGATTTCCTCCTGCGAGTGCGAAACGAGCTTCACTACCTGGACGATGCGAAGCAGGATGTGCTGGCCGTGGAGCTCCAGCGTCGGGTGGCCGAACATCTCGGCTACGAGGACCGTGGGCCCCGGCTGGCCGTCGAGTTGTTCATGCAAGACTATTATCACCAGGCCTCGAGGGTGCATCAGTTTTCCGATCTCCTCCTGTCGCGCTGCCGGCCCCCCACGCGCGGCCTCTCGAAGGTGTTAGACCGTGTGAAATCAAAAGACCTGGGAGACGGGTTTGTCGCCCGCAAAGGGGAGCTGCACCTGAGCCAGGCCGGTGCGATGCAGCTTGCCGACCGCCCCATTCTCATGCTTCGGGCGTTCGAGCTGTGCCAGGAGCACCACCTGGTTCCTCATGCGAGCCTCCGGGGGGAAATCCGAGATCACCTGGGCCTCATCAACGAGGAGGTTCGACGCGCCCCGGAGGCGCGAACCTGTTTCTACGGCGTATTGGAGCGAGAAGGGACCGAGCGGACGCTGCGGCTCATGCACGAAGTGGGTCTCCTTGCGGCCCTGGTGCCGGAGTTCGGCGAGCTCACCTACTTGCCGCAGTACGATGTGTTCCACCGCTACACGGCCGATGAGCACACGTTGCAGGGGATCAGGCATGTAGAGGCGCTGAGGGAGGCGACCACTTCCAGCCTCCAGGAGCTCAGGAGCGTCTACCGGAATCTGGATAACCCCGTGGTTGTGAAGATGGGCCTGCTGCTCCATGACATTGGGAAAAGCGAGGGCGCGGCGGGCCATATCGAGCGCGGCGTCACGATAGCCCAAGCCATCCTTGAGAGGTGGCCGATTGGTGAGGTGGCAAACCAGCAGATCATCTTCCTGGTGGCCAACCACCTGCTGATGAACCGGACCGCCCAGCGCTGGGATATGCGTGATGAGAAGATTATCGAGGACTTTTGCGAGGCCGTCGGCTCCATCGAGAACCTCGATCTCCTCTACCTGTTGACGTATGCCGATCTCCATGCCGTGGGGCCTGAGGTATGGAACGAGTGGAAGGGGTCACTCCTCTCGGAGCTGTACCAGCGGGCCAAGGATTACATGACACGCGAGCCCGAGGAACAGCTCACCGGCGAAGCCTTGATCGAGCACCTCCGCGATCTGGTGGTTCGCGACCCGGCCTTTAACGTACAACCGGAGGCCGTCGAGGCGTACTTTGGCGCCATGCCGTATAAGTACATCGCCTCCACCTCGCCTGAGCGGATCTTCCAGCACATCCGCCTGGGGGAGAAGATGGTCGCCCAGGGGGGGCTGGCCGTGGAGCACCACCACAACGAACAGTTCGCCTACTCCGAAGCGCTGGTCTGCACCACGGGCCGAACGGGCATCTTGTGTGAAATCGCCGGGACGCTGACCTCGAAGAACATCAATATCTTGGGAGCCCAGGTCTACACTCGGAAGGACAACATCGCCATCGATACCTTGCAGGTCAACCGCCTCGAAGGTGGCTGCGTGACCGACGAGTCCGTCTGGCAGGCGGTTGAGGAGAACCTCCGGGACGTCATCGCCGGCAAGGTGACGGTGGAGGCCCTCCTTGCCCGCCGGAAGCGCTACGTCACGGACAAGCGGTTCATGGGGCCGCCGATGGAAGCCAACGTTGATGTCAACAACAGGATCTCCGATACGCACACGGTCATTGAAATGAAGGGCCGCGACCGGTTGGGGCTGTTATATCTCGTGACGCGGGCGATGGTGAATCTTCAGCTGGACATCTATCTGGCCAAGATCTCCACGGAGGCCAATCGGGTGATCAACGTCTTTTATGTCACCGACTTGGATGGAGAGAAAATCTTCGATTCCGGCCGCGTCGCCCACATTCGAGAGACCCTCGTTGACGTTCTCTCCGCGGGCGAGGTCGAATGAAGCGCCATTGTACTTTTCAAGCATTTGTGGTAATAATCCGTGGGTGCGCTGAAGGCTCATCCGCTTTCCGCCAGCCCCGAGGGAGGGTTTGCCCATTCGGTCGTTGACGTTAAAGGACAGCCAACATATCCCCGACCTGTACGGTATCAACGACAAACACCTCCGGCTGATCGAGAGATCCTTCGAGGTTCGCGTGGGCACCACGGGGAACACGTTGACCATACAGGGGTCGGAGCCGGCGACCCAGGTGGTGGAGCGACTACTGAGCGATCTCTACCGCCTGGTCCAAGAAGGGTATCCTCTCCAGAACAATGACTTGAAGTATGTCGTGCGCATGCTGCAGGATGATCCGTCGGTCGATATCACCTCCATTTTCAGCGAGCGGATCGAGGTCCCGTCCCGGAAACGCTTCATCACGCCGAAAAGCCTCACCCAGCGCGACTACGTGGCCGCCATGCGGGGCCACGACCTCGTAATCGGGATTGGCCCGGCAGGGACCGGGAAAACGTACCTGGCGATGGCGATGGCCGTCAGTGGATTGATGAGCAAAGAGTTTGCCCGTATCATTCTGACCCGTCCCGCGGTGGAGGCGGGTGAGAAGCTCGGATTTTTGCCGGGGGGCATTGCAGAGAAGATAAGCCCCTATCTTCGGCCCCTGTACGATGCGCTGTACGACATGCTGGAGTTCGATGAAGCTCAACGGCTCATTGAGAAGGGCTCCATCGAGATCGCCCCGTTGGCCTACATGCGGGGCCGGACGCTGAACGACTCCTTCATCATCCTCGACGAAGCCCAGAATGCTACCAGCGAGCAGATGAAGATGTTTTTGACCCGCATGGGCTTTCAGTCCAACGTGGTGATAACGGGCGACGTCACACAGGTTGATCTCCCCTCCGGAAAGCGTTCCGGGCTGATCGATATCCAGGAGATCCTCGAGGACGTTGAGGGAATACGGTTCGTCTACTTCTCGGAGAAGGACGTCGTACGCCACGACCTCGTCCAGGAGATAGTCAAGGCATATGAGCGCCATGATTTCCGTCGAGGCAAGGTAGACGTCCGCACCGGGGGCCTCGAGGGGGAGTAATTCCCATGGGTGGCTCAGACGCTGAGAAACAGAGCCCAAAAGAGCCTGGGCGCCGAGGCACCTTCATGGTCCTCGCCGGGAGGAACAAGGGCAAAAAGAGCAAGCGGGGAGGGCGCAGCCGGACGGCGGATTCCGTAAAGCTCCAGGTCAGTGAGCAACGGTTGAAGGTGGTGCTGTCGGTGGCCCTCGTCGTGATCTTAGCCCTGCTGTTGGTTCCGTACATCACCTTGCCCCCGAAAACATTCAACGTCGGCGATGTGGCCTCCCGCGACATCAAGGCAATCGAGGACTTTCTCGTCGTCGAGGAAGCTTCGACCCTGGCCAAGCGCGAGGAGGCAGTTGCCAAGGTCCTGCCCGTTTACGACTTTGATATCAAAGCCATCGAAGAGGTGGGCGCCAAGCTCGATCGGGCCTTTGGGACCATCAAGAGGGCCTATATTGCCCGGGCCCCCGAGGTCGCCTTGCCCCCGGCTGTCAAGCCGGTTGGGCTGCTCATCCCGAAGCAGCCGCCTCAAGGCGCCAGAGGGCATGCCCCCGACCTATCCGTCATCGAGACGAGCCCCCTCTTTGCGAAGAAAGTCGACCAGTTCCAGAAAATTCTTGGCGTGCCGCTTACGCCCGAAGAGATTCAGGCCCTGACTGCGCGCCATTTCGACCCGGCGCTTCAAGGAGCCGTCCTCCAGGTCGTGGCGGAGGTGATGCGCAAGGGCGTGGTGGCCAATAAACCCTTGCTCCTCCAGCAAGGCGAACAAGGCATCATGATCCAGGAAGTGGGCACTCCCAAGACGCGCGTGGCGACGGATTTCTCGGACACCATCGACATCAAGGCACTGGAGAGCGCCGTCAGGGAAGCCGCCGTGCGCCTGCCCCCGGAAGTCACCCGGGACGACCGTTCCATGGTCACCCACTTGGCGGCCTCGCTCATCCGCCCAAACCTCACGTTTAACAAGCTCGGGACCGAGAAACGGAAAAGCGAGGCCATCGCGGCGGTCAAACCCGTCTTGTTCCAGATCAAGAAGGGTGAGATGGTTATCCGAGAGGGTGAGCGCGTCCGAGAGGAGCACCTATCCAAGCTCAAGCAGCTTGCCTTGCATCGGAACAAGCGCTCCACATGGAACACGGTTGTCGGCGCGCACCTCCTCGCTGCCCTCTTTTTGGCTCTCTTGGCAGGCGGGTTTTACAAATTCGCTCCACGAACGCTGACGTCCACCAAGGACCTGCTCCTCATCAGCCTGGTGTTGGTGGGCAACGTGCTGCTCATCAAAGCCGGCATCATCTTCGCCAGAGCGTTTGCCGCGAGCTTCGGCACCGTCCCCCTGACTTCGTATTATTACGCGATACCGTACGCCATCGGCGCGATGCTCTTGGTCATCCTCCTGGAGAAGGAGGTGGCGTTGGTGTTCAGCGTCATGCTCACCTTCTTCGTCGGGTTTATGCTCCAGGAGGGTCTGAGTTATCCGCTGGTTTGTCTCTTCTCGAGCCTCATTGCCGTCCTTCGGGCCAAAGAGTATAAGCGCCGCTCCTCTATCCTTGTTACGGGCCTCTACATCGGCGGCGCCAACGTCGTTACCATTATGACCTTGGCGTTGTACTCAGGCGCCATCTTTAGCGTCGCGGGGCTCTTCGACGTCCTGATGGGCTTCATCGGAGGTCTGTTCGCGGCGGTGGTGGTTTCGGTATCGCTGCCCGTCTTGGAATGGCTGTTCAACATCACCTCCGACATTAAATTGCTGGAGCTCGGCGACCTCAACCACCCGCTCTTGCGCCAGCTGGTCCTCAGGGCCCCGGGCACCTATCACCACAGCATTATTGTGAGCAATCTGGCCGAAGCTGCGGCTGAGGCCATCGGGGCCAACAGCCTCCTGGTCCGGGTCAGCTCTTACTACCACGACATCGGAAAAATCAAAAAGCCGGAGTACTTCGTGGAGAACCTCGTGGGCGAGTCGAGCAAGCACGAGAAGCTCTCACCCTCAATGAGCAGCCTTGTCATCGCCTCGCACGTCAAGGAAGGCATTGAGCTGGCACGCGAGAACAAGTTGCCGGAGAAAATCATCGATGTCATCCCTCAGCACCACGGCACGGGCCTCATCAGCTATTTTTATGATAAGGCCAAGAAACAGGAAGATCCCTCCCTGCAGGAGATAAAAGAGGGAGACTACCGATATCCCGGGCCGAAGCCGCAGACTAAGGAGGCGGCCATCATTCTGTTGGCCGACAGCGTCGAGGCCACAGCCCGCACCCTGACCGATCCGACCCCGGCCCGCATCGAGGGCCTGGTGCGAAAGATTGTCCATAACAAATTCGTCGATGCCCAGCTCGACGAGTGCGACCTGACGCTGAAGGACCTCAACGTGATTATCGAGAGCTTTACCCGAATACTGATGGGCATGTACCATCACCGGGTCGATTACCCCGAGGGCAAGGAGATTTCCGAAGGCGTTTTCGCAATCAGCGAGGAGGAGGCCGTTGGGAGTCGCCGTCTCGAATCAACAGTCCATCGTCCCGATCGCCGTGACGACGATACGGAAGAAAGCCCGCCTCCTCTTAAGCGCTTTGGGCTGTGATGAGGCCGAGCTCTCCGTTACGTTCGTCGATAACTCCACCATCGCATCCCTGAATGCGCAGTGGCGTCAGGTTGAGGATTCAACGGACGTGTTGGCCTTTCCCATGGACGAGCATGGGGCTGACCTCCCCCATCCGCGGCTGCTGGGTGATGTGGTCATTTCTGCGGAGCGGGCCGCTGCCCAGGCCGAGGAGGTGGGCCATTCGCTCGAGCGCGAGATCGAGGTGCTGCTCATCCATGGCCTGCTCCACCTGATGGGCTATGATCATGAGGCCTCGGACGAACAGACCTCGGCCA
This sequence comes from Nitrospinae bacterium AH_259_B05_G02_I21, assembly GCA_027717595.1. GTDB lineage: Bacteria > JADFOP01 > JADFOP01 > JADFOP01 > JADFOP01 > JADFOP01. The sequence continues at coordinate 30,710 of JALLOF010000007.1, read as the reverse complement.
TGGCCCAGAAAGAAGCTGACCTCCTTCGGGTGCTCTTGACGATGGAGCAATAGGGGCGGGGTGGGCGATGGATCAGCTTTGGGCCCCGTGGCGCATGGAATATATTAAGGGCTCGTCGGATGGGGACTGCGTGCTCTGTCTCATATTCGAAGCGGGGGATGATGCCGCCCACAACGTCCTCTTTAGGGGCCGCCACACCTACGTTGTGATGAACCGCTACCCGTACAGTAACGGGCACCTCATGATCGCTCCCTTCGCCCATGTGCCCGATTACACCGACCTGGACGAGCCGACCCTCGTGGAGTGCTCCGTGGTCACTCAAAAGGCCCTCCTATGTCTGCGTGAGGCCTTCGCTCCCGACGGCATCAACATCGGCCTCAACCTGGGTCGGGTCGCCGGAGCGGGGATCGTCGATCACGTCCACCTCCACGTAGTGCCCCGCTGGGAGGGGGATACAAATTTCATGCCGGTGGTTGCGGATACCAAAGTCATCTCGGAACACATTCGAAGGACGTACGAACGGCTGCGGCCGTACTTCGAGAAAATAACCCTCGACTGACGGGGCGCCGTCTAGGGACGGTCAAGGAGGGCGCTGGGTGGCTTGGACGAGCCTCCAGGCGCCCATAAGGATGTCCGCTATGGTAAGGACCTTGAAGTTCATTATCGGTCTCATCGTTTTGGTGGTTCTGGCTTCCTTCGCCGTCAACAATAGCGAGCCTGTCGTGCTACGGTACTACTTCGGCTACGCGACGCCTCCAGTCCCCTTCTATGTCGTTGTGCTTGTTGCCGTCGTGGTGGGAGCAATCCTAGCGGCGCTGTTCGCCATCGCAGAGCGCTTCCGCTTCATGTATGAGCTTCGAAAGCGCGACCGGGTCATCCGGGAGATGGAAGGGGAGCTCGTCTCGCTCCGCAACCTCCCGCTGGCCGAACCTCTCCCGGCACCTGAGGGCGAGGCCTCAGCGAAAGAGGGCGTGGCGGTCGAATCCTCGTAACGGGCCCGGACCCCTCTCATGGACCGATACTTCGCAGCTGGGTGGAAGAGCCTCAAGGCCGCCGTTGCCGGCCTGCCGACCTCGTGGACCCTGGCGGCAGCCGCTGCCTTGGTGGCGTTCGTTGCCGCCGTTGTGGTCATACAGGTTTGGCGGGCGGCTTCACGCACGAGGCGCAAGGGACGAGGGCGGCGAAGCCAGATCGCCTACGTCCAGGGCCTGTCCGACATGCTGAGCGGCCAGACGACCCGCGCCCTTGAGTCCCTTAGCCAGGCAGTGAAGCTCGATGGCGACAATGTGGACGCCTACCTCCGGTTGGGGACCGTCTTTCGCGTCGCGGGCGAACCGAGCCGGGCCATCAGGATTCACAAAAGCCTCCTTATGCGACGCAATCTGCCCGATGAGGTGGCGATCAATGCCTTGTACGAGCTCGGCTTGGACTATCGTGACGCCGGCGATCTGGAGAAGGCCGCCCAAGCCCTCCTTCGCGTCACCACGCTCGACGACAAGCACGTGCTCGCCCTGCGAGAGCTGAGGGCCATATACGAGAAGGGAAGGCGGTGGGACGAGGCCATCGCGGTGGAGAAGAAGCATCTTCGCTTGACCCGCTCAAAGGACCAACGGGGCTTGGCATCGCTCCATCTGGCCTGGGGGCGGGACCTCCTCGATGAGGACCAGGTGGAGTCGTCGTTGGAGTCGTTTCGCAAGGCCACCGGGCTCAACCCTCAAGGCGTGGGAGCCCATTTTGCCCTGGGGGACACCCTCTTCGCCTCGGGGCAGACGGAGGCCGCTATTGCGGCCTGGGAGCGGCTCATCAACGACAGCCCGGCGCATTTCCCCTACGTGCTCGAGCGGCTCGAGCGGGCGTACTTCAACATCGGGCAGTTCGACGATCTGCGAAACGTCTATCTTCGCTACTTAGAAGCCAATTCCGACGACACCAACGTGCGGTTGGCCCTGGCGGAGTTCTACCTTCGCAGGGGCCGCCTGGAGGAAGCGGGCAAAGAGCTGGAGCTCATCGGTGAGGATTCCCTGGGAAGCATCAAGGCCAATCTCCACCTCGCACGCATATACAAGGACCAGGACCGAGAGGAGGCCGCCTGGAAAGCTCGCATCGAGGCGGGCATCGATACCGTGGGCGCCCTGGCCCGCACCTTTCAGTGCCGGAATTGCCAGGCGACCCAGAGGGAGTACTTCTGGCGATGCCCTTCTTGCGACCGGGTGGAGACGGCCCGGCCGGCCATTTCCGCGAGCGGCTCGTGACGGTCCGGGGATTCTCCTTGACTCCAAGGCCCGGGCATCTATAACTTTTTCCTTGTTTTTGCGAGGTTTAAGGTTCACCTCCTAAGGGAGACCGGCCAATGAGCACGTTCTGGCTCAGGCGGACCCATCATTGCAGGGAGCTCACCGAGGCGGACGTGGGCGCCTCGGTGGTGTTGGCCGGCTGGACCCACAGGCGGCGCGACCACGGAGGGCTCATCTTCGTGGACCTTAGAGACCGGGAGGGGATCACCCAGGTGGTCTTCGATCCCCAGGTTGATGCCGCCACGCACCAGCAGGCAAAGGACATCAGGAGCGAGTTCGTCCTGGCGGTCGAGGGCGAGGTTGTGGCCCGCCCTGCGGACATGGTCAACCCAAAGCTCGTGACGGGGACCGTAGAGGTGAACGTCAAGCGTCTGGCCATTCTCAATCCATCCAAGCCGCCCCCGATTCCCATCGATGAGGAGACCGAGATAGGCGAGGCCTCGCGCCTGAAGTACCGCTACCTGGACCTTCGCCGGCCCGACCAGCAGCGCATCATGAAGCTGCGCCACCGGGCGACGAAGGCCGTCCGGGACTTTTTCGACGACCAGGGGTTTTTGGAAATCGAAACGCCCTTTCTGACCCGCAGCACGCCCGAGGGTGCGCGGGACTACATCGTTCCGAGTCGGGTGAATCCAGGGAAGTTCTACGCTCTGCCGCAGTCGCCCCAGATATTCAAGCAGATTCTCATGGTGGCGGGATACGAGAAGTATTTCCAAATCGCCAGGTGCTTTCGTGACGAGGATCTCCGGGCGGACAGACAGCCCGAGTTTTCTCAGATCGATGTCGAGTGCTCTTTCATCGACGAAGAAGGCATCTTCGCCCTGATCGAGGCGATGATGGCCCACATGTTCCGTGAAGCCACAGGCAGGAACCTGGCGACGCACTTCCCCCGACTCACCTATGCCGAAGCCATGGGCCGCTACGGCACCGACAAGCCCGACTTGCGATTCGGCATGCCCATCGTGGATGTCTCGGACCTTTTGAGGGAGGGAACCTTTGAGGTCTTCAACGAGGTCCTGGCGGCTGGCGGCAGGGTCAAGGGGATCGCCGTTCCCGGGCAAGCGGCAATCTCCCGAAAGGAGCTCGATGATCTCGTCGGCGAGGTCCAGGGATACGGTGCCCGGGGGCTTGCGTGGATGAAGGTCACCGCGGAAGGGGTCAAGTCGCCGCTGGAAAAGTTTTTTCACGAAGGCTCGCTCAAGGACCTTGCGGCGGCCGTCGAGGCGGGGCCCGACGACCTTGTGCTCATGGTGGCCGACGAGGCGAACGTTGCCAGCCGGGCCCTCGGCGCCCTTCGCCTCGCGCTCGGCCACAGGCTCGGCCTCATCCCACCGGACGACTACCAAGCCTGCTGGATCGTGGAATTCCCGCTGCTGGAGTACCACGAGGAGGATGGGCGGTATTACGCGGTGCATCATCCCTTTACGGCGCCGAGAGAGGAAGACCTCGCGCTGCTCGAGACCGACCCCGCCTCGGTCCGCGCCAGGGCGTACGATCTGGTTTTGAATGGGGAGGAGATCGGCGGCGGGAGCATCCGCATCCACACCCGCGAGGTCCAACAGCGCATGTTCGCAGCTCTCGGCATCTCGCCCGCAGAGGCCGAGGAGAAGTTCGGCTTCTTGCTCGAGGCCCTGGAATACGGCACGCCGCCCCACGGGGGAATCGCCCTGGGGCTAGACCGCATCATCATGCTGCTGGCCGGCCTCAGCTCCATACGCGACGTCATCGCCTTCCCCAAGACCCAAAGGGCCGTCGATCTCATGGTCGATGCCCCATCAACCATCGACACCGCACAGCTCGACGAGCTCCACCTCCGCCAGACCAAACGCTCCTGACCCGCGTCGGCTTGACAGTGAATTTGGTAGCGTGATACGGTCAAGCGCGTCGAGCGGGATGGCCGCTCAAACCGAGGGAGCCAATGTGGTCGAGCCTGTCTTGGAAGCCCCCCAGGGCTTTCGATCAGGGTTTGTCGCTATCATCGGCAGGCCCAATGTGGGCAAATCCCTCCTGCTAAACCGCTTCTGCCACAAAAAGATAGCCATAATCTCGGACAAGCCCCAGACGACCCGCAACCGCATAACCGGGGTCGCCCACCTGCCGGACGCCCAGGTCGTCTTCATAGACACCCCCGGCATCCACGATCCCCCGAAGCTCCTGAATGAGTACATGGTCCGCGTGGCGACGGGAACGCTCAAGGAGGTGGACGTCGTCCTTTGGGTCATAGACGCCTCGGAGCCCCTGACGCCGGACGACGAGCGGATTCTCGCCCTCCTGGGAGAGGTCACGACCCCCGTGCTGGCCGTCCTCAACAAGATGGACCTGCTCGATACTAAGGAGGCGCTCCTTGGGCTCATCGACCATGTCAAGGATCTCCGAGCCTTTGACGAGATCGTCCCCGTAAGCGCCCTCAAGGGAGATAACGTCGAGTCGCTCTTAGAAGCGCTCCCACGCTATCTGGAGGAGGGCCCGCAATATTTCCCCTCGGACATGGTCACCGACCAGCCCGAGCCGTTCATCATCGCCGAGTTCATCCGCGAGAAGGTCACCAACCTGACCCACCAGGAGATTCCCTACGCAACGGCGGTCGTGGTGGACGACATGGAGTGGGAGGAGGACCAGAGCCTCCTTCGCGTGGAAGCCATCATCTACGTCGAGCGCGAGAGCCAAAAGGGCATCGTCATCGGGAAGGGCGGGGCGATGCTCAAGCGCATAGGGCAGGCCGCCCGCGAGGACCTGGAGGCACTCTTTGGGGCCAAGCTCTTTTTGAAGCTCTGGGTCAAGGTGCGCAAAAACTGGAGCAAGGACCAGGCGGCGCTTCGCCGCTTGGGCTATCGCTAGGGCGACGCCGATGCCGGTCTATCGCGAGCAGGCCATCGTGCTCGGCCACCACGACCTGTCCGGGGCGGACAGGATCATCATCTTCCTCACCGAGGGCCGAGGCAAGGTCAAGGCCGTAGCGAAGGGGGCTCGCAGGCCCAAAAGCCGCTTCGCCGGGTGCGTGGAGCCGTTGTCTCTGGTCGAGATGGGCTATTTTACCCAGCCCCAGCGCACCACGCTGGCGCGGCTCAACCACTCTGAGCTGATCGAGGCCTTCAGCAGCCTCAGGGACGACTACGACCGGCTGCTCCGCGGTTTCTACGTGGTGGAGCTCGCCGACGTCCTGCTGAAGGAGGGCGTTGCCGTGCCGGCCTGTTTCGAGCACGTGGCCGGGGCGCTGCGGGCCCTCGACGAAGGGGGCGATGGGGATCTGGTCCGCTGGGGCTGCGCCTGGCGCCTCCTGGCGGCCCTCGGCTACAAGCCGAACCTCAGCGCCTGTGTGGTCTGCAAGGGGGAGAAGACCCTGGAGACCTTCAACCCGGGCCTTGGGGGGTGTCTATGCCCCGGCTGCCGCACGCCCGACCGCGACGGCCTTCCCCTGAGCGCGGGCGCGATTGACCACCTCCGGCTCCTTTGGGAGCTATCGTGGCAGGACGTGGGGCACATGAAGCCCTCAGGCTCCATACGGGCCGAGGTGGGCCGGGCCGTGGAGCTCTACCTGAACCAGCACCTCGACCGGCGCCTCAAATCGGCCGAGCTGCTGGTTGATGCGTAGCCCCGAAAGGAAAACGGCTTTGTTGCATCCCCGCGGAGACTTGACTTTTCACATTTAGGCTATATAATTCTAATTAACATATTTTCCCAGCCAGATTCTAAATACAACAGAAACCCGCGAAGCTGACCCGGAGGGGGACAGTCAGTGAAGCGGAGCCGTATAGGCCGAGTTGTCCCGTTGCAGGGGCTAGCTCGGCTTTTTTCGTTTTCAAAGGGAGCAAGGTGGCCATGATATCTAAAAAGCGCTGGTTCCATGCAGGGGCATTGACCATTGCTCTGACTATGGTTTCGGTGTCGCCCCTGTGGTCTGTTGATCCTGAGCAAGAACAGCATTTTTTGAACATTGCTGATAAAGCCCATTGGCTAATGAATAGGGGTAAATATCAAGAAGCGGTCAAGCCCGCTGAAGAAGCGTTGAGACTCGCAGAAAAGATATATACAGAAGAAGAGGACCAACACAATCTGTATGCAACTCTCAACAATTTGGGGTTAATCTACTTAAACTTGAGGCGGTACGCCGAGGCCGAGACATTCCTGAAGCGTGCCCTTGCGATTAATGAGAAGGTGCTGGGGCCGAACAATTTCGAAGTTGCGATGGACATAAACAATTTGGCTTTGGCATACCAGAACCAAGGCCAGTACACACAGGCAGAGACTCTCCACAAGCGGGCATTAGGGATTTATAAGAAAACGGTGGGACTGGGCCATCCAAGCGCAGTGAGGAGCCTCAACAACCTGACCGACCTCTACAGAAAGATGGGCCGGGGCGACGCCGCCATTGCTGTTTACAAAGAGTCCATTCGCCTGAAGCCGGACGATGCCCTGGCGTACAGGAACCTGGGCGATGCCTACAGGGAGAAGAGCCAGTACGACGACGCCATCGTTGCATACAAGGAGGCAATCCGCCTCAAGCCGGACGATGTGGTGGCGCACAATAACCTGGGCGTGGCCTACGAGAAGAAGGGTCAGCATGATGCCGCCATCGCTTCGTATAAGGAGGCCATTCGCCTGAAGCAGGACTATGAGCGGGGGCACAGCAACCTTGCGAATCTCTACAAAAAGCAGGGCCAGTACGCGAAGGCCGAGCCCCACTACAAAAAGATCCTGGCGATCCGTAAGGAGGCCCTTAGGCCCGACCATCCCCGTCTGGCCTTCGCCCTGAATCAACTGGCAGCAAACTATGCTGCCCAGGGTCAGCACAATGAGGCCGAATCCCTCTATCAACGAGCTTATAGAATCTTGAAGAGGATCGCTCATCCAGAGGTTGCGACCGTCTTAGAGGGCATGGCCAAACTTTACCAGGAAACGGGCAGGGCTGACGAAGCGAAGAAACTGCTCGCCCGAGCCAAGCGGAGTGCCTTGATTAAAAAAGAAGGGGTGCGGTTAAAGGCCCTACTCACTTCTGGGGTGGATAAGGGCTATCCCATTGATGACGTGACAACGTTCAATGTCAATGAAAATGAGCGCATGTATTTCTATAGTTATTGGACGGATATAGTAGGGGCACATCGTGTTACAGTAAAATGGATTAGGCCTGACAAGAGATTATTTGCTGAAAATATTTATGACGCTCATTTTTCAAAAAATACAACCAAGAGGATTTGGCATAGGCAGAAGATATTTAAAAATATACCAAGGGGTGTTTGGACATCTGAGTTATATTTAGATGGAAAACGCCTTTTTACAAAAAAATTCACCGTTGAACCAAAGGAGACTGACCAGTCAAAGAAGCTGCTCGTCCGAGCAAAGGGTAATGTTAAACGTAAATCCGGATCAGGCGAAAAAGCCGGAAAGACTACGCCCACAGATTTGATTCATGCCGTGGAGGAAAAGGAAGGAATCCGGTTTAAGGTGATGATGACTTCTGGTTTGGAAAAAAATAACGACCCCCTTGATTTCAAAACTTCGTTCAGCGTTCGTGACGGCGGCAAAATGTACGTTTTTATATACTGGTTTGATATGGTTGGAGACCACAGGGTTACTGTAAAATGGATTAAGCCTGACCAGGAAGTGTTTGACGAAGAAACTATAGAGATGGAATTTAAAAACCCAGACTGGAGAACTTGGCTCTGGCCAAGTCCATATAAGCACAGGCCGACTGGCGATTGGACGTTTGAGTTGCATTTCGATGGAAAGCACCTTGTTACGAAGAAATTCACCGTCACACCTTAGATGATTGACCGCATTGCCTAGCCTACGCAACCCTGGCTATGTGACTAAGCAACATCGACCCTTTCTCCTTGATTCTCAATACCATCTCATCGCTTTCTTCACACAGCACCTAGCAAATTCTTGGGGGATTTTTGCCACTCTTTGTTCTAATCGAGCAAATAAATTGAGTATGTTATGCTACGATTCGTGGCATGGAATATATGCGGAGGCCCTCAAAGCCTCTCAGAATATGCAGTTATATTATTCGGTCGTCGGGGTCGCCCCGCCCCTGACGGTCTCGGCGGCGGGTTAGACACTCTCACGGTTTTAGACGCCCTTTTTGACACCCCTGAATCCTAGCAAAGCCTATAATTTTAACATGTTATGGCACAGATGGACACTTCTGGACAAATGTCAAAAGTGTCTAAATGTGTCTAATGTGTCTAATGTGTCAAAGGGGACGAAGGGTTGTGGGTGGAGGAGTCCGCGGGGAATAAGTTTAGGGCAAAGCTGTTATGAATATTGGAGATTCGCTCATCTGGAGAGCGCGGTATGAAAGAGTGCAGCGACATCCGAGGGCTCCTGGACGCCTTCGTCGATAACGAGATGTCCTCCACCGAGGCCGCAGCCGTCCAGCGGCACGTCGAGTCGTGCTCCTCGTGCTCGGCCCACGTGGAGAGCCTCTTGAGGCTCAAGGCGACGCTCAGCGAGCTTCCAAGGCCCAAAGCCTCCGGGAGGCTTCGAGAGCACCTCGTCCAGCGGCTCAGGGGGGAGAAGCGACCCTTGCCGGTAGCCCTGGGCGGCCGCTGGGGGCTCGTGGTCGCCGGTGTGGCGGCCGCCATGCTGGTGGTCGCCGTCTCCTGGTGGGCCGGCTCATACCGTGCGGACCAGCGGATGTACGCCTCCATGGTGGCCAACCACCAACGGCCGATCTCCCCAGACGCGGCGACGGATATGATGACGTCCGACCGACAGTCGCTTTGGCGGTGGTTGAACCAGCGCACCTCATTTATTGTGCCGTCCTCTCTGCTTGCCCGAAGCGAGATGGCGCTGGCCGGAGGGCGGGTTCTCAGCATGGATGGGGAGAAAGTCGCCTCAATCCAATATCGCATGGACGAGAAACGGGTGTCGCTCTTTGCCATGGAGAGCCACGCCCCGATGCCTGCCTCAGCTCGCAAGAGCACTTTTAAGGGACAACCCCTTTTCATCGACACCTACCAAGGCTATAATGTCTTGATGTGGCGCGAAGGGGACCTGCTCATCTGCGCCGTCTCGGCGCTCGCCCACAGCGGTCTTATGAAGATGCTGTTCGAGGGGCAGCCAGAAGGACCCTTGAAGGTCTGAGGAGCAGGCTACCGCTCATCAACCTTCTTGTAGGATTTCCGCCACGCCACCGATAAGGGGGCGTTTTCTTTGAAGGCCTCAAGAGCGCCCGCCGCCGAGACCCGCTAAGGATGAACCCCGTACTGATTGAGATCGGCCCCCTCACCATTCGCTACTACGGCCTCATGTACGCCGTTGCCATCCTGGTGGGATTGGCCTTGATCCGGCGCGACGTCCGAAGGCGGGGGATACCCATCACCGACGACGATGTGGTCAACTTCGTTCTCCTTGCGGTGGGGGTGGGCATCCTTGGGGCGAGGACCTATTACGTGGCGTTCAATTGGGATTTCTACGGCCGCAACTGGAGCGAGATTCCGGCCATCTGGCACGGCGGGCTGGCCATCCACGGCGGTCTGGTCGGAGGCGTGCTGGCCGGGTGGTGGTTCGTCCGCCGCCACAACATCCCCTTCCTCGTCATGGGGGACGTCACCGCCCCGAGCCTCATCTTGGGGCAGGCCTTCGGCCGGTTTGGCAACTTCATGAACGGCGACGCCCATGGGGTGCCGACCTCCATGCCGTGGGCCGTGGTCTTTCCCCCCTATAGCATTGCCGGCCAGGAGTTTCCCAACGCACCCATCCACCCCACAATGCTCTACGAGATGGTGTTGAACCTGATGATTTTCGTCGGGTTGTATCGCTTGCGTCTTAGGCCCACCAAGGCCGGCTTTCTCTTCTGTTCCTATCTTGTACTCTATTCGATGGGCCGCTTTGTGGTAAGCTTTTTCCGGGCCGACAGCCTCATGATCGGCCCTCTACGAGCCGCCCACGTGGTGAGCATCCTGCTCATCGCCCTCGTAGGGGGCTATATGGTGAAGGAGAGACTATGGCAGACCAAACCGGCCGACGCCGTTTGATGCCCTCGTTGGCGCTCGCCTTGCTGCTCTTCGCGCCCGTTGCCGCCCACGCCGCGGAGAAAGGGCCGTCCTTGGATCAAACCCTCGAGGAGGTGGGCATCGAGCCGGTGAGCCCGCCCCGCAAGGCCCCGGCCTTCGCCCTTTCCACCCTGGACGGTGAGGCGACGAGCCTCGAGGACTTCAAGGGCCGGATGGTGCTTTTACATTTTTGGGCCACCTGGGCACCTCCCGCCTCGTACGAGATGGCGGACCTGGGAAAGCTCCAGAGGGCCTTGGACGTGAAGGATTTTGCGGTCCTCGCTGTCGCGACCGACGTGCGTGGAAAGCCTGCTGTTGAGGAATTCGTTCGAGAGTACGCTCCAACGGTGCCCGTGCTGCTCGACCCCGAGGGAGAGACGCTCCTGCGCTATGGCATCATCGTCGTTCCGACTTCGATCCTCATCGACGGCAAAGGTCGCGTGATCGGCCGTGCGGTGGGGGCGCGGTCGTGGGACAGCAAATCGGTGATCAATGCGCTGAAAAAGCTCGTGAAGGCCCCGGCCCGATATGGCATAATAGCCAGCGGTCCAGCCAGCCCGTCGTCCGAAAGGGGCCGTTGATGAGCCGCAGGTTATCTGCAGCGTTGGCGATATTTTGTGTCCTGCTCTGGCCGCTAGGCGCTGTGGAAGCCGAGCCACCCTCCTCGGCGGTCCTCAAGCATTTGGATGCGCTCCAGGACGCCTTCGCAAATATCGCCGAGCAGACCAAACCGGCCGTCGTCTCGCTCAAGATCAAGGGTTCGTTCCGACACCCGAGGCTCGAAGGTCGCGAGCCCCCCGGAGGGGTGATCCCCAGGCGCAGCGGCGGCTCGGGCCTCATTGTGGACCCCAGGGGATATATCCTCACCAATCACCACGTCATCGAAGGCGCTGGCAAGATCGAGGTCATCCTCTGGGACAACCGTAGGTTCGAAGGAGAGGTGATCGGCCGGGACCCCAGGGCCGATCTCGCGGTCATCCGCGTAAAGTCGGATGAGCCGCTACCGGTAGCGAAGCTTGGCAACTCGGACAAAGTGCGGATCGGCGAGTGGGCGATAGCGATAGGCAGCCCCTTCGGCCTGGACCAGACCGTGACCGTCGGGGTCATCAGCGGCACCGGGCGCTCGGAGATGGGTCTGGCCCAATACGAAAATTACATCCAGACCGATGCGGCCATCAATCCTGGGAACTCCGGGGGCCCCCTGTTGAATCTCCGGGGCGAGGTCATCGGGATCAACACGGCCGTCTTCAGCCAGGGTGGAAGCATCGGGCTTGCCATCCCCATCACCATGGCCCGGCGAGTCATGAAGCAACTTATCGAGAAGGGCCGAGTGGTCAGGGGCTATATTGGGGTGTTCATCCAGCCCATCACCCAAGAGATTGCCGAGCAATTCGGCCTCAAGGGGACCGAGGGGGCGCTTGTGAGCGATGTCATGCCCGACACACCCGCATCAAAGGGAGGGATTCAGCGCGGCGACGTCATCGTCAAATTCGAGGGTCGGGCCGTGGAGCGGGTCAGCCAGCTTCAGCGATATGCGGCCGATACAACCCCCGGGGCGGTGGTTGCTCTGACACTTATTCGCGACAAGCAAGAACGTGTGGTCAAGGTCACCCTTGGCGAGCTCCCCGAGGCTTCTCCAGAGATCCGGGAGGTCAGCCTCCAATACGGGATTGCCGTAGAGGAGCTCACCAGGGAGATGGCCAGGCGCTATGACGTGAAGCCTGGCGTAGGGGTGCTCATCGCCAAAGTGGAGGACGGAAGCCCCGCCGAGCGCGATGGCCTGGAGAAGGGCGACATCGTCCTTGAGGCGAATCGCACGCCCGTAACCAGCCTCAACCAATTTGAGCGCATCTTGCAACAGCTCGTCGCCGGCGAAGATGTTCTCGTTCTGCTGAGCCGCGATAAGCACTCCCGCTTCCAGATCCTTCATGGGCTGAAAACAAAACCGAAATAACAAGTACCTCCACAACGCCAGGTGTCTGCGGAGGATGGTGCATGAAGCCTCACCGAGCCCCCATATCCTCTCTGGCCACGAGGTGGGGGATGGTGCTCCTCGCGGGGCTCGTCTTTACAGTCCCCGCAGTTCATGCATCTCCCCAAGGCGCGCGCCTATTCTCGGACATCCAAACCGTTATACTGCTCAATGGGCTAAAGGTCATCCTTCGGGAAAATCACTCCGCTCCCGTCGTCTCCATCCAGGCCTGGGTGCGCGTCGGAAGCGCCCAGGAGTCGGACGGGCAGGCCGGCATGGCCCATGTGCTCGAGCATATGCTCTTCAAGGGGACGGAGCGCCGGGGAGTAGGGGAGGTCGCCCGGGCCGTAGAGTCCCGCGGCGGGACGCTCAACGCCTTCACCTCGTACGACCACACTGTCTACCATGTGGAGATGGCCAGCCGAGACCTTCCGGTGGGGCTTGAGGTGCTGGCTGATGCCATCCAGCGCTCGACCCTCGATCAGGATGAGCTACGCAAGGAGACCCAGGTAATCCTCGAAGAGTTGAAACGCTCAAGGGACCGGCCCGCCCGGGAGCTCTATCGACGCCTGCTCGAGAAGGCCTTCAGAGTCCACCCCTATCGCCGACCGGTGATCGGCTACGAGGAGACGTTCAAGACCTTCACCCGCCCGGCTCTGCTGGCCTTCTACCGTCGGTGGTACCGGCCCGAGAGGACGTTTCTCGTCATCGTCGGCGACATTGACGTGCCGTCTGTGACGGCGTTGCTAAAACGTCACTTCGGCTCGAAGGAGTGGAGGGCGGGAGCGCCCGTCAGCCACGCCCTTCCCCCCGAGCCGCCGCAGGAGCGATTTCGCTCCGTGCTCTTCCGCTATCCCGCCGCCAAAGCCCGCCTCGCCGTGGGGTTTCACATCCCGAGGGCCGCCGACCCGTCGGTCCACGCCTTAGACGCCCTGGCCTTCATCCTCGGCCACGGGCAAAGCTCGCGCCTCTTCCGTCGGGTGAAAGAGGACCAGCAGCTTGTCCACGAGGTCTCAAGCTACGCCATGACCCCCCGCGACCCGGGGCTCTTTGTGAGCACGGCGGTGCTCGATCCTCCCAACCTGGAGCGGGCGTTGCGGGCCGTTATGACCGAGATGTTCCGGCTCGCCCGTGAGGGCCCGGCCGCCGAAGAGCTCGAGAAGGCCAAAGTGAACCTGGTGAGCGACTTTATCTATGACCAGGAGACCATGGGAGGCCAGGCCCGAAGCCTCGGCTTTTTCGAGAGCGTTATGGGTGACGTCAAGGCGGTGCAGAAGTATGTGGAGCGGGTGCGAGCCCTCACCCCGGCAGACCTGAGGCGGGTGGCCAGCACGTACCTTAAGCCTTCGAACTGTACGGTCGCCGTCTTGCTTCCGGATGGGGCGGCGGGCGAGGTGGATGAAGCCCGTCTGGGGCGGCTCGTCAGGGCCTCAATGGAAGCGGTCGAGGCCGAATCCAAGGCTCGGGGGAGCAGGGTCGTAAAGACGGTCTTTGAGAACGGGCTTACGTTGCTGGTTAAAGAAAACCACGCGGTCCCGACGGTTGGCATCAGGGCGGCCTTTCTTGGAGGGCTTCGCTACGAGACACCCGAGACCAACGGCGTGAGCCGCCTGACGGCCCGCTTGCTGACCCAAGGCTCGGCCAATCACACCGCCGCACAGATGGCCGAGGCCGTCGAATCCATCGCCGGGCGGATGAAGGGCTTCAGCGGACGCAACAGCTTCGGGCTCGAGGCGAAGTTTTTAAGTGAGAACTGGGGGCGGGGGTTGTCCCTTGTGGCCGAGGCCCTGCTAACACCCACCTTCGACCCCGAGGAGGTGGAGAAGAAGAAAGCCGAGACCCTGGCGGCCATCGCCCAGCGACGCGACGATATGTTCCATGAAACGCTCCTGCTCTTCACCCGCACCCTCTACGTCGGCCATCCCTACGCCATGGACCCCTTAGGCACGGAGGCCTCCGTCCGTGCGCTCACCCGTGGCGACGTTCTTCGGTTTTACCGCCGAGGCCTTATCCCCCGCCACCTCGTCCTGGCGGTGGTCGGCGATGTGGAGTCGGAAGCTGTCCGCAGGGCGGTCGAGCGGCTGTTTGGGACCTTGGAAGACCGTCGCCCAAGCCCGCCCAAGCTTCCTCGTATCGAAAGCCTTAGGGCGCCCAAGAAGGCGTCTTTGGAGCGGCCCAAGCGTCAGGCCCACGTAATCTTAGGGTTTCCCGGTGCGCGCTTCGACTCGCCTGAGCGCTATCCGCTCGATGTACTGGAGGGGGTGCTGGCAGGCCAAGCGGGCCGCCTCTTCGTAGAGCTTCGCGACAAACGCAGCCTGGCATACTCCCTGACGGCGTTTGCTCGGCCCAATCTCGACCCGGGCTTTATCGCCGTATACATGGGCACGAGCCCGGAGAAGGTGGACGAGGCGGTGGCCGCCATCCGCCGGGAGCTCGAGCGTCTGGTGCAAGAGCCCGTCGGTGCCGAGGAGCTCGAGGCCGCCAAGCGCTCAATCGTCGGCGCGTATGAGCGCCGCCACCAAACCAACGCCGCTCAGGCCGAGAGCTTGGCCTTGATGGAGCTGTACGGGATTGGCTATGAGACGGTCGAGACCTATCCCGGGAAAATCCTGGCGGTCACGTCCGAAGACGTCCAGCGGGTGGCTCGCAAATACTTGACCCTGGAGCGCTACATCCTGGCTGTGGTAAGGCCCTCTAAGCCCCCCGTGCTAGAGCCATCGACCTCATCGTTGCACCAGCCCTCCATGATGACGTTGCTTTCGAGAAAGCCCCGACACTAGGGGGTCCCGGCGCTAGTAAGGAGGAAGCCGTTATGACTACTGGAACAGTGCTCTTCGAGGCCGACGATGGAGTTGGGTTGATGACCATTAACCGGCCCGAGAAGATGAACGCCATGACGAATGCCACCATGGATGAGCTCTCCGCGCTGCTAGATCGGGCCGAGCCCGACCCCAAGGTTCGCGTGCTCATTATCACCGGAGCCGGCGAGAAGGCCTTTATAGCCGGGGGGGACATCGGTGAGTTTTACGAGAGCATCAAGGCCGGGGTCGAACCGTCGCTGCGGGAGTTCGTTCGGCGGGGGCAGCGGTTGTTGGCCCGGATGGAGCACTTCCCAAAGCCCATCATCGCGGCCGTGAACGGCTACGCCCTGGGGGCGGGCTGTGAGTTGACCGAGGCCGTGCCCCTGGCCATTGCCAGCGAGACGGCCCGCTTCGGCCAGCCTGAGGTCAACCTCGGGTTCCCGCCGTGCTTTGGCGGCACCCAGCGGCTTGCCCGCCTCGTGGGCCGAAAGCGCGCGCTGAGGATGATTCTCACCGGGGAGATGATTTCCGCCCAGGAGGCGTTGGAGATCGGGCTCGTAAACGCCGTCGTCCCGCCCGAGGCCCTCTTGGGCGAAGCCAGGGCGCTCGCCGCCCTGATCGCCGAGAAACCTCCCGTCGCGGTGCGCACGAGCCTCGAGAGCGTCACCAGGGGCCTCAATATGACGGTGGACGAGGGGCTCAATCTGGAGGCGAGTCTCTTTGCGCAGACGGCCGCGACCAAAGACATCCACGAAGGAGTTCGGGCCTTTTTGGAGAAACGAAAGCCCCAGTTCAGCGGAACCTGAGCCACACCGGCCTCATCAGCCTATCAATGCCGGGCAGGGTGGGGCCTAAAGGGTTTCCCGCCCCCTTCAAACAACATTAATGCACATTGATAACTATTGTCCTGTAAGCTGCTGATATTTCAGAAAATATTGTGGGTTAATCTTCGGATGGGGATGAGGCTTTTTTAGTCCTCTCAGCGGGTGGGGGCAATTGGTACAGCAGATCGATCGGGGCTTTGATAATCCGCTCCGGCACGCGGAAGATTTTGTGGAACGTCCGTATAAGAACCATTTCCATGGACTTGTTGGGAATGGAAATGACATCGGGCTCATCGACCCCGCCCGAGACCTCGTAGTAGCTTGCCACGAGGCTTTTGTCGTCCTCGGCAAAGAAATTGACAATGGGGATCCTGTGGGCGATCTGGTTGATCGCGTTGAAGGTCAGCACGCTCACCTTGAGGTCCATGGTGTCGTGGAATAGGTTGATTTGGCCGTCGGTGGCAATCTTAATCTTGGAGCCGTCGATGGCGAAATTGTTGGTGATGAGGAGGCCGTCCTGCAGGGCGAAATCCCCCGTGATGGTGTGATAGCGCATAATCGGCACGGTATCTTCCCTCCGGCGCTTGAAGCTCTTGGAAAAGTTGAGCTTCTCGGCCAGCGGCTCGATGATGCCCGTCTTTCGGACGTGCCCGTCGTTCAGGCGGACTATTATGTGTCCCTGGAGGCATCCGAGCAACCCTCTGACGACGCCCTCCTCGTGACACTTCATGCTTGTGTTGACGTTGAGCGACCCTGTGACCACGTCCCACCCGGGTCCCAAGGAGCCGATGATTTGCCGGGCATCGCCATCTGTGAGGTCGCCCTTGAAGCCGAAGATCGTCGGCTCGATCCCGGAGAAATTGAGGAATCCCGTGCCCTCTATCAAGCCGACATCGGTGTTGATTTCGGCCCGCTTCACCGTAAGCCTTTCATCCTTCAGCGTCGCGGTGGTCTTGATGGGGCCGAAGGTTGTCAGCTGATACGTCGCCTGCTCGACCTCCACATCGAGGTTCCATTCTGCACGGCGCACAAAGTCGTTATCGAGGGACCGTTCGCTGAAAACGAGCGCGCGGTCAAGGAGCCTCATGAAGGGGACTTCGCCGTCGCGGCGCGGCGGGGTCAACTGGTCGAAGTCCAGTCGCTCGGAGTGGGATTGAACCGTGATGACGGGCTCGGCGAACCCCTTGATGAGGGCCGTCAAAGTGGTCGGTGAGCCCATCACGAGAAAGCGGGCCTCTTCGACCTCCGCTTCGCCCTGGCGGAGTGCCAGCCGGGCGGATATGTCTTCGAATGGAGGAAGCCGGTTCAAGTCGAGATGCCCGTTGGTGATGTTCAGCGATCCTTCATACAGGGCGGCTTCTGGGCGCGTGAGCAGGGGGCCTGAGGCCGCGATAATTCCCTTTACGGTTCCCCGTGCGTCAGGCAGATCCTCGTCGAAGGGCAAAAAGCCCATGGCATCGGTGACCTCGAGGCCCGAGGTCTCAACGGTGAGGGTGGCGTTGGGCTCCTCGGCCAGGTAGCCTTGGATCGAACCTCGTAGAGTAACCTCCGAGGATCCGGCGGATGCGGTGAGGGCAGTGACGGTTAGGGTGCTGGGGTTCAGCGTTAGCTGGCCTGTCAGGGAACGAAGCCGGCCCAGGTAATGAGTCTGAGCGAAGGTCATTTGGTCAAAGGAAAGCTGGGCCGTCCAGGTCGCCCCGGGCTCTTTCCGAAGGGGACCGGAGGCGTTGAAGGCCACCTCAACGTTCCCGGAGGCTCCGCTGAGCGCTTGAAGGAGGGGGTTGCGCTCGGGGGCGGCTGAGGCGAAGGTGGCTAATTGGTACACTTGGCTTGCGGTCAGCGATCCCTGGAAGGAAAGCTCGAGCAGGGGAGCTGAGTTAAGGTCTGTGATGCGGGCCTGGAAGGTTTTCAGGAGCGCATCGTCGTAAGCGATGGGTTGGCTGGCCTCAATGGCAAACACGTGGTTCAGTTTATCGAGGCTTCCGCGCAAGCCCGCCAACTTCGGGAGCTCATCTCCCAGATCAACCGTTACGCCCTCGAACGTGACAACGTCTCCCATGTGGTTGAGCACCTGCCCGGTGAGGTGAATGGGACGGTCCTTGGAGACGAGGGTGAGGTTTTCGATGTCGATCCGGTCGCCCCTGGCCCGCAGGACTCCCGTAATATTTTCCACGGTCAGTTTTGACGCAGGGTCGGTGATGGAGATGTTGTCGAGGGTAATCACTCCTGAAACGTTCAGGTGGGAGAGAGGTTTGAGTGGGCCGACGAGGGCGAGGTCCGTGTGCACGGCGCCTTTAACGATGGTCCCTTCCGATAGCATGGGCGATTGTTTTCGGTTGAGCCAGCGTTGGATGTACTTGCCAAAGTCGCTCGCCCGAAGGTGGGTGACAACGGTCAGATTGGCGGTGGGGTTCTCCCCGGCGATGTCCTTGATGGTCCCGTTCAGGGTCTCGATCCGGCTCTCTTCCCCTATCCGCCCACCGACTTCTTTAAAGGTGATGTCCCGGCCGTTGTAGCTTATCTCCCCCTCCCAGTTTTTGAACGGAGGGATGTTGGGCCCGAAGGTCAGGCCGAGGTTTTTCAGCACGAAGTCTGCCGAAGCCGTCACGATGGGCCCGAGCTCTTCATCCGACTGCAGGGTCTGGAAGGGCCCGCTGGCCTCCAGACGCTTGACTTCCATCTGGCCAGAGGGCTTCATCGATTCGACCAGCCCTTTCACCCTTGGCGAGGCGCTGGGCGGAAGTAGCTGGACGATGCTCTCGACCGACAGGGCGGTTGTGGAAAGCTCGCCCGTGAGCCGACCGTGGCCGGAGGTGATGTGATCAATCATAAACGAGCCCTTGAAGGCCGTCTCTTTCGAGGCGATTTCAAAACGCCGCACCATCAGGGCATCGTCCTTGAATGTGAGGGCGTACTTGATGGTCCCCTCATCGGCTCGCAGGGGGGCCTTGAAGAGCTTCGGATAATCGATGTAGAGGGAAGTGAATTTTATGTCGCCCTCGGCGTCAATGGCCCCTCCGAGGTTGCCCCGAAAATGCGTGCTGATGTCGAACGTCCCCTCCAAGGCTTGCACCGGCCCCTCGGGCATCAAGTAGCTTTTGGCCAATTGGCCCTGGACGTTCTGCATCCGCCCCGTTCCCTCGATGGCCACAAGAGCGGGGTCAAAGCGGGTCGGCAGATCGTTGGTCGCCCCGCGGAAGGAGAAGGGCATGGCGTTGCCCTTGAAGAGGAGTTGGCCGGTCAGGGCGAAGCGGGTGGGGGCTCTGACCTTGAGCCCCGAGAGGTTCGCTTTCAGGTTCCTCAGGTCGGCCAGGACGGTTTCGTGGTCCATCCCGTCGTAGAAGATCACCCGACCCGCTTGAATTGACATCGATCGGGCCTCGAGGAAAAACCCCTGCTCGATCGCCTGGGAGGCGACCCTCAGCAGCTTCGTGAGCAACGACTTGACCTCGATCACCTTGGAGTCTGGGACAATGGCGACCTGCACGACGGGCCGCTTGAAGTTGAGTCTTTTGATGATGACCTGTTTGCTGAGCAAGGGCCTGGTCTTTAGGCCCAGGCTCACCCTCTCGATGGTCACGTGAGGGTTCGGATGGCGAGGGTCTCGGAGGATGATGTCGCGGCCCTCGAAGGCAACACCGCGGAGGATCCCAAGGCTGAGGTGCTTGATCGTGACCTCCATCCCGGTGACTTCCGACAATCGAGTCTCGATGGCTTCCTTGTAACGTTCGGCGTCGAAGAGGACGTAGGCGATTGTGGCGACGACGAGCACCAGGATGACGATGAAGGCGCCTGATAAAAGGGCAATTTTTCTCAGTCGTCGCATGAACGTTCCGGGATGGGAGAGGACCCTGTGATGTTAAGGATTGGTGCGGCTTGTCCCCCAACACAAAGTGCAGGCGCGGGCGGTGCTTACGCGGTAGCGTAACCGCTGAGAATTTATAGCGGCCCCCGGGATAAAAGTCAATGGTAAAAGCTAATCGTCAAGAATGAGGGGGGAAAATATGGAGATGTGGCGGCTTCTCGCCACGCGATAGGGCCTGGTCTGTAGTCGAGCGAAGCGGCTCGGCCGAGCGATCCGCCATGTCGCCGAGATGGCCGATTGGATGGCTTCTTCGGGCTGAAGGTTCAACCTGTGGGGCAGCTTCGATGTCTAATAGAAGTGAGGGGCGAGTGAATGGCTCGGGACCGCAAGAGGAAAGTTATGATAACCTATTGATATATTGATTGTTTTATAAAGGCTATGGGGGTGAATAGCCTTGACATTAGCTTGGCAAGGCCGTAGGATGACATAAATCAGGCCCCCGGGGAACCTCAGGGATGGTCCTCGTTGTGGGCGTACGCCGAGGGAGTCGAAGCCATGAGAATAGAGATGAATCGGATCAGCGCCTTGCTGGCCATCGCCGTAATGCTTCTTGCGTCGGGATGTGCCGGGCGGGAGCTGACTACGACGGAGAAGACAACCGTGGGAGGCGCCCTGCTTGGAGCTGGGACGGGAGCGCTTATCGGGAGCGCGACAGGGAAGGCCGGGACGGGAGCGCTCCTTGGGGCCGGAGTCGGCGCCCTTGGCGGCGCGCTGATGGGCCAAGTCGTCGAGGCTGAGGCGGCCAAGCAGCGCCGCCTGGCGGAGCAGCAGCGGTATCGTCAGGGCCAGCTCGGCACCTATGGGAGCCCTGGGGTTCCGGGTCCCACCGTGGGCGGCTCGACGGTGGCGCGGGAGCAACAGCTCCAGGCAGAGCAAGAGCGCCAGCGGCAGCTGGAGCTTGAGATCGCACGGGAGAAGCAGCGCCAGCTTGAGGAAGAGCTAGCTCGCTTGAGAGCTGAGCGCCAGGGGACGCAGGGCGCCTTACCATCTACCCCTACCTCGTCTGAGCTCAGCACGCGGGTTGCCCGAGATTACCCGACCCTGACCGATAAGCAAGAACGACTCAAGGTCGTGGGGCAGAAGATTGGGGACCTCAAGGAAGAGCTGGATCTCGCCAGGCGCATCGACAACCTGGACCTTCAGCGGGAACTGGACCAACAGATTAAGGAGCTCGAGGAGGAGCGGGCGGAACTGGAGCGCCAGATCACCTTCACGAGGTGAGTCGTCAAGGGGAAGCTCATGGGGCCCATAACGGTGCTGGGCCGAGCGTGGACGGTAGGCGTGCTGACGGTGGGCTTTATGACGGGTGGTCTTGCGCACGCCCTAGCCGCTGATTCATCTTTTGTCGAGCGGGAGCACCGTTCTCAACAGGTTGTTGTGGTCAAGCCGGACGGGACCGATCAAACTTCAGAGGCCGAAGAACCTCCCGATAAGATAGCTGAGCTCAAGCGGGCGATTCGTGAGGAAGAGCGCCGACGCGACCTCCTCGGGCTGAAGCTCAATGCGCTGAGGGAGCGGGTGAAGGCCGAATGGACGAAGGTACAAAGGGACGATCGCGAGATGAGCCGCGCAAGGCTTGCCCAACCTGAGGGGGCTGTGAAGACCGATAGCCGGCAACGGCCTCCGGTGGTGGGGCCCACCGAGAGCGGGGCCGTTGTCCGTGAGTACATCTGGATACCCCCGCATCGTGAAGGCGGCAAGCTCATCGAGGGTCACTATCAACTTCGGACGGAATAAGCCCCTAGAGAAGGAGGGTGAACGTCAGCTAGCGGCCCCGCGACCCAACGGGCCGATGCGGTTTCGGGCCCCTTGGATGCGGGAAATCCAACCCGTTGAGACGTCAGACCTGCTGGTACGGTAATGACAGAGTCCCATCGATCAGGCAAAGAAGAGCAGACCCCATCCGAGGACAAGCTTGGGAGCTTGCCCCCCAGACTTGCAGCGCGGATTCGCAGGCGAAGGGCTCGAAAAAAGCTGCAAGAGCGCGAAGCGCAGCTGCATGTTCCGCCTGGCGAGGAGGAGCCTTCGTCCGATGACGAGCCGAGCGAGGCCCCCCTGCAAGAGCCGGAGGAGGCCGTCGAGGTAGAAGCGCTCGAAGCTGAGGCGGATCCTGCAGGTGAGCCGGAGCCCGAGCGGAAAGTTCCAGCCGCCGCTCTCGCCGCCGGAGACCCTCCCGAGGCGTCTTCCACGCCGAAGGTTCCCATCACAGGGGGAGTCGCCGGCCTCAGGGCTCGGAGAGTTCCCACGGTCACCGGTGTTGTGCGGGAGTTATGGCGGGGGGCATGGGGGGCCGTAACCGGTATTGTCGAGTCTCACGTAAGGCGTCTTAAGAAACGCCGCATCCTCGATGAGGCCGACCGGGCTGTCCTGATTATCACCGAGGAGGACCTCCTCGAGCGCCGCCAGAAGGTTCGGGGCTACGTCTTAGCCTCCACGATCATCCACCTGCTCCTCTTTCTTCCGCTGATCAACCTGGCGATGCTCCAAGAGCCGGAGAAAAAGCCCCCGGTCCAGGTTCGCCTTCTTGACACCCCGCCTCCGGCGAAAAAAATCGAAAAGCGAAAGAAGAAGGCCGAAACCGAAAAGACAACCAAGCGGACCCGCAAAGTCGTGAAGGCCCGGGGCCCCAGGCCCGCGCCCCGTCCTGTGCGGCGGCCGACCCCCAAGAAGTCCTATGTCTCGCCGAAGAAGATGCTCGTCGCCAAGGCGACCCAACCCAAGGTCCGGACCCCGGCGGCTCCGGCCGTTCCGAAGGTTGAGGCGGCACGACTCGAAGCCGTAAGGCCCAAGACCAGTCCTTCTCGGCTGCCGACCGAGGTTACGGCTGAGGTCACCTCACCGACAAAGCCGCTTCTGCTGCCTGAGACCTCCCCACAGGTCACAAGCCTCGCCCATACCGTTAGCCAACAGGCCCCGAAGGCGACCCGGCCCAAGGTGCTTGCGGTCGACGTCCCAATCGTTCCCGATACCGAGGGGCGTGCCTCACGGCTCGCGGATTCCTTTCCCAAGGAATTCCTTGTGAGCGACCGCCTGGCAGCACCCACGGCTCCCCCGCAGCTGCCGCAAAGCCGCGCTCCAGCCCCCAAAGTGCTCGGGCAGGTGGCCTCCGTGGTCTCGGAGTCTGCCCCGGAGTCGGCGACCCCGCTCTCATCGAAGGTGGTGGCAGCGGCCGAAGCGGCCGGCATTAGCACGCGCCCGGTGGATGAGCGTAGAACGGCCCAAACGGTTGAAGCCCGCCTGGGCGGCGAGGTCGGCCCAGACGCCCCCCAACCTGTCTCGTTCGGTGACGTCAAGGAGTTCGGCCCCGTAGGCTCGGCGCCGGCTGAATTCCAAGACGAGATCACAGTTCCTCTGAACAGCGATGATCCGCGCTTCAAGGAGTATCTGGAGGCGGTGAAGCGTCGCATCCTCGAGGTGTGGCGCTATCCCGACGATGCGGAGCCAGGCCTTAGGGGCAAAGTGAACGTCGAGTTCTCCATTGAGCGGGACGGGTCGGTGTCGCGAGTAAAGATCATTGCAGCGTCCGGCTACGTCGTGCTCGATAGGGGAGCGAAGGACGCCATGCGCCGAGCCTCGCCTTTCCCGCCACTCCCTGGCGAGTTCAAAACGAACCGGCTCAATGTTGTGGGCGGGTTCCGTTACAACTGAGGCGGCCTCTACGGGCCACGAGACGGCAATGAGACGAGTCAGCGAGGACATCTCCCTCCAACCAGCCATCCCTTTGGTGGCGCTTCTGCTCCTGCTCGGGCTGAGCGGGGCAGGCGAGGCCCAGTCCTCGCGCCCGAACAGCAAGTTTTTCTACAACAAGCAGGGCCAGGTCGTCCGGGCGGAGATGGACAAGGACCGAGACGGCCGCACAGACGTCTGGTTCTTTTATAAGAACGGCCAGCGGGTGCGCCAGGAAGAGGACACCGACGGCGATGGAAAGGTCGACGTCTGGGATTACTTCGTCAACGACCGGCGCCGCAAGCAGGAGAAGGACAGCAATCGGGACGGGAAGCCCGACGCGTGGTACTTCCTGGATGATCAAGGCGAGCTGGAGCGGACCTGGAGAGACACCAACCACGACGGCAAGGTGGACCGCTACTCGTACTACGAAAGAGGGAATCTCGTCCGCCAGGAAGGCGACACCAACCGTAATGGGAAGGTAGACCTCATCGTCCACTACAACGCCGCCGGAAAGGAGGTCAAGCGCCAGGAGGCGACGGGGAAGACGGACGCCCTCAATTTCACGGCCTTCTACAACAGGGCTGGCCAGCGGCTACGCGAGGAAGAGGACACGAACGGCGACGGCCGAGCCGATGTCGTCAAATACTTCAAGAACGGTCGGCTCGATAGGCGGGAGGATGACACGAACGGGGACGGGAAGGTTGACCTGTGGAGCTTCTTCGAGGGCGACCAGATGGTCAGGCGGGAAGCGGACACGAGCAGAGACGGGCGGGCCAACGTCGTCACCACCTATCGGAACAAGCAACGCCTCAAGCAGGAGGAAGACACCAACGGCGACGGCCGGATGGACGTCGTCTTTCTCTACGAGGCAGGAAGGCTCACGCAGCGGCGAGAGGATACAAATCACGATGGCCGCTTTGACCTGATGGCCACATACCGGGGCGAGCAGGTCGTCAAGGAAGTGATCGACCCCGATGGCGATGGCCGGACCAACCTCTCGAAGTTCTACGTGGATGGTAAGATTCGCCGCATCGAGGAAGATACCAACGGCGATGGCCGAATTGACCTGACCAGCTTCTATGAGAAGGGCGTCCAGGTCCGCCAGGAGGTTGACACCAATAAGGACGGCCGGGTGGACCAATGGCTTAAGTACCGGGGGAAGAAGGTCGTCCTGCGGGAGGATGATACGAATGGCGACGGCCGCAAAGATGTGATTACACACTACGCGCGGGGGGTCATCACGCGCCGCGAGGTAGACGCCAACAAGGACGGCCGCATGGATGTCGTGAGCCACTATAAGAACGGGCAGGTCGTCCGCCAGGAGGAAGACAAGGACGGCGACGGCCGGGTGGAGCTGTGGAGCTATTTCATCGGAGAGAGGCTCGACAAGCAAGAGAAGGACTCCAACGGCGACGGCAAGGCCGACCTCTGGTTCTTTATGGACGAAGCCGGCAAGCTAGCACGCCATTGGAAGGATACCAACTTCGACGGGAAGCAGGATGTATGGGTGACCTATCGGGGGGGCCAGAAGGTCAAGCAGGAGGCCGACACCGACTTTGACGGCCGCCCGGACCTCGAGCTGACCTACGCCAACGAGCGGCTCGTAAAACGCAAAGAGCGCCGCCCGAAGGGAGGCGTGCTCGTCTCCTTCTACGGTTCCCGAGGCGCCCTGGAGCGGGAGGAGGAGGACAAGGACGGCGACGGGCGCCCGGACGCCATCTATCACTACAGGGGTGAGGCGCTCATCAAGGCCGAGGAGGCGAGCAAGGGCAGGGGCAGGATCGACCGGTGGTCGTATTACGAAAACAACCTGCTGGTGCGCCAGGAAAACGATACCAACAGCGACGGCAAGCCCGACCTGACCAGCTTCTACCGCGACAAGGTCCTCGTTCGGGTCGAGCAGGACCCCGATGGGGATGGGCGGCCCAATGTGACGCAGTTCTTCAGTGGGGGCAAGATCGAGCGGGAGGAGCGCGACACCAACAGCGATGGAAGGACCGATGTGCTTCTCGAATATCGGGGCGAGAAGCTCGTAAAGAAGACCGAAGATACCGACTTCGACGGGCGTCCCAACGCCATCTCCCACTACGCCGGTGGGGCATTGGTCCGCCTCGAAGAGGACACCAACGCCGACGGGCGGATTGACGTCACCTCCCATTATGAAAACAAGAAGCTCGTCCGCCAGGAAGCCGACACCAACCACGATGGCCGCATAGATGCGTGGAATTACTACGAGCGAGGGAAGCTCGCCCGCCACGAGGAGGACGAGAACGCCGACGGGCGGCCGGATAGGCGGTGGACCTACGACGCCAAGGGCCAAATCACGAGCTTAGAGACCCTCTGACGACCTCCCCTTAAGACCTCTCCTAAACACACACACCACCACCTCTGTCTTATCTCCAATCCTAGAGAGAAGGGAAGGGCGGGTGCGAAGTCTTTTCCTCTGGCTTTTACCTTGGGCCTACATCGCACGAACGAGTCGGTGGGGCGAGAGGGGAGAGTGGCCTCCGGGTGGGTGCTAGTGGACGGCGATGCCGATGTCGCGGATCTTGGCGTCCTTGACAATCCCCAAGACCTTGACGACGTTGCCGTAGGGCAGCCGCTTGTCGGCCTTGATGATGGCGCTGCCCCGGGCGGCCGTCTTCATCTCCGACTTTATTTTTGCCTCCAGGGATTCCATCGTAACAAGGATGCCGTTCAAGTGAATCTTTTTGTCGACACCCATCTCTATGACGAAGGATTTGACCTTCTCGACGACCTGGGCCGCTTTGGCTTCAGGAAGCTGGATGTCGAGCCGGCGGGTGAAGTCGATGAAGGCCGTCGAGACCATAAAGAAGATGAGCAAGAGGAAGATGACGTCGACCAGGGGAGTGAGCTGGAGGCTGTAGTCCTCCTCGGCCTCTTTGCGAAATCTCATGGGTGGGTCTCCTTAATCGACCAGTTCCTTTTGCCTGTGTGCCAGCTCTTCGAGGAGCTTGAGACTGATCTCTTCCATCTCGAAGACGAACTTGTCCGCCCGGCCCCGGAAGTAGTGATACAGGGCCAGCACGGGGATGCCGACGACGAGGCCGGCGGCCGTGGTGATGAGCGCCTCGGAGATTCCGCCGGCGACGAGGCCCGGGTTGCCTGTGCCGCTTTGCGAGATTACGTTGAACGCCTTGATCATCCCCATGACCGTGCCGAGCAGCCCGAGCATCGGCGCTAGGTTGGCCACCGCGCCGAGGACCCGCAGGTTGGACACGAGCAGGCCCGCCTCGTGGTTCCCCGCTCCCTCAATCGCCCGCTCGATTTCTAGGAAGCCGAACTCAAACCGCAGCAGGCCGGCCTTGAGGATTCGGGCGATGGAGATGTCCCATCCCTGGCAGGCTTCGATGGCCTTCGTGACGTCGTGGCGAAACCAATGGCGCTGGATGTCATCGAGGAATTCTGGGTGGATGATCTTGGTCCGCCGGAGGTTGAAGAGCCGCTCGAGGCTTACGGCCAACGCGATGATTGAGCAAAACAGGATGGGGTACATGACCACGCCACCGCGCCGGAACAGGTTAAAGACTACCCACCCTTCGTTCGTGCTTGGTGTGGGCGCTTGCTGTTGGGCCAAGGCTGGCAAGACCCAGGGAGTTATCGTTAAAACAGCGAGAGCGAGGCTAGCAGCGATGAAAAGGCGCTTGGTCATACGATTGATCCTCCGTTCTCTGAGCGCCTGGAGATGATTTCCCTCACCATGGGCAGGCTAAGAAAAAACCCCCGCCGGTATCACCCGCTGGGGGAAGAGGTCTTTGAGAGCCACCCGGCTGTGGTGGGAACGCCCTTCATAACCCCTAGGGCCGCAGTTGAGCTCCCATCCCCATGTCGGCTCGTTTTTAGCATAGCACTCGAAAGACTGTCAAGCGCAAATCCTGCGCCGTCCATTGACAGATGTTTCCCCCTCCATTAGCATCACAAAACGGGGGGGAGGGGTTCATGTATTTTGACACGGGCCGGGGTGTGATGGTTGTGGTGGCCCTGACGGTGGGGCTGTTGCTAACCACGGGGTGCGCCACGGAGAAGGGTCGCAGCGCGGTCGGCGGCGCCGTCTACGGCTCAATGATCGGGACATCCATCGTCCCCGGAATTGGCTCGGCCATCGGGGCCGGCGTTGGAATGTTGGCCGGTGCAGTAGAGGGCGCCCAGAAAGAGAAAGAAGCGAAGACGCAAGAAGAGGCCTACCGCCAGAAATTCTACCCCCCCCAAGGGACGACCGAGCAGGGGGTGACCGCCCGGCAAGGGGCCCTTGGCACTGCTCCGTCGCCACAACCCTCTGCTCGCTTCGGCAACCTCCTCGCGCTCCAGGACGATCAGCCCCTTGAGAAGTTGCTCGAGCGAGATGTCCGCCAATCTGCTGCGCCGGCGCAGGGCGCAGAGCCGGAGATGAAATCCCTACCGCCTCCGGTTGGGTCCGAAGGGGTGGAGCCGGAGTCGGCTCTGGCGAAACTCTATCGGGAATTGGCGGCTCTTCGCACCGAGCGTAGTGCGCTGGAGGCTCAGATCGGTCGCCTGAGGGCGTTGCTGGAGGAATACGACCGAACTGGCAGGGGCTCACAGCTGCTGCTCGACCAGATGGCGGATGCGCTCGGCATGCCTCATCAAACAGGGGCGGCCTCGTCTTTCGGCTATGAAGGCACCGAATTGCTTTATCTCCAGCAGGAATACGAGATCGCCCTCGCTATGCAAAACAAGCCCCTTGCAGAGGCTGTGGCCCGCCGCTTCGAGCGCCTCTCGGGCCGAAAGCCCCAAAAGCTCCCCGCCTCGTCTCAGCTCTCCGCGCCGTCTGGATTTTGAGAAGCTTTCCTCCCCGACTCAGGCCGGCGACCCCCTATCTTCGAAGGAGGGGACCATATATTGGTTGATTGAGCGAGATTCCTTTCATGAGTGTAAGCTTCCTTACAGCGAGCAGGGGGATCTCACCTGTACGCTTTCATCGAAAATACGGGAATGCAGGGAAGAACCATTCCTTCTATGGAAAACCAAGAGACCGTAGTCGACATTGAAGCCTTCGAGGCAACGGCGCTTCCGCATCTTGATGCGTGCTATGGAATGGCGTTGCGGCTTACCCGCAACGCGGAAGATGCCGAGGACCTGGTTCAAGAGGCCTACCTTCGAGCCCTCCGGTTCTTTCATCGCTTTGAGGCGGGCACCAATTTCAGGGCCTGGATCTTTAAGGTCCTACTGAACACCTTCATTAACGCCTACCGCAAGGGTGCCGTTCGGAGGGAAGGCCCCGCCTCGCACAAACTGGAATTGCTCCACGAACGCATGACGAGCCTTCAGGGCATCGACCCAGAGCGAACCGCCATTAATCAACAAATGCTCTCGGCGCTGCAAGAGGCCCTGAATAAGCTCCCCGAGGCGTTTCGCACCGTCGTGCACCTCGCTGACATCGAGGGATGCTCCTACAAAGAGATCGCCTCAATCATCGACTGTCCCATTGGAACGGTCATGTCCCGCCTTCATCGCGGCCGTCGTCTTCTCCAGGCGGCGCTGGTTCACTATGCCCCAGAGAACCGGACGACAACGACCCACGAACACGAGGACACCGCCGGGGCTTCAGCCCTCTAACACCCAGTCCCTAAACCAGCTAATCGTAAAATCTGCTTGATAAGTTTCTGGCAGAGAAGGGGCCGAGCTGCGCCATCTCTTCGGTCATTTGCATGGATAGATTGGTGAGGGGAGTCGAAACGCGCCCTATCCCGCGAAAGGGAGGGGAGGGGGTTCCCGGAATGGAAAAGGTGAGCAGGGAGGAAGGGAAAAGGCCTACAATTCGGGGACTTGGGCTTATTCCGCCCAGGATAGGTACGTAAGCCCTGACTGCGATCCGATGTTGCTCAGGACTAAACGAAACGCGTCGGCTACTTCAGCTTGTCGGCGACCTCTGTGAATTTCGCGCTCAGGTTCGTCCCGATGGTCGTGACGGCAATGATGATGACCGCTGCAATGAGGGCCACGAGCAGGCCATATTCCACGGCCGACGCCCCTTCCTCGTTCCGGACGAAGGTTGCTATACACTTCAACACGGCGATGCCTCCTCCTGCCTTCCCCTGGAGGGCCCCAGAGGTGTTTCCGAACGCCTTGCTCCGCCCGCTACAGCAACCACCTCGGCTGGAGGTCAGGGCAAGACGATCTCGGAATAAGTATACTACTTGGCACAAAACAGCACAACAGGTTTTTGGATGTGGCTATTCGAGGGTAAATACTTGAGAGAAGACGCCTAATCGCGAAGGAGCCGGGATTCATCCGTTGCTCCGTAAGTCCTTTTAAACCGTAACGATAAACCGATAGGGGGAGTCTGGCCCCCCTACCACGACTAGATTGTCGCCTTCTCTTAACTCTTGAACCTTCTTGCGTTCGAGCCATCCGATGAAATTCCAATTCACCACGACACCGAGCCGGCTTCCCAGGTCTTGGACGAAGAATCGCTCGGAACGGTGCTCGATTTGAAAATGCCTCCGGGAGATGTACTAGGGTCGGGAGTCTGGTAGGTCTAGGTCGTTTGGGGGGAGGTTGGCCAGCTGATGCTTCCCGTTTGGCGGGTTTTCCCGTCGGGCTTTGCGACCGATGGAGAAAGGAAAGGTGGTGATTTCGATCGCACGTCCGTCGAGAACGGTTTGGGAGTGAGAATTTTCTCCTGTAAGGGTAAAGGGTAATGGAGTGGTGGCCGTTTTCCCGCCATTCGGGAAACAGCGATATAAGACGCTTCAGGGCCATGGGATTGTCGGCGGAGGCCTGCTCGCCAATTGCGTGTTGAGCACGCATCCCTTCGCCAGGGCGGGTGAACAAGACCACCGTCGTTTTCGGACCCAAGGTGGCCGCAAGCTCCTGCATCGTTTTCAAGTTATCCTTGCCCGGCATCCGGAAGTCGAGGAGGATTACGGTGGGCCCTTCCTGCTCGACCACTGCGAGAGACTCACGACCGTTGTACACCTCGACAACATGGTAGCCCTTGTCAGTCAGGGACGAGCGCACCAGCCCGCGGACAGAGGCTTTATCATCCACGAGTAGGGTTTTAATTGCCATCGTCCTCCTCCGCTCTATATGCCCCATCATTGGCGCATTGTCGCCGTGGAGGTCTGCGTGATCCCCGATCCCAAACCGGCGTCGCCCACGATGAGGCCCAGCAGCGCCCCAAGAGGAGTGATGTAGGCGGCGTTGTAGGAGATTGCCACCCGATGGGCCTGGGTGTTCGCAGCACCCACCGGAATATTCACAATGGTCCTGCAGATGGCCGCCGTGCCTTGAGATGGGCTGGTCGAGC
>JALLOF010000079.1 GCA_027717595.1 Nitrospinae bacterium AH_259_B05_G02_I21 | reverse complement strand
AAAGACCCGCACTACGACAGGCCGGAGAAGGGCCGCGAGCGGGAATCCAAGGAGCCGCCCGCCCCGGGCGGGCCCGGCGACAAACCGCCGTAGGGCCGGGGGAGCCCGGTGCGGGTTGACGCTGAGACGAGGGGGTCCGGGAACAGAGGTGAGCGAACGATGGTACTCGACTGAACGGGGGCAAGCTCAATCTTTCATCGTGAAACCTGTCCTTGGCATGGGCAAAAGAGACAGGGTGCCCGTCCTCGCCCCACCGGATGCTGACCATAGCTGCAAAAGGTCTTATGGTAAATCGCACAGCGAGAATTACTCACACATCTACTCAAGAATCGGGAATGTTTGTAGCGTTGACTTCTTGAAGGGGATTGTTCCATTGAGGGTGGTGGATTTCGTATCTTACAAGAGTGCTGCTAGGGCGCAAAGTCGAACCTCGGTTTCTGAGAGAATCCAGTCATTGACCTTGACGGTGCGCCCGTATTCGAAATCGTGTCGCTGTTGGTGGCGCAGCAACTCCCGAAGCTCCTCCAAGTCTGCTCCAACGAGGTCTGCCCGCCGCTTTGGAAGGGATGAACAAATCATATCTACGAGCAAGGGCGCGTCTGCTTCTTCAGGCACGCTTCTTAAGTATTCTTGACCGATCACTGCGGCGCTGTCTTTGTGGGTGAAGATCGTGGCCAAGTTCGAAACGAGGGGATCGGGTGATCTAAGTTCGTCGAATTTGGCCAAAGCTCGGGCCGGTCGGGCAAGACCGAGAGCACCGAGGCACCCCAAGGCACCTAAAAATAGCCGTCTGGTGATGTTCCCATGCAGCATCATGACACGAGTTTTTTCACGTGATCGGCCAGCCTCACTGCCAGGGCGACAATGGTCAGCGTGGGAGTGTTGGGGCCGGAGGTAGGAAAGACCGAACTGCCCGCTATGAACAAATTAGAGATTCCGTGGACCTTGCAATTTTCGTCGACGACCCCTTTATTGGGGTCAACGTGCATGCGAGTCGTTCCCATGTGATGGCTAAGACCCTTCAGCGAGGAGGGCCACGTCGTGTCGTCCTCGCCCAGTTCGACCTTAAGCCGCCCCAGGCCTGCACGCCCGAGCTCCTGACCGATGATTTCGTGCGCCCGCCTCATGCTGCGTTTGTCGATAGCGCTCAACCTCCAGTCTAACCGCGCGCGGTTCTGGCCGAGACGGTCTCGCTCATCAGAAAGGGTCACCCGGCTCTTTGGATTGGGCGTTGTTTCAATGTGGTTATAGAGCCTAATCGCTAGAAAGTTTGGATTCAAGGTTTTTCCATGTATAGCGGTTGCTACATCGTCGGTGTCGACGAGCACGTTTCTTAAATGTTTCCAGAAATCATCAGGTGCACCCCCTTGGCGGGTCGCCCGAAGATTGTGCCTAAATGACGTAACTCCCCTTGAGCTGGTTTTGTAATAGTAACCTAGTCTGGTCACTGGTATGAGAGTGGCGCTAATGTTCACCATCTTCTCGCGACGCAGTACCCCCTCGGCGAGGGTCAAAGCCCCGATCGTTCTTTTCCCTTGGACCATATGGTATAACCCTAACGGCAGGTGTGGGTCTGAGGGGAGAAATACTCCCGAGAACATCGCTGGGTGTTCCATAAAAAAACGTCCAACGAGGTCGTTTTGGTTACCTAATCCGGTGCTTTGGACCTTGTTTGACAACAATAACAGGCGCGCATTTTCGATTCCTCCTGTGGCCAAAATAAACAGTTTCGCTAAAACCCAAAATTTGTTGCCTTCAAGAGTGGCGGTGCGCACACGGGTTACAGTCTGAGCCGTATTATTCGTTTCGATGTCCACCACGTTGGTGTAGAGATAGGTGCTGATGTTGTCAGCATGTATAATTTCGTTACGGTAAACTTCTCCAAATTTGGTAGGTGGACTACGTTGGTAGATTTTCGTGATCACCCGGCCGTCTTTGAAAGGTAGTCGGGGGCTCTTTTTGGGATTTTCCCAAAACTTGACGTCATAGGTGAAAGGTCCGAGCTGGCAGATCGATTGAGCGCGTTCGTAGAACGGACCGAGATGGGATTTACTAAAAGGCCAGCCGCTGTGTGGAATCCAGTCGCGGGTTTCAAAATCAATCGCATCAAGCGGCCGACACCATCCATCCCAATGGTTAGTCGAGCCCCCAAAAAAACGTAGGCGACACCTGTGTAATGGGAAATAGGGAAGCCCGATATTTTCTCCTTTGTAAAGTGCTTGTGTGTCTTCCTCAAATCCCAGGCTGCCGCTTTCTAGCAGGCAGACCCGGAATTCCTGACCTACGAATTCGCGCGCCAGCGCGATCCCCGCCGCCCCAGCACCAACGATACAAACTTCTGTCTCTATAACCTTATCCTTGGGCAATGATCGTGCGTCAATTAACATAAGATTTCAAGAGACCATTCTAAACCCAGCATCCTTAGTGTTAACCTCTTGGCCAATCCACCATTTACCGGCAGTTTCAGTCCAAAATCTCCTGCATTGCCGTTTTGACCCCTGCACTTGGAAATACACCCGGACAAGACCTTCATCGGGCGGATCGAACGGGGTTTCAACTTTCTGGGCTATCACTTCAGCCCGGCTGGGCTCGCGGCCGCCACAGAGACGATCGCGCGGTTCGTTGAGCGTGCCATCCGGCCTTACGAGCCCGAGCCGGGGGAACCGCCTCAGGCGGACTCCCCCGGCTCGGATTGTATGTGCAATCCGCCTGAGGCGGACTCAGGTGGGTGAAGGCGGGGCTGCCTGAGGACGCCGCGGTCCAGCTACTGCTGAGCCTTATCTATGTTCGCCGTTAGTGTACCAAACCCGCTCCGCTTGTGCTTTTGTTGCTAAGATTACCTCCATTGGCTCCTTTCGCCAAGCGCGCGGGGCGGTAAAGGTCCCCCCCCTCCGCGCCGCGGGCCCCGCGCCCCGTGCCCCTCCACGGTGCCTGCTCGCAGCGAGTCGCTCCGTGCGTTCCGACGGCCCTGTCGTTCCTCTTCCTACCCTCCCTACGGTGTGGTGCTCTATTCGCGTGCGTCCCCCTGGTCGCAAGCGCAGGTGGCGTTGTTAAAGACGGTGCCCGCCGGGCAAGACAACGGATCGATTTCGCAGGTCGGGTCGGTAATGAACGCCTTGCTGGTGGGAACACATAGAAGCTCTGGATCGTCTATCTTGTAACTCTGGTTCCCTAGCTGATTCGTTACCACCGCCGTACCGATCTGCGCTTGTACCGATGTTTCTATCTCGTAGCATACCAGGTGGTCCTGTAGACCGATGAATGGCGGCGGGCATGGCACCTGTGGCTCCCCTGGGGGGACGAAGTCGCACTTATTTACGGGGGTGCAGAAGAACTTCGCCTCCTCGATTTTGACGTTGGGATCGAGTTCCACGATTTGGTCCGCGAGTTGCTTCAGCACGTCTATGTTCCTCGCGTCGTCGACCTCGTAGCACTTGAAGTGACTCACTCCCTCTACGATTACACCGGCTTGGGCCAGCGGGAGGTACGCTGCGAGCGCCAGCAACATCCCTAACGCCACGACACGCGTTATGTTAAAGAGCGTAAGCCTTCTCCGTGTGTCATTCATTTTTCCGTCTCCTTCTAACGTATTTATGAGCTGATGTAAGAGCTTATTGCAACGCTGGGATAAGACACACCTTCCAATCTATGGACATCACCTCCTTCAGCCCGCCAAGCACAATGACGCCGCCTCCGGCTAGGCTCGTCCTTCGTGGTGGCATTTCAAGCACCACGAAAAAAGCCGAGCTAACCCCTCGGCGGGTAACTCGGCCTATAACTACTTAGCATCGCTGACTTCCCCCTCAGGGTCAGCGTATCGGCCTTACTGGTGCTTAGAGATTGTTTGGCATTATGGAATTGTGAACATTATACACACCAGGTGTAAATTGTCAACAAGTTTTCCAGGTTCCGATTATCCCAGGAAATTGTTACTTTCGCTAATAGGGGAAAAGTTAATATTACTGGGGTAATTTGTCCCTGGACGGCGAGGGGAGCCCATTCCACCGGGGCGGGCCTATGGGGGTCTAAGGGTACGGACGGGGCGGCTGGGTCCGCCCGGTGACGGCTTGCAGATTGGTTCCCTGAGGATTTCCCTCCCACCTGGTGAACGGCGGGCCGCCCGGGCCCCTACCCTGCTTCACCCTCCTCCGCCTCGATCTCTTTAAGGAGCTCGCGGTCCTCGTCGGTGAGGGGGGCGGAGGCGAATAGATCCGGCCGGCGGGCGCGGGTGCGCCGGAGGCTCTCTTTGCGCCGCCAGAGGCGGATGGCCTCGTGGTCGCCGGAGAGCAGCACCTCGGGCACCTCGAGGCCCTCGACCTCCGCCGGGCGCGTGTAGTGGGGATGGTCGAGGAGCCCCGCCTCGAACGAGTCCTCCCGGATGGAGCGCTCCTCGCCGACGACGCCGGGCAGCAGCCGCACGGTCGCGTCGAGGACCACGAGCGCCGGTATCTCCCCGTCCGCAAAACCGGGCCCTGGACCCTATCAGCAGACCGCCGACTGTTGTCCCGACGGCTCCATAGGTGGTACCCTTGAATTGACCTTCCGCCAGACGCAGAGCGACGGCTATCCGGTTCTAAACCGGTGTAAATCATAGGGGGGAGGAGTGGCTGGGAAGAAATACATAGCGTCCATCGACCAGGGGACGACCAGCACCCGGTGCATGCTCTTTGACCGAAG
>JALLOF010000078.1 GCA_027717595.1 Nitrospinae bacterium AH_259_B05_G02_I21 | reverse complement strand
ACCACCCCACGCCCGTGGCCGTGAAGACCCACGTTGCGGAGCCCGTCCCCTACGCTCTTTGGGACTCGGCCCGGCCGGGGGATGCGGTGGAGCGATACACCGAGGCCTGTCGTCAGGAGGGCTCGCGCCACTTCCCCGTGGGCCACACCCTGATGGACTATTTTTTGGGACAGGGCTGAGAGTAACATGGCACTCGTAATCCAAAAGTATGGAGGCACTTCCGTCGGTAACCTTAAGAAAATACGTGAGGTTGCGAAGCGGGTTGCGGAGAGGGCCGATCAGGGTGACCAGCTCGTGGTCGTCGTCTCGGCCATGGAGGGCGAGACCGACCGGCTCCTCGAGATGGCCTATGAGCTGACGGATCAGCCCGAGGGCCGGGAGATCGACCAGCTGCTGGCCAACGGCGAGAGCATATCCATCAGCCTGCTGACCCTGGCTCTGCACAGCTTGGGCTATAAGGCGAAGTCCTTGACGGGGCGCCAGGTTGGCATTATCACCGATACGCATCATACGAACGCCCGCATCATCAGGGTTGATGCGGATAAAATCCGCCGCACCCTGGAGGAGGGCTTCATTTGCGTGGTGGCGGGCTTCCAGGGCATGAGCCCGAGCGACGATGTGACGACCCTCGGGCGAGGGGGCTCCGATACGACGGCCGTGGCCCTGGCGGCGGCCACCGGGGCCGAGGCCTGCGAAATCTACACCGACGTCGGTGGCGTATACATGGCCGACCCTAGCGTCGTCCCCGAGGCCCGGCGGCTGGAAGCGATTGCCTACGACGAGATGCTGGAGTTGGCGAGCCTTGGGGCGAAGGTGCTCCACGCAAGGAGCGTGGAGTTTGCCAAGCGCTACGGCGTTCCCATTTTCGTTAAATCCACCTTCGGGGGAGGGCAGGGGACCATGGTGGTTGAGAAGCAGCCCGGGATGGAAGAGGTCACGGTGGCTGGGGTCACCTCGAGCAAGGATCAGGCGAAGGTGACCATCCTGGGCGTGCCCGACCGCCCCGGCGTCGCCGCGCTCATCTTCGAGGCCGTGGCCGAGCACCACGTCGTGGTGGATATGATCGTCCAGAACGTTTCGGAGGATGGCCTCACCGACATCTCGTTTACCGTGAGCCGCAATGATGCCGTCCGAACCCAGGAGCTGATGCGGAAGCTTGCCGAAGAGATCGGGGCTCGGGATGTTAGCCTCGATACGGGCATCGTCAAGGTATCAATCGTCGGGGCGGGCATGCGGAGCGCTCCGGGCGTGGCGGCCCGGATGTTTCGCACCTTGGCCGACGAGGGCATAAACATTATGATGATTTCGACCTCGGAGATTAAGATCTCCTGTATCATCGAGGAACAACACGCCGACCCGGCCGTCCGCATCCTCCACAAGGCCTTCGAGGAGGATGCCCCGGCGATCGGGGGGGAGGCGGACACATCGTAACTCTGACACGGGGAGGAGGGCTTCCGTTCGCCCTCGGCAGGAGGAAGCGATCATGACGTACCAAGAGCTGGTCTTGGCCCTGGAACAATACTGGCACGAGTACGGCTGCATCATCCAGCAGCCGTATGATCTGGAAATCGGCGCGGGCACCATGAACCCGGCCACCTTTCTTCGGGCCTTGGGGCCCGAGCCGTGGAACGTGGCCTACGTCGAGCCATCGAGGCGGCCCACCGATGGACGGTACGCCGAGAACCCCAGCCGCCTTCAGCACTACTACCAGTACCAGGTGATTCTGAAGCCCAGCCCCGACGACCTTCAGGAGCTCTACCTCGATAGCCTGAAGGCCTTCGGCATCGATCCGCTAAAGCACGACATCCGCTTCGTCGAGGACGACTGGGAAAGCCCCACCCTCGGGGCCTGGGGCCTTGGATGGGAGGTCTGGCTCGACGGGATGGAGATAACCCAGTTCACCTACTTCCAGCAGTGCGGCGGGATTGACCTCAAACCGGTCAGCGGCGAGCTCACCTACGGCATCGAGCGTATCGCCATGTACTTGCAGAACATCGACAACATTTTCGACCTTGAGTGGACTGAGGGCATCACGTATGGCGATGTGCACAAGCAGAGCGAGTACGAGTGGTGTGTGTACAATTTCGAAGAAAGCGATGCCAAGATGCTCTTTAAGCTTTTCGACATGTACGAGGGGGAAGCACAGGATCTGCTGGACAAAAACCTCATCTGGCCCGCCTACGACTACTGTCTCAAGTGCTCCCACACCTTCAACCTGCTCGATGCCCGGGGGGCCATCAGCGTGAACGAGCGGACCAGCTACATCGGCCGAGTCAGGGAGCTGGCACGCGGCTGCGCCGAGGGCTACGTCAAACAGCGAGAAGAGATGGGCTATCCGTTGCTGAAGAAAGGCGTGTGGGCCGATCTCGTGAGCACCTAGCCTGCGAGGGGGGCGACCCACATACGAACGCGGTCCAGACGGGTGGAAAGGGGACGAGAGGCATGGCCACCAAAGAGCTTATTTTAGAGATCGGCACCGAAGAGATCCCAACGGGCTTTATGCAGCCCGCTTTCGATCACCTGAAGAACTCTATCACCCGGGGGCTTCGGGACCAGAGGATAGACCACGGCGACGTGGTGGTGATGGGCACCCCCCGCAGATTGGTCTGCTGCGTAAAGGCCGTGGCGGACACAACCGCTGATGTCACCGAAGAAGTCATCGGCCCGGCCAAGCGCATCGCCTATGATGAGCAGGGTCGGCCCACCAAGGCGGCCGAGGGGTTTGCTCGAAGCCATAAGGCCAAGGTCGAGGACCTCCAGATAGTCGAGACCGACCGGGGCGAGTACGTCTGCGTGCGCAGGACGACGAAGGGCAAGTCCGCGATGCCTGCACTGAAAGCCCTACTGCCGCGCGTCGTCGACTCCATCCCCTTTGCCAAGAGAATGCGGTGGGGTGACTACGATGTGCGCTTCGCGCGACCCGTCCACTGGATTGTGGCGGTGCTGGGCGGCAAAACCATACCGTTCCAATTCGGGGCCGTGAAAAGCGGCAACCGCTCGCGCGGCCACCGGTTCCTCGCACCTAAGCCGTTCACCGTGACGAGCTTCTCCAAGTACCTCAAAGATTCCAAGGCCCGCCACGTGGTCGTGGACCATGAAGAGCGCAAGGCGACGATCCGCCGCCAAGTCACCCAGCTCGCCAAGCGCCACGGGGGGCGGATACTCGAAGACGAGGATCTGCTCGATGAGGTGACCTTCCTCGTCGAGGAGCCCTCGGTCGTGTTGGGGTCTTTCGATAAGCGGTTCTTAAGGCTTCCCGATGAGGTGCTGATTACCTGCATGCGGAGCCACCAGCGCTATTTCGCCGTCGTGGATGGCAAGGGCAAGCTCATGCCCTACTTCATCACGGTGAACAACACGAAGGCCAAGCGGCCGAAGGAGGTGGCCCGGGGCAACGAGTACGTCTTGCGGGCCCGGCTCGCAGATGCGGACTTCTTCTACACCGAGGACCAGAAGAAATCCCTCGAACACTTCGTCGAGGCCCTCAAGGACGTCCTCTACCAGTCGAAGCTCGGCACGAGCTACGAAAAGGTGGAGCGGTTCGAGAAGGTCGCCACGTGGATGGCCCGGAAGGTAGACGGGGAGAAGAAGACCAAAAGCGTATCGCGGGTGGCGTGGCTCTCCAAGGCCGACCTCGAAACCCAGATGATTTACGAATTCCCCGAGTTGCAGGGCTTCATGGGCCGCGAGTACGCCCGCATCAAGGGCGAGCCGAAGGAAGTCTCCGAAGGTATCTACGAGCACTACCAGCCGAAGTTCGTCGGGGACAGCCTGCCCAAGACCTTCAGCGGCGCCGTCGTCTCCGTGGCCGACAAAGTCGACACCATCTGCGGCAACTTCGGCATCGGTGTGACTCCCACCAGCGCCGGCGACCCCTACGGGCTTCGGCGCCAGGGGGCGGCCGTCGTGGCCATTCTCCTGGACAAGGGGTTTCGCATCTCGCTGGGCGAGCTCGTCAAGAAGGCCATCTCAGAGCTTGGCGACAAAGTTGAGCTGCCCCGCCCCCAGGTGACCAAGGAGGTCCTGGACTTCATCAGGGGGCGTTTTGCGTTTCTCATGACACAGCAGCGCAACGTGAGGCCCGATACAGTGGATGCGGTGCTCGCGCTCGGCTTCGACGACGTGGTCGACGCCGCCCAGAGGGTGGAGGCGCTCTCGGAGTGGCGCCAGCGAGCCGACTTCGAGGCCATCACCACCGCCGTCAAGCGGGTCATCAACATTCTTGCCACTTCCGACAAGCCCGGCTCGGTCGACCCGAAGCGCTTGGCGGAGCCGGAGGAGAAGCGGCTACATGAGATGACCCTGCAGGTGGCCGGTGCGGTGGAGAAGGCTGAGGCGCAAGGCAAGTACAAAGAGGCGCTTGTCCAGGTCGCCAAGCTCCGGCCAGTGATCGATAAGTTTTTCGACGGGGTGCTGGTCATGGCCGAGGATGAGGCGGTGCGGGCAAACCGGATTGCCCTGCTCGGCCAGGTGGCGGGGCTTTTTTCGCGGCTGGCAGACTTCAGCCGCCTCCAGGCCGCGTAAGCCGCGCACCCTTGAGGCCTGCCGCCCCCTCCGGCCAAGGATGTGGTGCATGGCTCGCTTGAGCCGACCCCATTCATTGCGCCTCTCGTTGTGGCTCTCCCCCCTTTTTGGTTGGAGTTCCGATAGGCCCGAAACCTTCTCGTTTGGGTTCTAAGCGAG
>JALLOF010000782.1 GCA_027717595.1 Nitrospinae bacterium AH_259_B05_G02_I21 | reverse complement strand
GCAAGGACTTCGCCCTCGAAGTGGAGCCGATCCGTCACCGGCGTGAAGATCGGGTTCGGGCTCACGTGTTTCTCTGCATGCTCGCCTTCTACGTCTGGAAGCACATGGAGAAAGCCCTGGCTCCGATCCTCTTCGTCGACCACGACCCGGAAGGGGCCGAACAACTCAGGGAATCGATCGTGGCGCCGGCCGTCCGCTCCCCGGCGGC
>JALLOF010000781.1 GCA_027717595.1 Nitrospinae bacterium AH_259_B05_G02_I21 | reverse complement strand
GGCTACTTCGAGCGGGCCCGCAAGGTGCTGCCGGCCGTCTCAGACTACGCCCTCTACAACCTGGGGCTCGCCGAGGCCGGCGCCGGGCGCACCCAGGAGGCCCGGCGGGCCTTCACGACGCTGTTGCGAGAAGAGCCGACGAGCCGCCTCCATCCCTACGCCACCCTCCAGCGGGCAGAGGCGGCCTTCGCGGCCGAGACCTGGGAGG
>JALLOF010000780.1 GCA_027717595.1 Nitrospinae bacterium AH_259_B05_G02_I21 | reverse complement strand
ACATCGAAGAGATGTGGCGGAAACTGCGCTCGTTAGTGCTTGAGCACACGACACGACCCTGTACCCTGCAGCTTTTGAACAACGTTCTGGACGGCAACGAAGAGCAAATCAAGAGCTACCCGGCTGGCGTAGAGATCCATCACAATTACTGGGGTGGCTTTCTCGAGCATGTGTTGTCGGTTTCCGAAAGCGCTTTGTTTTTTGCCGA
>JALLOF010000779.1 GCA_027717595.1 Nitrospinae bacterium AH_259_B05_G02_I21 | reverse complement strand
ACTACTATAGGGTGAACTCTACGGCCTACGTCTACGAGAACCCCGGGATCTCGAGGTAGTGATCGAGCCCGGGCGGCCTCTTTGTCTCGATCTTCCGGACGAGCTCGAACCCTTCTTCACGCGTGAGTAGCCCTGCCCGAATGTCCTGTGTGACATGGGCCGTCGTCCGTCCGAAGCCTCTCTTGACGACCTTCGCATAGTCATGAAC
>JALLOF010000778.1 GCA_027717595.1 Nitrospinae bacterium AH_259_B05_G02_I21 | reverse complement strand
CCTAGATGTGCCCGCTATCGGCCCCTCGACGGTGGAGTTGCTCGTGCGGGGCAAGGCGGCCGTGCTGGCCCTCGAGGCAGGCCGCATCTACCTGCTTGAGCCGGAGGCCGTCCGGTCCATCGCCAGCAGGGGCGGCCTCGCCATTGTCGCGTGCGACGACCC
The DNA here is from genome assembly GCA_027717595.1 of Nitrospinae bacterium AH_259_B05_G02_I21. Classification (GTDB taxonomy): domain Bacteria; phylum JADFOP01; class JADFOP01; order JADFOP01; family JADFOP01; genus JADFOP01. The sequence continues at coordinate 46 of JALLOF010000778.1, read as the reverse complement.
CGAGGTCGGCGCCCCACCGTCGGCGGCTCCCGAGGGAGAAGAGAGG
>JALLOF010000777.1 GCA_027717595.1 Nitrospinae bacterium AH_259_B05_G02_I21 | reverse complement strand
ATTACACCTCTACCTCTACCTCGCCGACGACCTCGTCGTGGGTGAGCCGGGTGACGGCCTCGTAGAGCTTCGCCACCTCCTGATGGATGACGTCGAGCCGCTCCATCGCCTCGGCCGGAAAGCTCCGGGTGTCGTTCAGCAAAAACCCGACGTTTACCAGGACCCGCTCCAGGGGCAGCTGCAGCCCCTCGATCGTCGAGGCCGACGCC
>JALLOF010000077.1 GCA_027717595.1 Nitrospinae bacterium AH_259_B05_G02_I21 | reverse complement strand
TCGAGGTCGAGTGCCTAGAGGTCAGGGACAGCTAGTCCCGGAGGTTAAAATGGCCTCGTCCCACCGTAACTGACGGTATCACTTACACGATGTAATTACCCCTGATAGCCCTCTGACCTCTAGGGGCAAATAACCCCAGTAATATTAACTTTTCCCATCTCAGCGAAAGTAACGATTTCCTGGGATAATCTCCCATTCCCCCTTGCGGTTGCAGACCATCCTTTAAGAAAGTATATTGATGAAAAGCGCAACTCTCCACTCTAAGCGATCAGTCCAGTAGAAGCCGATGAGCTCATTGAGGGAGCGGGGGGAGCCAGCGATGCGGAGCCTTCTTGGTGGAGACCCCACTACGTTAAGGGTGGTTGACATCGCTACAGTGGCGGTCGTTGTTGGGTGGCTTATTGGCGCAAGCGGCCTCGTGAGTTTGGGTGCATATCGATGGAAATCGGGAGAGCTTACGCGCACGTATCGCGCCACCTACGAGGATGCTCGGAACGCCGCCTATGACGCCCTGCAATCCCTGGAGATGTCCTTGGAGGACCAGAAGAGGAACGCCTTGATGGAGATGCCCTACGACGCCGTCCAGTCCGTGTCAAGCCAGAAGGGTGACGCCAGGAGGGAGATCATTATGGCTAAGAGGGCCGACGGCGTTGACTTTCGGGTAGAGATTAAGTATCTGACAGACAAGACCACTCAGGTTGGGGTGCGGGCTGGACTCCTCCAAACTAATCTCGTTGGGGACCGGGCCGCCTCACTCCGGATTCACGAAGCTATCCAGACAAAACTGAAGTCAAGCCAGCCGCTAGCACAGCTTGTTGAGTACGCTGAGGAATGAGCGCCTCAGAGCAATTTCTGAGGATCAATGTCAAAATCAAAGAAGATCTTATATCTCGGAATTCCAGGCCCGAGATCTACAGGAAGGATCGTAATAAGAGACTAATCCAGATGGTGAAGGAGGGCTTACAGAAGGAACTTCCCGTTGTACGGGTTAGCCCCATCCGTAGTAAACATTAATAGATGTGGCATAAGTATTTGTAACTCAAACTATGTAGGGAGTGCTTGATTTGTGAGAGGAGCAGCACTATGTCTGAAAACAGGCAAAAAGCATTTATTCTCTGGTTTAAAGACTTAGGCATTAATGATGTGCCGTTGGTCGGCGGTAAAAATGCTTCACTGGGAGAAATGTATCAAAACATGGCGGAAAAGGGCGTCGCTGTACCCTTTGGGTTTGCGATTACGGCGCACGCCTATGAATATTTTTTAGAACAGACCAGAGTAAAACAAGAGATCCAAGGCATTTTGAAGACGCTGGATAGCAATGATTTAAAAAATCTTCAAGATCACGGCCATCGCGTGCGCGAAGCCATTCTGGAGGCTGAACTGCCAGAGGATCTCAAACGAGGTATTGAGCAGGCCTATACTGAACTCAGCAAGAATGAGGGTGCAGGTGAAGATATTGACGTAGCGGTCCGCAGTTCGGCCACAGCTGAGGATATGCCAGATGCGTCGTTTGCTGGGCAGCAGGAAACCTTTTTAAACATCCGGGGTGCCTATGAAGTGATTGATGCCACCAAGCGCTGCATGGCATCATTATTTACAGATCGTGCAATTTCCTATCGCGATGATAAAGGCTATGATCACTCTACCGTATCCTTATCTGTTGGGGTACAAAAAATGGTGCGCGCTGATCAAGCTGGTTCAGGCGTGATGTTTTCAATTGATACCGAGTCGGGCCTTTCCCATGCCGTGCTCATTAACGCAGCTTACGGTCTTGGTGAGATGGTGGTGCAAGGTAAGGTCGAGCCAGATGAGTACTATGTGTTTAAGCCCAGCTTGTTAGAAGGCGCCAAAAAAGAAAAGAGTGGCAAGGTGACATTCAAGTATCGACCGATTGTGGGTAAGGCGCTTGGCCATAAAGAGGCAAAGATGATTTACAGCCTGGAAGGCAGTGATCCAGTCCGGGAGGTTCCGGTACCAGAGGAAGATCGCAAGCAGTATGTCTTAACAGATGACGAAGTATTGCAGTTAGCCTACTGGGCATGTTTGATTGAGGAGCACTACGGCAAACCGATGGACATCGAATGGGCCAAAGATGGTCTCACGGGAAAATTATATATCGTCCAAGCGCGTCCTGAAACTGTTCATGCCCAAGCTGACAAGAATGTACTCGAGGAATACGAACTCCAAGGTGAAGGAAAAGTGCTGACCGAAGGCGTGTCCGTGGGTGCAAAGATTGGTCAGGGCATGGCCCGTGTATTGAAGGACGTGTCAGAGATTCATGATTTTCAAAAAGGTGAGGTCTTAGTGACGGAGATTACCGATCCAGATTGGGAACCAATTATGAAAATCGCCGCCGCCATAGTGACGAATTCGGGCGGACGCACCTCACACGCGGCGATCGTGTCACGTGAGTTGGGTATTCCAGCAGTTGTTGGCACCAAGGACGCCACTGCGGTGCTGAAGACCGGTCAAGATGTAACGGTATCGTGCGCCGAAGGTGAACGCGGTTTTATTTATGAAGGTAAGGTGCCATTCGAACTCAAGAAAACCGATCTTGGTGATGTCAAAACCCCCAAGACAGACATCATGCAGATTGTCGGCGACCCATCGCGGGCATTCGGCTTTGCGATGATGCCGAATCGGGGGGTTGGCTTGGCCCGCTTGGAGATGATTATTTTGAACACCATTAAAGTACACCCGCTTGCCTTGTTACGCTTTGATGAACTGGAAGACGAAGCAGTCAAGCAAGAAATTGAAGAGCTGACCCGGAACTATGAAAACAAACCCGACTTTTTTGTTGATCAGTTAGCTCTCGGCGTGAGTCGCATCGTTGCGGCGTTTCATCCGCATCAGGTAATCGTGCGGCTGTCAGATTTTAAAACAAATGAGTACGCCAATTTGATTGGTGGTAAACAGTTTGAACCGCACGAAGAAAACCCCATGATTGGGTGGCGTGGCGCTTCACGGTATTATTCCGAAGAGTATAAGGATGCGTTTATTTTAGAATGTCGGGCGATGAAGAGAGTGCGCGAGGAAATGGGCCTCACCAATATGAAGTTGATGATTCCTTTTGTGCGTACCCCGGAAGAAGGTCAAAAGGTGATTGATATTTTGGCTGACAATGGATTAAAGCAGGGTGACAATGGGTTGGAAATCTACATGATGTGTGAGGTGCCATCCAACGTGATCCTGGCCGAAGAGTTTATTAAGATTTTCGATGGCTTCTCCATTGGGTCAAATGACTTAACACAACTGTGCCTGGGTTTAGACCGAGATTCCAGCTTAGTAGCCCATATTTATGATGAGCGCAATGAAGCTGTCAAGCGATTGCTATCACAAGCGATTAAAGCAGTACATGCAGCTAACAAGCAGATTGGAATTTGCGGTCAAGCCCCATCGGACTTTCCAGAAATTGCCGAGTTTTTAGTGGATGAGGGAATTGATACTATGTCCGTCACGCCCGATACCGCCTTGAAGACCTGGCTGAATGTGGCTGCATACGAAGAGAAGCTCGGAAAAAGCTAATAGTCAATATGGGGGAACCCCTTCGACGGCTCCCCGCCCCCGTATTTTCTTTATGAAGAGGTAAAAAACACTTTGTGAAAGTCCTGAGTTGGCAGTATTAGGGGGAAGTATTTTGGAGGAAGGAACATGAGTCGAAAGTGGCGGGCAGGTGACATCATTGAGATTAATGACGAGGGAGATGCAACGAAGAAGCAACCCCACGTGATTCGCATCGAGGTAGAGACTTTGGATCGGCCGGGAAGCTTGGCCGAGGTAACCAAGGCCATCGCCGATTGCCAAATCAACATATCCGAGTGCATAGTTTCAACGATGGGGGAAAGACATGCCCAGGTCCACTTCGCCCTTGAAATCATCGATGATAAGCAACTGGAGCATATGATGGGCAAGGTTCGGAAGCTCGAAACAGTGCTCAATGTGCGCCAGATAATTGGTAGGTACCGCAGAGTCGAGATTGTGGCAAGAATTGACATTGACGAAGACGGCCAAAGGTGGGCTGAACTGCAGAATGGCGAGAAAATTAACCCCGATTCAACATCATATTGTAATTTGACTATTGAAGCAGAAGAAAGGGTGGTCCGACAGGCCCGGGAGGTGGATGAAGCCCGGTCGATCTAGATTGATGACAAACACACTCTTTCAAGTGGAAGTTGAACCCCGGGACCTCTATGGCCGCTTGCTGCCCACCGAGCGGTCCGATAAGCTGGCCGGCTCCCTGCTCGATTTTGCCTAGGACCACTGAGGAGTTCGAAACAGATCGATGTCCAGTTTCGATAACACGATGAAATTGCCCCTGTCTGGCCCCTAACCCCTGGGGGCAATTTACCCCAGTAATCTTAACTTTTCCCATCTCAGCGAAAGTAACGATTTCCTGGGATAATCGTAACTTTGAAAAGTTCCTGGAGTAATTAACAATATACGTATATGATTGACTAACACACTCACTCTTAATCAAGCTCTCAGCACAGCAGAAAGCCGCGAAGCTGACAGGGAGGGGGGAGTCAGTGTTGCGGGTCCATAGGCCGAGGTATCCCATGAGATGGTAGCTCGGCTTTTTTCATTAGAGACGGCCGTGAGACGTAGCAAGCGCTGGGTATCGGTGAGCAACCTGACGATTCCTCTGACCGTTGTCGTGTGGTTGTCCCTGGGCTCCATTACGTTGGCTCAGGAAAAGCCTTGGATGACGCTCAACCAGGAGGCCCA
>JALLOF010000776.1 GCA_027717595.1 Nitrospinae bacterium AH_259_B05_G02_I21 | reverse complement strand
GTTCAGCCAGGAGCTGAAATCGGGAAAAACCAGGCAGGAGACCGCCTACGTCATCACCAGCCTCACCCCCCACCAAGCCGGACCGGAAAGTCTGCTGGAACTGAACCGCGGCCACTGGGAGATCGAGAACCGACTGCACTGGGTGCGCGATGTAACCTACGATGAAGACCGCTCGCAAATCCGCACCGGCAACGGTCCTCTCACCATGG
>JALLOF010000775.1 GCA_027717595.1 Nitrospinae bacterium AH_259_B05_G02_I21 | reverse complement strand
ATCATGACCCGTGTGCCGGATCGCTCAGGACTGCGATCGATTCGTTTCGCCAGGTCGAAGCCGTCCAACGTCGGCACCGAGTAACGCATCAAGACGAGGTCGTATGGCTGTGGGCCACCGGTCGCCTCTTCCAATTGCTCGAGAGCCGCTCGTTCGCTCTCCACGGTCGTTACTCTCATCGACAAGCTTCTGAGGAACCGCTCGACGCC
>JALLOF010000774.1 GCA_027717595.1 Nitrospinae bacterium AH_259_B05_G02_I21 | reverse complement strand
GCCAACCTGCTCTGGCTGGTGAATTATCCGTGCCACTATGGGGCCCGCTGGAGCCCACCCTACCAGGACCACCACCACGGAGCTGGCGAACCCCACGCACGAGGCCGTCCGAACGAAGCCTGCCACCTGGTCAGCCTGTCCCTCTGTTCTCTTCTGGACGACGAAGCTCATCGTGCCTGGAGCGAGGCCCATTGCCGCGATCACACTCAT
>JALLOF010000773.1 GCA_027717595.1 Nitrospinae bacterium AH_259_B05_G02_I21 | reverse complement strand
CAACTGATCGAGAAGCCATTGAAAGAAAAATGAAACAAGGGGCCCGCTTCATTGAACTCACGGTAGACACGGATTTGCTCTGGCAGGGTGCAGAAAGAGCCCTCCAAGAAGCAAGATCTGCAAACTGGGAATCCGGGGAGGGAGCCAGTAGCCAATAGTGGGCTCGTGGGGTGGACCGGAGTCTTTTGGAATTGAGCAATAGCAGTTTCT
>JALLOF010000772.1 GCA_027717595.1 Nitrospinae bacterium AH_259_B05_G02_I21 | reverse complement strand
CCCCCTGAAAAGTTCATATTTCAAAAGAAATTGCCCTTCGGTCAATCAGGCCGTCTCATCTGTCTAAGAGAAAACGCGCGTAATATCCTGATTTGAAACCCGTGCAAACAAAATCACCCCCCCTAATTCGCGAAGTTCGCTACGATAGGCCTCCCCCCCGTCCCCGCTGGAGGCCTTTGACACTTTCCGTTTTTTAGACACCTTTTTGAGA
>JALLOF010000771.1 GCA_027717595.1 Nitrospinae bacterium AH_259_B05_G02_I21 | reverse complement strand
GCCGGCTATCGGGCGGTAGCGGAGATCGCCTACCAGGTGCACGAACGGCTCGACGGCAACGGTTACCCGCGTGGCCTGCACGTCGACGACATCGCGCTGGAGGCGTCGATCCTCGGAGCGGTCGATATCTTCGAGGCGTTCATCCACCCGCGTCCGTACAAGAAGACGGTTCCGGCCGCGGCGATGTACGGTGTCGACAACCTCATGAGGT
>JALLOF010000770.1 GCA_027717595.1 Nitrospinae bacterium AH_259_B05_G02_I21 | reverse complement strand
GGGCGTCGAAGGCGGCCGCTCGGCTTGGTTCGGGGACCAGGAGCACGAGAGCCCTTTCGACGAGATCAACCGGAACTCCGACTATCCCTGGGCCTTGGGCAAGCCGGTCGGCGACATCTACCTCGACGACCGCGGCATGCGCTTCGACGGCGACTGGCGGCAGGCCTACCAGAAAGTCCAGGAGTTCCTCCACCTCCGCGGCCGCAACCGG
>JALLOF010000769.1 GCA_027717595.1 Nitrospinae bacterium AH_259_B05_G02_I21 | reverse complement strand
GTGAACCTCCTGATTGTGGTGATTAAGATTCTCCTGCGGTACGGGGAGGGCCACATCACGCAGATCCTCAACAGCAAGTCGTAGGTAGGCGCACGTGCTTTCGGCAGTGCGGTGCCCGAGTAGGTCCCCGATGGTCTTCAGGGAGGTTCCTCGACGCAGCAGGTGTATGGCGTAGGAATGACGAAGGCAATGAGACCCTTGAAAGGGGATGT
>JALLOF010000768.1 GCA_027717595.1 Nitrospinae bacterium AH_259_B05_G02_I21 | reverse complement strand
CGATACCGTGACGCGCGTGATGGTGGTGATGCTGTCGACGTTGTAGCGCACGATGTCGTCGGCGGTTATCCCGGTCGTCCATCCGGTGAGGGTCGAGTCCTCCGACTTGGTCGCGCTCGTTATGGTGACCGGCGCCGAGGCGGTAATAGAGTCGGCGTCCGTCGGTGGATAGTTTGTGTAGGTGTCCTTCCAGATGTCGACGACGATCGAGCC
>JALLOF010000767.1 GCA_027717595.1 Nitrospinae bacterium AH_259_B05_G02_I21 | reverse complement strand
GTCTACGCCTTCGCCAACAACATCAACACTATCGAGGGCGGCACGCACCTTGCGGGCTTCCGCTCGGCCCTGACACGCACGGTAAACGCCTACGGCTCGGCGAACAGCCTCTTCAAGAGCATCGACGGCACGCCCAGCGGCGAGGACGCCCGCGAGGGCCTGTCCGCCGTGGTCTCGGTCCGCGTGCCCGAGCCCCAGTTCGAGGGCCAGACC
>JALLOF010000076.1 GCA_027717595.1 Nitrospinae bacterium AH_259_B05_G02_I21 | reverse complement strand
AGCCCGAGGGGCGCTCGCGGCCTTCGGGCGCGGGGCCGCTGCCGACCAGGCGGTGGAGGCCCGCTACGGGCTGGCCCACGTGGAGCTTTACGGCGGCCGGCCTACCGAGGCTGCGCGGCTCTTCGAGGCGGTGGCACGGGTGGAGGGCGGGCTGGACCGATACCCCGATGTACGGTATAAACGGGCCGTGGCGCTCGCTGCCGCGGGCCGCCACCGGGCGGCGTTGGAGCTCGTCGAGGACGTGAGCCAGCGTGAGCGGATCGCAGTTGGTGCCGAGGCGGTCCTCGTCCTGGAAGCCGACGTCCACCGGGCCCTCGAGCACTACGGGACCGCCGCCGACCGCTACCAGGCGCTGCTGGCCCAAAAGCCAGAGGCGGAGGATTCGGGCCAATGGCTGCTGGCGCTCGCCGAGGTGGAAGAGGCCAGGGGTAGGCCCACCGAGGCGCTCGGCGCCTACCGCAGATGGCTTGAGAGCCACCCCGGGGACCCTGCGGCCTCGTCGGTGCGGCTCGCCACGGCGCGGCTCCTGGCCGCCTCGGGCCGCCGAGAAGAGGCCCTCGCCCACCTCGAGGCCGTGGGCGCCGGCGACGATAAGCACCTTGCGGCCCAAGCCTTCCTGATCCAGGGGCGCATCGCCTTCGAGCAGCAGGATTACGAGGCCGCGCTCGCCTCATCGGGCAAGGCGGCCGAGGGGCTGCCTGCGGCGAGTCCCGCCCATGCCCTGGCCCGCTGGCGGATGGCCCGGGCCCTCGAGCAGACGGGACGGCCGGCCGATGCGGCCGCCCACTATCGATGGTTGGCCGAGCATGCCGAGGACGACGAGGTGAGAAAGGCCTCCCGGCAGGGCCTTGCGCGCGTGACCGCCAAGGCGAACGAGGCGAAGAAGGCTCCATGATGCGGTGGTGGAAAGCCTTGGCCCTGGGGGCGTTGATCACACCCCTGTCGGTGGCCTGGACGGCTCCGGCAGGACGACCGCCAATCCGGCTGCCCGAGGTCGTTATCGTCGGGGTGCCCGTGGGTGAGCCGACCGAGTCCAAAGAGCCGGTGGGGTTGCCGACGGTGGGGCCCGACAAGGAGTTGCCCCGCGAGGTCAAGGAGCCGATAGATGTGGCGTCCCTCCAGGCGGGGGGCCGCACACAGGCGGTCGCCCCCGCCCCGGGATGCACCTACGGCAGCCGCGTGACGACGGCCGTGGCCAAGGTGTTCCTCCACGACGAGGCCCAGTACAAGCTCGGCCTCTGGCGAATCCAGCACGGCCAGCCCGCCGAGGCCATCGAGGCCTTCAACGACCTCCTTGCCCTATACCCGACAAGTCCGTGGCGGACCGCGGCGCGCTATTGGATCGGTGAGGCTCGCCTCACCCTCGGCGATGAAGAGCAGGCCCTGGCCGCCTATGAGGCGACCCGGGGCGACCCCCCCCGCCAGCATTTGGCCGACTACGCCCTCTACGCTGGCGCGTGGCTGCTCATCCGGCGCGGCGAGCACGCGCGTGCCATGGAGGGATTATCCCGCCTCGTCGACCAATACCGGACGTCCCCCGTGCTGCCGGCGGCCCTGGAGATGCAGATCATCGCCCACGGCCGGCTCGGCCAGTACGACCGGGCGGCGTCGGCAGCCCGCCAGCTGGCCACCACCTTCCCCGCTGACCCTCGCGCCCCTAAGGCGCGCTTCTGGCTGGCGGAGAGCGCATACCACGCAGGCAACTTTCTGGAGGCCTGGGAAGGCTACAAGGCCTTCCTTTCTCGCCACCCGGATCATGCGCGATCGGCCGAGGCACTCTACGGGCTCGGGTGGGCCGGCCTGGCCCTGGAGGACGGCCAAAAGGCCCTGGAGGCCTTCGGGCGCTTCGAGCAGCGTTACCCCAACCATCGCCTGGCGCCCTCGGCCCGCTACGGGCAGGTCCGCTCGGCACTGGCCTCTGGCCAGCCCGACCTCGCCCGCCGCCACCTTGCGGTGATGCAAAAGACTGCGCCCTCTCGGTGGACGACGGCGGCTATGGCCGCCGTGGCTGATGCGGCGTTCCGCGCCGGGCGTCGGGAAGAGGCCATGAGCACCTATCGGGCCCTCACGGTCGCGGGGGCCGGTGGGCCCTACGAGCTCGTCGGGCTTCTTCGGGGAGCAGAGAGCGCCCTGGCCCTGGGCCTATACGACGAGGCGCTCGCCATCTACGACGCGGCCCTGCGCCGGCGCCTCGATGAAGAGGTCTACCAATCGGTCCTTATGAAGCGGGGCGCGGCCCTCTACACGAGCGGGCGCTATCGGGAAGCGGCCGCCACCTTCGCCGAAGCGGCGGAGCTCGGGGCCGGGGGCCCCGCCGGGAGCGAGGCCAGCTGGCTCCAGGCCGAGAGCCTCTACCAAGCCCGGGAGCTGGACCAGGCCCGGGCCGTCTACGGGGCGCTCGAGGCCGGCGGCCCTCGCGGGGCCGAGGCCCTCTACGGCCTTGGGTGGATTGAGGCCGAGGAGGGCCGGCCGAAGGAGGCCCAGGCCCTGCTCGACCGGCTCGCCCTGGAGCGGCCCGACCATCCCCTCGCCCCCGCGGCGCGCCTCAAGACGGCGTCGCTGGCGGCCGAGGGCAAGGCATACGTGGAGGCGGCAGAGCGGCTCCAGGCGCTGCTCGTCGCCTACGCCGACAGCCCGGAGGCCCCGGTCGCCGCATGGCGGCTCGGCCTCATGCTGGCGAGAGCGGGCCAATTCGATCGGGCCTCCAACGCCCATGCGGCCTTCCTCTCTCGCTACCCGAACCACGAGCTGGCCGACGACGCCCAGTTCGAGCTCGCCATGAATCTCTACCGCGCGGATGCCTTCGGGCGCTCTCGGGTGGCCTTCAAGCGGCTCATCAACGACTACCCCACCTCGCCCCACGTCCCGAATGCGCTCCTCAAGCTCGGGGACACCTACTACAACGAGAGCGACTACTATGCCGCCGAGGGGGCCTATCGCCAGGTGGTGAAGCGCTTTCCCGGCGGGGTGGCCGCCGTGGAGGCGTCCTACGGCATCGTGCTCGCATATCTCAGGAGGGATGCCTGGGGGGAGTTCCTCACCGAGGCCGAGCGATTTCTGGCCAGGCACCCCAACCATCCGTTGGCCGTGACCTTGGCCTTTCAGGTGGGCGATAGTGCGGCGGGCCGCAACGAACGCATCCAGGCCATCGCCGCGTTTGAGCGGGTGGTGCGCCTCTTCCCGAAGAGCGACCTGGCCGACGATGCCCTCTTTCGCATCGGCGAGCTTGAGCGGGCCGAGGGACGAACGGGCAAAGCCGCGGAGATCTTTCGCCGGCTCCTGACCAAATACCCCAAGAGCAACTTGACCGTGGACGCCCACTTTGCGCTCGCCGAGCTATATGAGTCGGGGCGTAGCTGGGGCAAGGCCGTCAAGCACGCCCGGGCGGTCATCGCCGCGGGGGCGGCCTCGGGCCGGCTCCAGGCCGCAGCGCTCATAGCAGGCCGCGCCCTCGTCCACCGCCGAAAGTCCGCCGAGGCCGCCGAAGCGTTCAAGATGGCCGTGAACGCCGGGCCCGCCTCACCCCTCGCCCGCCGGGCGGCGCTCGAGCTCGCTGACATGGAGGTCGGCCGCAAACGCTTCGGCGAGGCCCTGGCCGCCTACCGGGTTGCTGCTCAGTCGGACGAGCGCGCCGTGGCCGTTCAGGGACAGTACGGCTCGGCCCGGATGCTCGAGGCCACGGGCAAGCGGCAAGACGCCGTGGCGGCCTACCTGAAGGTGCCCTACATGTATCCCAAGTATAAGAGCCTCGGGGCCAAGGCCATGCTCGCGGCGGCCGACGGCTATGCGGCCCTGGGCCGCCAGGGCGAGGCCCTGGCCCTCTATAAGAAGATTCTCGCCGAGTACCCCAAGGAGCCGGCGGCCCAAGAGGCCCGCGCGAGCCTGAAGGCGGCCGGAGAAGCCGTGGGCAAGGAGCGCTGAGCTGATGGTTGAGTGGTTGAGCGCCGTGGTCGGGGCCTTCCCGTTGGGCACGACCTTCATCAAGGGGGGTATCCTCATGGTGCCCATCGGGGCCTGCTCGCTGCTGGCCGTGGCCATCGTCCTGGAGCGCCTCGTGATGCTTCGCCATCCCCGGGTTGTTTCACCGGAGGTGTTGCGCCGGGTCGAGAGCCACCTGCGCGAGGGGGAGACGGGCGAGGCCCTGATCCTCTGTAGGCGCGGCTCGTCCGCCATCACCCGCATCCTCCTTGTCGGAATCTCCAACCACCAAAGGCCCAAGAGCGAGATAAAGGAGATAATAGAAGACGCCGGGCGCCACGAGGTCCCAAGCCTGGAGCGCTACCTGGGGGTGCTTGGCACCATCGCCTCCATCTCGCCGCTGCTTGGGCTGCTCGGCACCGTGACCGGCATGATCAAGGTCTTCAACGTTATCGCCGTGAGGGGGGTCGGCCACCCGGGCGCCCTGGCCGGGGGCATCAGCGAGGCCCTCATCACCACGGCCGCCGGCCTGGCCGTGGCCATCCCCTCGCTCGTCTTCTACAACTATTTCGTCACCAAGGCCGACGGGCTCGTCATCGAGATGGAGAAGGCCTCGTTGCGGATGCTCGACATCCTGAAGCGCGACTAGAGGGGGGTCCGGGTACGTGGAGTTTGGACGACGGCGCCGCGTCGGTGCGAGCCTCAACATCACGCCGCTCATAGACGTCGTGTTGCTGCTGCTCATCTTCTTCATGATCTCGACGACCTTCGTCGTCCAGCCGGGCATCCCCATCCGGCTGCCGGAAGCCGGCTCGGCCGCCAGCCAGCTCCGGCGCGAGTGGGTCGCGGCCGTCACCGCCCGCGGCGAGCTCTACCTGAACGAGGTCCGCGTAACCCCGAAGACCCTCCAGCGCCAGCTTGCC
>JALLOF010000766.1 GCA_027717595.1 Nitrospinae bacterium AH_259_B05_G02_I21 | reverse complement strand
CCTCGGCCAAGACCTCCACATCACTGACCCTCCCGCATCTGCGACAGCCTCGCGACCTGCTGCGGCACTGAGAGCTTGAACGGGAGAAGATAATTTAACCAATTATGAATGCTTTTGCTGAATTTATCAAGGTGATATCGAGAGGTTAGACTATCCCGGGAAATCTTAAATTTCGAATAACCCCTTGAAAAGTCAATATTTGTCCAGAATTTGT
>JALLOF010000765.1 GCA_027717595.1 Nitrospinae bacterium AH_259_B05_G02_I21 | reverse complement strand
CCTCGAAGGCGCCCAACCGCCCTCCTTCACCGCCAAGCTCAACCGGATCGACCAGGAGAAACCGGCTCTCGGCACCGAGGCGGACGCCCAGGCGGTGCTCGAGGCGCTCGAGGGGGCCGACTTCGTGGTGGCCGAGGTGAAGAGGAAGGAGCGCCGACGCAATCCCGTCGCCCCCTTTATCACCGCCTCGCTTCAGGCGGAGGCCGCCCGGCGGC
>JALLOF010000764.1 GCA_027717595.1 Nitrospinae bacterium AH_259_B05_G02_I21 | reverse complement strand
GTTGGGGTTAGCATGTTCTCGGGGATACGGTAGAAGCCTGCCTTCCAGTTTTGGGTGCCCTTCGGCACTTCCAGTATCACATAGCTGTAATCGAGGAACTTGGCTGGCAGGATACGCTCTTTAACGAGCCGAGGTGGATTGTTTACCGATGCTATTCAATGCACCTGTGCCAGATGAAATTTCTCAATCGCCCTTTCTAGGGATATCTCAAGGGGC
>JALLOF010000763.1 GCA_027717595.1 Nitrospinae bacterium AH_259_B05_G02_I21 | reverse complement strand
GTCTTGGCCCCCTCGGAGCCCCAGTGTACCTCCAGGGCCGTCGCATCGACGTCGAGGCCCAGCCCCAATGTCCGCTTGAAGCGCGTGACCGTAGCTTTGGCCTCCAACGACCCGGACACCGTGACTCCCTCTGGGAGCCGGAGGATTGTGTCGCCCAGGCGTCGCTGGAGTCCGTCGGCGTCGATGCGCAGGTCCGCCTGAAGATCGTACCGAGGC
>JALLOF010000762.1 GCA_027717595.1 Nitrospinae bacterium AH_259_B05_G02_I21 | reverse complement strand
GTGTTAGACCCAGTGCGGATGACGAGATTACGCAAGTAACCCTTGCGGCTGCGAGGATCGTACGCGCTCCAACCCTTACCTAAGGCGATCTTGCGAACCTCATTCACGATTTCCGCGCTGAGGGGGCTTTGAAGGTAACAAACGTCCAGATCGAGAATCTTGTCCCAGCGCTTAGGGATGTGAAGACCCAGGGCAAAGCCTTTTTGAACTTCCCTT
>JALLOF010000761.1 GCA_027717595.1 Nitrospinae bacterium AH_259_B05_G02_I21 | reverse complement strand
GGCCTCCGCCGCTCGCCTCTCGCCCGAAGGCCGAGCCCTGCTTGAGATCTTGACCACCGAGGACCCCGAGCGCGTGGAGGCGCTGGTCGAGCGTGCGGGGCCGGCGGTGGACCGCCTGCGCCGGGCGCTCTCGCCTCGCTACTACGCCGAGCGCTTGACCATGAAGCTCTTTCTGGCCCACGGACGGCCCGATCCCATCGTCCCCCACACCGAGAC
>JALLOF010000760.1 GCA_027717595.1 Nitrospinae bacterium AH_259_B05_G02_I21 | reverse complement strand
AACTTGTTAAGAGGCCACACCAGTCTCTGACCTGAAACTTCAATTGGGACACCGAAGTTTCTCGCCTGAATGATCCAGCGCTGCCGGTGGCGGAACTAGCCCGCATTTCTCACACCGACTCTACTGCAGCGACGGAATCATCCGCCCTGACTGTGTTGCGCTCGGTCGGCCTCCTCAGCGTACCGTACAGTACGCTTGCGGGGGCCTCGGTCGCGCG
>JALLOF010000759.1 GCA_027717595.1 Nitrospinae bacterium AH_259_B05_G02_I21 | reverse complement strand
GTACTGGGATGTGCCATAGACCTCGCTAGTGGAAGCGTGGACGAGTCGCGAGATCGATGACTCTCGGGCGCACTGCAACACGTTCAAGGTTCCCATCACGTTAGTCGCTACTGCCTCGTCCGGGCTGCGGTAGGAGTGGGGAATGGAGATCAGCGCTCCCAGATGGAACACGATCTCCACATCCCCGAAAACCGGGCGAAGAGAGTCACGGCTCCGC
>JALLOF010000758.1 GCA_027717595.1 Nitrospinae bacterium AH_259_B05_G02_I21 | reverse complement strand
GTCGCTACGTGTCGTGGCCGCGCTCTTCGACCGGGCGCGGCTCGCCGTGACCAACGATTCGGGAACGTTGCACCTGGCCGCCGCCGCTGGATGTCCGGTCGTGGCCCTCTTCGGCCCGACCGACCCGCGGCTGACCGGCCCCTATGGGGTGGGCCACGAGGTGGTCCGCCACCCGGTCGAGTGTTCGCCGTGCTTTTTGAAGACCTGTCCCATCGGG
>JALLOF010000757.1 GCA_027717595.1 Nitrospinae bacterium AH_259_B05_G02_I21 | reverse complement strand
GCAGCTGCTGGCCGAGCGCCTGTCGCTGGTGGCTGGCTTCGACGAGCTCGTTTGCCTCGAAGGATTGAGCTTTGAGCCCTTCGATTACCAGATTCGCGCCGCGCAGACGGCCCTGCGGCGCTTCCGGGGGCGCGGGCTGCTGTGTGACGAGGTGGGCCTGGGCAAGACGATCGAAGCCGGCCTCGTGCTGAAGGAATACCTGTGCCGCGGCATGATCC
>JALLOF010000075.1 GCA_027717595.1 Nitrospinae bacterium AH_259_B05_G02_I21 | reverse complement strand
GACGACGGCGTCGTGGTGGCGATGGACCGCAACGAGGCTAGGATGCAGCGCCTCGTGGCCCATTGCCGTCGGGCGGGCCTGCGCTCCATTTCTCCCGTGGTGGGTGACGGGCTTGCTCCACCCCTGAGGACGCCCGTCCGACTCGTCCTCGTGGACGCCCCCTGCTCCGGATTCGGCGTGCTCAGGCGCCATCCCGAGGGCAAGTGGCTCAAGGGGCCCGAGATTATCGAGCGCCACGCCACATTGCAGGAAGCGTTGCTTGAGGCCCTGGCCCCTTGCGTGGCCGACCGCGGCGTGCTCCTCTATAGTGTCTGCACCTTCGAGCCGGAAGAGACGGACGAGCTCGTGGCCCGGTGGATGGCCGGCCGCGCGGGCTGGACGGTGGAGCCGCCCGAGCCCTACCTTCCCGAGGCCGCCCATCGGTGGGTGACCGGCGAAGGGGCCCTGTGTATCTTGCCGGAGCGGGGCGGGCCGGACGGCTTTTACGCCGTCCGCCTGAGGCGTGGTCTGTGAGCGAGGGGATGCTGGGATGAAAGCCTTCCTCCGATGGATGGGGTTCACCCTGCTCTGCATCGTGGTGGGGAGCGTGAGCGGCCTGGTCCTGCTCAACCTCACCCTCTCGGGCGGCGACGTCGTCGTGCCCGACCTCGAAAGCAAAGACATCCTGGTGGCCCTGACCGTCCTCAACCAGCGGGAGCTGAACCTGCGTATTGTGCGGCGCGAGTATTCGGCCACGGTGGCGAAGAACGTTATCATCTCGCAGCGCCCGGGGGCCGGTACGCGTATCAAGAGAGACGCCGATGTGTCGGTGGTCATCAGCCGCGGGCCCAAGGAGGTAGTGGTGCCGACCCTGACGAGCGAGACCGTGCGGCGCGCCACTATCGTGCTTCGCCGAAATGGCCTGCTGGTGGGGCGACAGACCAACACCCCCTCGGAAACCCACCCGGCCCAGACCGTTCTCTCCCAGAACCCCCCCGCCGGGGTCGTCGTCGAGCGGGGTAGCGCCGTCAACCTCCTGGTCTCGACTGGCAAGGAGGCCGCCTATTACTATCTGCCCTCCTTCGCAGGCCGCAACCTCAAATCGGCGGCCAAGGCGGTCGAGGCGATGGGCCTCAAGGTGGGCGCCATAACCTACGAGCCGTCCAACGGGGCGCGGCCGGGCACGGTCGTCTCACAATCGCCCCCGGCAGGAAGCCGCGTGGAGGCGGGCGAGGCGGTCCGTCTCGCCCTGGCCAAGGCGGGCCTCGGCCAGGAGGCCCCCGGCGAGGGGACCTTCACCGTCTTCAGCTACGCCGTGCCCCAGGGGGTGTTCGACCGCCACGTCAAAGTGGTCGTCGTCACTGAGCGCTCCAGCGAGACGGTCTACGATCGGCTGAGCAAGCCGGGAGCGGAGATTCGTCTGCTCCTTCGCGTCCAAGGAGAACCGAGCGCCCGGATCTACCTCGACGGGGAGCTGGTCGAAGAGCGCTCTCTTTGATACCCCCTTGAGCCGGGGGACCTTCTAGCCTATAATCCTTGGCTCATCACGGATTTTAGGAACGAGGCCGATGGTTCAGATTGCTCCATCCATATTGGCGTCTGATTTCGCCCGGCTCGGTGAGGAAGTGGCCGCGGTGGAAGTGGCCGGCGCCGACCTGCTCCATGTGGACGTCATGGACGGCCACTTCGTGCCCAACATCTCGATCGGCGTGCCCGTGGTCGCGAGCCTGCGGCGGGCCACCGACCTCCCGCTCGACGTCCACCTCATGGTCTCCGAGCCCCACGACTTCATCGAGGCGTTCGCCGAGGCCGGGGCCGATTGGATCTCCGTCCATGTTGAGGTCTGCCTCCACCTCGAGGGCACCCTCGCCGTCATCAAACAGCGAGGGCTCAAGGCCGGGGTCGTCCTCAACCCGTCCACGCCGCTGACGACCCTCGATGAGATTCTCCCCGAGGCCGACCACGTCCTGCTGATGGGCGTCAACCCCGGATTCTCCGGCCAGGCGTTCATCAAAAGCGTGGAGGGCAAGGTCGCCCGGCTTCGCCTCCGCATTGATGAGGCGGGTCTTCCCACCCTCATAGAGGTGGACGGGGGGGTCAACCAGGACAACGCCGGGCGCCTTCGCAAGGCGGGGGCCGATATTCTGGTTGCAGCCACGGCTATCTTCGGCGCTGACGACTACGGCGCCGCCATCAAGGCCCTCCGAGCCGGCCCCTGAGCGTCAGCGGGCCTTGACACCTGTCTAATCTCATCTAAAATAGGTAATTTACAGTAGTTTTCATCCCGAGCAGCTCGCAGGGCCGTAACCGAGGACGTCCAGCGGATGTGGCAAGGGGCCGCTCGTCCCTGCGTCCCGCTGGATTGAAGACGTGTGTTAGAAAGGAGGTGAGCGCGTGGCGGTCAAAATCCGTCTTAAGCGGATGGGCGCCAAGAAGAACCCCAAGTACCGGATCGTGGTAGCCGATATCCGGTCTCCTCGCGACGGCCGGATAATCGAGACGGTGGGGACGTACGACCCCATCCCAACCCCGCCGGTGATTAAGATAGATGAGCCCCGGGCCCTCTACTGGTTGGGCCAGGGTGCCAAGCCTACGGACAAGGTGGCCAGCCTGCTGAGGCGTGTGGGCCTGTTGAAGAAATTCCGTGAGGCTGCCGCCGCCTCAGCGGTCGAATAAGCCGCGAAAGGAGGTGGTCCTGCTCCCGAAGTAATCCCGCACCAGAGAAGACGCGACAGCGAAAGAGACGCGACGCTAACGTGGCGGCCTGGATGGACGCGGCTGTGGGGGGGGGGACTATGCTCAAGGAGCTCATCACCGAAATCGCCAAAGCTCTGGTGGACCGCCCGGAAATGGTGCAGGTAAACGAGGTCGTCGGCGAGAAGACCACCGTCATTGAGCTGCGTGTGGCTCCTGATGACCTAGGCAAGGTCATCGGAAGGCAGGGGCGGACGGCCCGGGCCATGAGGATCATCCTAAATGCCTCGGCGACCAAACTGAAAAAGCGGGCAGTCCTGGAGATTCTTGAGTGAGGCGGGTGCGCGGCGCTATTTTGCCATGAGTCAGCCATTGATCTTCATTGGCGCGGTTACCCGTGCGCAGGGCTTGAAAGGCGCCCTGCGGGTGGCGCCGTATCTCGGGGCGATGGAGGACTACGAGGGTTTGAGGAGCGTGACCCTCGTTACGGAAGGTGGGCGCGAGGAGCGGAAGGTTCGGGCCTGCCGCCCACATGGGAAGGTGCTCATCGTCGAGATCGAGGGGCTGAACGACAGAGACGCCGCCGAGGCCTGCGTCGGGGCGAGCCTCTACGCCGACCGCAGCCAGCTACCCGACCTCGAAGAGGGAGAGTTTTACAAGGAGGACCTGCTGGATGCCGCCGTCGTGACCGAGGAGGGAGCGGCCCTGGGCACCGTGGCCGGCTTCATCGACACCGGGAGCAACGACGTCCTGGTGGTCACAGGCGACGGCCAAGAGCACCTCATCCCGCTCATCCAATCAGTCGTCATCTCGGTCGACCTCGAATCCCGGACCGTCACCGTCGTCCCGCCTGAAGACCTCTACGAAGAGCCTCCCGGCGACACCTAGCCGCGATGGACATCCACATCGTAACCCTCTTCCCGGACCTCTTCACCTCGCCGCTCAAAGAGAGCATCCTCGGCAAGGCCCAAGAGCGGGGCGTGGTGCGGGTCGCCATCCACGACCTGCGCGACCACACCGAGGGTAAGCACCGGGTGGCAGACGACGCCCCGTACGGCGGCGGGGTGGGGATGGTGCTGAAGCCCGAGCCCATCATCCGGTGCCTGGAGGCGATAAGCGCCGAAGCGGGCCCGGCGACGGTCGTCCTGCTCACCCCGCAGGGGACGCCCTTCTCCCAGGAGATGGCCAAGAGACTCGCCAAGGAAGAACGCCTCGTGCTGCTTTGCGGGCGCTACGAAGGGGTGGACGAGCGCATACGGCTCCACTACACCGACCTCGAAGTCTCGATAGGAGACTACGTGCTCGCGGGCGGTGAGATACCGGCGCTCGTGGTCCTGGACTCAACCGTGCGGCTGCTGCCCGGCGTCGTAGGCGAGGAGCGCTCCATCCAGGAAGACTCGTTCGAGGCGGGCCTGCTCGACCACCCACACTACACGCGCCCGGTGGAGGTCGAGGGCCTCGAGGTGCCCGGGGTGCTGCTCTCCGGCGACCACGAAGCCATCCGCCTCTGGCGTCGCAAAGAGAGCCTCCGAAGAACACGCGCCCGCCGGCCGGACCTCTTCGCCTCCGCCCCCCTCACCGACGAGGACCGCGAGCTCCTCAAAGAGATCGAGGCGGAGGAGGCGGAAGCGGGGTAGGGGCCGCCGCGCTGGCTGATGCCGGGAGGGGGGTCTTTCCGGGGCTGTTATGAGTGCGGCTGCGTTTTCGCGTGCGAGAGGGGGCTTTACGACACCCCGGTCTCGACCTGTTTTATTATGGCCCTGACCTCGCCGGCCTTGAGCTCTTTCCTCTCCATCAGCGCCGCGGCAATCGCCTCGACGCACAGCCAGTTCCGCTCTTCGCTGAGTATATCGCTGGCCTGAGCCTCCAAATGTTTGAGGGCGGCACGGGCCGTGTCGTCATCCGCCCCAGCAAGTCTCTTGATAATTTTCCGAGCCTGCTTCCGGTCGTCTTCGTCATGCCAGCGTCGATAGGACCGAGGATTGAATCGTTTTTGAGCGAGCGTTCCAGCGAGGAAATATCGCACGAGGCCTTCCAAGCGTCGGCGCGAGCGCTTCGTGACGGCCTTAGAGCGGCGGGTGCCATCGAGCGGGTTGCGAAGATATACGCGCCCAGCCGAGCCTATCTTGGGATTGTCGATAATCGAGACGGAGTGAACCGGGATATTTTCACGCCACGCGACAAGCAAGTGGCCTGCCTCGTGGTAGGCGGTGGCTTGAAGAGCTGTGGAGCGCTTTCCCATGTCTCACCCCATCGCAAGAAGCCGGCCCAGCAGGTGATGATGCCTATTATACCCTAGAGGACGGGCTGCCATTCTTGAGTGACGCGGGACCGACGAGGGCCGCAGACTCCTTAAGGAGATCGAGGCGGAAGAGGGAGGGCGGGGCGGTGATATTGGACGGGGCCGCCGGCCCGCCTGAGGCGGGGAGCGGCCCGCCGTTCACCAGGTGGGAGGGAAATCCTCAGGGAACCAGTCTGCGAGC
>JALLOF010000756.1 GCA_027717595.1 Nitrospinae bacterium AH_259_B05_G02_I21 | reverse complement strand
GGTGTGAGAAATGCGGACTAGGCAGCTTCATCCCTGATTTCCTCCTCTGGCTTCCTCAGCGCTACAGCAGGCCCAGGCTTCCTGTCGGGAAAAAGAACGAAGATCCCTCCTATCACCATAATCCCAATTCCGATCCAAATCGCTTGAACCAGAGGATTTACAAAAACCCGAAATGTCACCTGTCCCTGTTCGTCCCACCCCGACAAGACTAGGTAGAGA
>JALLOF010000755.1 GCA_027717595.1 Nitrospinae bacterium AH_259_B05_G02_I21 | reverse complement strand
GGGGTACGGCTATGAGGAATCCAGGAACTAATGAAGCAGTCATACTGCGTCGTTGCTTTGGCATAATAGGTTTTCTACCTACTGTGTCTTGTCGTCATTTGCCTCCAACCAAATGGTTGATCAATGGGAAGGCTGATTCCCGAAATGAGGTATATCTTGGGCAGCTGACACAAAGTCGTCGAGAATTGCAACTCAACGATAAGCCTGACCAGTTCCTTAAT
>JALLOF010000754.1 GCA_027717595.1 Nitrospinae bacterium AH_259_B05_G02_I21 | reverse complement strand
GGCTGTGCTCCATGTCGATAATAACGAAGTCAAGTGGGGAGTCGGCCAGGGCTGATGCATTACGCATCGAATGGTCCGAACACCAGATGCCGAAAACGGGTTTGCCCTGCTGCACTGTTTCAATGAGCCGGTTAATGCGCCGCGGGGGCTCGGCCAGCAGAGGCAAAATAAAAAACGTCAACAGAATGAGTTTTTTCATACTCTTTGCTCCTTTTTGTAAA
>JALLOF010000753.1 GCA_027717595.1 Nitrospinae bacterium AH_259_B05_G02_I21 | reverse complement strand
CTCCTAAATCATACAGCACTCTTTTCGCCGAGTTTTTCTGCGGCGCTCTTTCGTTCGCCGATGGTGATTAATCGGGCGGCCTGGGCTCAGGTCTCCTGTGAAGGACAATCCCGGGCTGGACTGCTTTTTCTCTTCCGATCCACGATGGCTACAACGGCAGGCGCTACAATAAGTTACAACCATCAGTCGGTGGGTTGTTTATCGCTCACAAGTATACCACGG
>JALLOF010000752.1 GCA_027717595.1 Nitrospinae bacterium AH_259_B05_G02_I21 | reverse complement strand
GTTACGAGAGTGAGGATTACCGCGAAGGGGTGGCCGCTTTCTTGGAGAAGCGCAAACCGGAGTTTCGCGGCAGGTAGGACCGCTCCGGCTCTCCATTATCCCCTATTTCCCGGGGAATATTAGCAACTAAGACCCAAAAATAATTCTTGCTTTATGCCACCTCATGCTCTATTATGGCGTTTGTAAGAGATAGACTTGGTAGGAACGATAGTGACGACAGGCC
>JALLOF010000751.1 GCA_027717595.1 Nitrospinae bacterium AH_259_B05_G02_I21 | reverse complement strand
GCCGGGATTCTTCCTCATCGAAAGTTTGATTAGGAGAGATGTGTTATTGAAAACTATAGACTCTAAGACTGAAGGGGGCAACGAGTTTCTGGTAGTTACGATTATCCCAGGTAATTGATACTTTCGCTTAGAGGGGAAAAGTTAATATTACTGGGGTAATCTGCCCCTGGAGGTCAAGGACGATGAGGGGCGATTTCATCGTGATGTTTTCACTTTGCGTGGTA
>JALLOF010000750.1 GCA_027717595.1 Nitrospinae bacterium AH_259_B05_G02_I21 | reverse complement strand
TACGTGACTGTTGGCAGAACCACCAGATCCACACCATTGGAGAGTTTTCCGTTTCCGTTTTTCACGCGTACCAGGTAGGTTCCCGGCTCGACCCCGTCCATCCGCTCCTTCACCACCAGCTGATTCGAGCTGAGGCTGATCAGGTCGCCGGATTCCACGCCGCTGCCAATCAATGTTCCGGTGGCCTTCCAGTAGACCTGATCCTTGGCTCCGCTGTCGAAATT
>JALLOF010000749.1 GCA_027717595.1 Nitrospinae bacterium AH_259_B05_G02_I21 | reverse complement strand
AGCGTAAGTCACCATGCCCAAACGGACCGACATCTCTAAAATCCTGATTATCGGCTCGGGCCCGATTATCATCGGCCAGGCCTGCGAGTTCGACTACTCGGGCACCCAGGCCTGCAAGGCTCTCCGCGAGGAGGGCTACCGGGTCGTGCTGGTCAACTCCAACCCCGCCACCATCATGACCGACCCCGAGTTCGCCGACGCGACCTACGTGGAGCCCATAATAC
>JALLOF010000748.1 GCA_027717595.1 Nitrospinae bacterium AH_259_B05_G02_I21 | reverse complement strand
CTCCTCGGGCACCACAGTAACCTCGGCCAGCAGCTCGCTGATGTCCTCGTCCCTCTTGCCGACGATGGCGATGGGGACTCCCACGGGAACCACACCGCCCTCTGGCACAAGAATCTTATGGAGCACCCCCGAGCGGAAGACCTCAAACTCCACGTCGGCCTTGTCGCTCTCGATCTCAGCGATAATATCGCCCGTATCGAGCTCGTCCCCCTCCTCTTTGAGCC
>JALLOF010000747.1 GCA_027717595.1 Nitrospinae bacterium AH_259_B05_G02_I21 | reverse complement strand
TCAGTGGGACAGCCATACCTATGTGGGCTGCGGCGACCAAAACCCAACCGCAAGCATCAAACCCATTTATTTATTTAGAGTTACGCGCCAAAAAGACAAAATATATTATAAGATAGAACCTTTCATTTTTCAACAAAGGAAATAGTAACTCGGTAGGTTTACAGAAAGGTACAGATTTCGGTGAAATATGCCCCTGGAGGCAGAGGAGCGTGAGGGGCGATTACA
>JALLOF010000074.1 GCA_027717595.1 Nitrospinae bacterium AH_259_B05_G02_I21 | reverse complement strand
TATCTCGGCTTCCATTCTCTACGACGAGGACGGCCACGAAGCCGGGACGGTAGGTTTCAACAAAGACCTGCGGGAGCGCAAGAGGGCCGAGGAGGCGCTGCGGGAGAGCGAGGAGCAATACCGAAGACTGGTTGAGACAATGAACGATGGCTTCGCTGTATTGGACGAAAATCATGTCGTTACCTATGTCAACAGAAAACTTTGCGAGATGTTCGGATACTCCCGAGAGGAAATGATAGGAGAGCCAGCCAGCCACTTCCTCGATGAAGCCAATCAGAAGCTGTTTAGAGAACAATTGGCAAGACGACGAAAGGGTGAGCGTGAACCGTATGAGATTGAATGGACCAGAAAAGACGGGCGGAAGTTTTTCGCCCGCGCGGCGCCAGAGCCGATCTTTGATAAAGATGGCCGCTTTCAAGGGAGCTTTGGGGTTGTCACCGACATCACCGAACGGAAGCGGGCTGAGGAGGCGCTGCGGCAAGCCGAGGAGAAATATCGTAGCATTTTTGAATACGCCATCGAGGGCATCTTCCAGACCACGCCCGACGGGAAGTATATTAGCGCCAATCCCTCACTGGCACGTATCTACGGTTACGAGTCACCCGAGGAACTGATACGGGGTCTCACCGACATTTCGCGGCAACTGTACGTTGATCCTAGTCGTCGCGCTGAGTTCAGTCGGCTGCTACAGGAGGATGATACCGTATCGGCGTTTGAGTCTCAGATCTATCTCAAAGACGGCAGCGTGATATGGATTTCGGAGAACGCGCGCGCAGTCCGCGACCCAAGTGGCGAGCTGCTCTACTACGAGGGGAGTGTCGAAGACATCACTGAGCGGAAGCGAGCCGAAGAGACGATGCGCTTGGCTCAAGAGCGGATGCGACAACAGTTGGAGACCGCGCGTATCATTCAGCAAAGCTTCTTGCCAGGACAACTCCCAGGGGCTGACGACCCTCGCTATAGCCTGGCTGCCGCCAACTATCCTGCCGCTAGTGTTGGTGGAGACTACTACGATGTAATCGAACTTGGGCGTAATCGCTTGGCTCTAGTCTTGGGCGATGTTTCGGGCAAGGGTGTGCCGGGGGCCATTTACATGGCTCGGCTAGTGAGCGATTTCCGCTTCCTTGTGGAACCTCATGATGACTCGCCCGCAGAAACCCTCACGGCGCTCAACCGTCTCCTGCAAGACCGAGGCCAACCGGGTATGTTCGTAACCCTCTTGTATCTGACTCTCGACTTGGATACCGGAGCAGTGACATTTGCAAACGCTGGTCATCTACCATTGCTCATACGCAGGGCAATAGGTAAGGTCGAAGCGGTAGTTGGGGACGCTGGGCCGCCTCTCGGAGTAATCGACAACATAGCCTACAATGATAGTTTCTTATCTCTCCAACCAGGTGAGGATATGCTTCTTTACACTGATGGGGTGACCGAAGCGATGAACGCGGCGCGGGAGCAATTTACCGAAGAGCGCTTACTGGAAATTCTCCTTCGCACCCACCCTCGGCCCGAAAATATAATCAACACGGTGACCGAGGAAGTGCAGACCTTCACAGGGGATGCCACGCCAAATGACGACCTCACACTTCTGGCTGCCCGTTGGGAGGGGGCGGTGTATTGTTAAGTTAGCGGGTGCCATACTAAAATAAGTACATAAATCTCGCTTTTTATCCTAGAATGTACTATTAAGCGACCATTTATCTCGCTTAATAGTTGTTATGTTCAATGCCCATTTTAAATTTTGTAGTATTCGCCCATCCATGGGCTCGAGTTGACATATAGGGAAAAATACTTATAATATGTTAGGTTTTGCAAACATATAGGATAGATTGTGGTGAACCACACTTAAAATAACCGAATCAAAACAATCTTGGAGGAATACTTATGAAAGCAATTGTATACACAAAATACGGACCCCCTGATGTTCTTGAACTAAAAGAGGTAGAAAAACCTACTCCCAAGGACGATGAAGTACTGATAAAAGTTCATGCAGTAACAGTAAACACAGGGGATTGTGAAATGCGAAGAATCAAGATCCCAAATTTGATCTGGTTCATCGTGAGAATATATTTTGGTCTCATAAAACCAAGAAAAAAAATACAAATACTGGGAGCGTATCTAGCCGGGCGAATCGAAGAAGTGGGCAAAGATGTAAAACGATTTAAGAAAGGCGATCAAGTTTTTGCAGCTAACGGTCCTCGTTTTGGTGCGTATGCTGAGTACACAAGTCTACCAAGTACATGTGCAATTGCAATAAAACCGGCCAATATGACCTATGAAGAAGCCGCTACGGTTCCTCTTGGGGGACTTAATGCATTGCATTATCTTAGAAAAGGAAATATCCAGAAGGGACAACATATTCTTATTAATGGATCTGGTGGCAGTTTTGGTACTTTTGCAGTGCAGCTTGCAAAGTATTTTGGCGCAAAGGTGACCGCCGTGGACAGCACGAGGAAATTAGACATGCTGCGCTCAATTGGTGCAGACCATGTCATTGATTACACAAAGGAAGATTTCACTAAAAACGGTGAGACCTATGATATTATTTTTGACGTGGTAGGCAAGAGTTCGTTCTCACGCAGTCTAAGATCGCTAAAGCAAAATGGACGCTATATTTTAGCTAATCCAAAGGGATTGTTAGAGATAGTTCGAGCGTTATGGACTTCAGTGATAAGCAACAAGAAAGTAATATTTGAATTTGCGAACGAAAAGACTGAAGATTTAATTTTCCTCAAAGAGCTTATTGAGGCGGGGAAGATAAAATCGGTCATAGATAGACACTATCCGTTGGAACAGACTGCCGAGGCTCACAGGTATGTCGAAAAAGGACACAAAAAGGGAAATGTAGTCATAACTTTGGACCATATATAATTTGTATAAAAAGCCCCGCCACACCAAGGGGTATTTCACGATGTAGCACATCCTTTTTATCTATAGTTTAGGTGGCAATTTCTTTTGGAATATTGACTGTTTGGCGGCCCATGCTGAGAGCCTCGATCCTTGTGGAGGGCACGCCATGTGGATTCGGGCGGGCCGAGACCGCCAGGAAAGGTGCCGGGGTCGGGGGCGACCCCGCCTACCCGGGCTGTAGGGACAGTCTGTATGGCTGTCCGAAGATAGAGACAAGCCCTGTCCCCACATGATTTTCTTCTCTAATCGGTCCCCTCCCTCAACACTTCCCGCCAAATCTCCGATATATCTGCTTGAACGGAAGTTTTGCTGGAGCGCATGTTGCTAAGTCGGGCCAGGCAGGGAGCGGGCGTTGACGGAGGTGGCGATTCGCTCGCCCGACCCCGAGCTTCAGCGTACAGCCGACTTCCCCCCCATTCATAAGATTTCTTTCAACTAGTTGGACGCGTCGCTTAGCTGGAGGCGTCCTCTGGCGTCTCAGGCGGACTTGCGGCCTCGTCGCCCTCGCCCTCGCGCGGGCCGAAGAAGGGCCTCAGCAGGTCGATCGGCACGGGGAAGATCACGGTGGAGTTGTTCTCGGTGGCCACCTCGGTGAGGGTCTGGAGGAAGCGCAGCTGGATGGCCGCCGGGTTCTGGCCGATGATTCGGGCCGCCTCGGAGAGCTGGGTAGAGGCCTGTAGCTCGCCTTCGGCGTGGATGATCTTGGCCCGCCGCTCCCGCTCGGCCTCGGCCTGCCGGGCGATGGCCCGCTGCATATCGCTCGGCAGGTCTATGTGCTTAACCTCCACCTGCGTCACCTTGATGCCCCACGGGTCGGTGTGCTCATCGAGGATGGACTGGAGGTGGGTGTTGATCTTCTCCCGCTCGCTTAAGAGCTCATCGAGCTCGCTTTGGCCAAGCACGCTCCTTAGCGTCGTCTGGGCGAGCTGGCTCGTGGCGTAGAGGAAGTCCTCGACCTCGATGATGGCCCGCTCCGGGTCCATCACCCGGAAGTAGACGACAGCGTTGACCTTCACCGAGACGTTGTCTCTGGTGATGACGTCCTGGGGCGGCACGTCCATGGTCACGAGCCGAAGCGACACCCGCACCATCTTGTCAATGACGGGCAGAACGATGATAATGCCCGGGCCCTTGGCCTTGTGGAACCGACCCAGGCGGAAGATGACACCCCGCTCGTACTCGCGCAACACCCGGATTGCAGAGACCAAAAACATAAGCACGAGCAGCGGCGTGCTCAGCAACCAATTCATCATGAGGGCTCTCCTTCTGCCGGGGCGACGGTGAGCTTGAGACCATCCATTCCGGTCACTCTCACCGCCTGGCCCGGCTCGAGGGCCGTTGGGCTTTCGGCCTTCCAAATCTCTCCATGCACGAGCACCGTCCCGCGCCCGTCGGCCCACTCCCGCACGGTGCCGCCGGCGCCTAGAAGGCCCTCGCGGCCTGTGGTAACTTGCGCCCCGTGGGCCCGCACCCCGGTGCCGACGAGGAAGAAGAAAAACCCGGCGGTGGCCAGAGCGGCCGGGATGATGATCGTGAGCGAGACCCGGAAAATGGGGGCGGGCGACTCAAAGAGCATGAGGCTGCCCAGGACGAAGGCGACGATGCCGCCGAGGCTCAGCGCCCCGTGGCTCGGGACCTTTATCTCTAGCAGGAACATGACGAGGGCGAGGGCCATCAGCGCAAGCCCGGCCCAGTTGACCGGCATCAGCTGTAGCGCGTAGGCCGCCAGGATGATGGCGATCCCCCCGATGACGCCCGGGAAGATCGCCCCGGGCGACGAAAGCTCGAAAAACAGCCCGTAGAAGCCAAGCAGCATCAGCAGGTAGACCACCGTCGGGTGGGACAGCAGCGAGAGGAAGCGCTGCTTGGCCGTCATCGAGATGGTCTCGACGGGGGCTCCGTTGGTGGCCAGCGTCACGGTCCGGCCGGCCGCCTCGACGGAGCGGCCGTCGATCGCCTCCAGCAGTGCATTCAGGCTCGGCGCCATGAGGTCTACCACCCGTTTCTCGACGGCCTTGGAGGCCTCGATGGAGACGCTCTTGCGCACGGCCTCCTCGGCCCACCCGGCGTTTCGGCCATGGCGCTCGGCCAGCGAGCGGATGTAGGCTGCCGCGTCATTCTCCACCTTCTCGAGCATCGTCTTGTCCATCTTGCCCCCGCCCAGGGCCACGGGATGGGCGGCGCCGATGTTGGTGCCCGGGGCCATGGCGGCGATGTGGGCCGCCAGGGTGATGAAGACCCCCGCGCTGGCCGCCCGGCTCCCCTCCGGCGCGACGTAGACCACGACCGGGATGGGGCTGGACAAGATGGCCTTCACCATGAGCCGCATGGAGGTATCGAGGCCGCCTGGGGTGTCGAGCTGGAGCACCAGGGCCTGGGCACCCTTGGTGCGGGCA
>JALLOF010000746.1 GCA_027717595.1 Nitrospinae bacterium AH_259_B05_G02_I21 | reverse complement strand
AAGGTACCTTGCCCCAAGCATTATTACCGCTCATCCCCGATGGCGCAACCCGCATCAATGACCGGATCAGTGTCGTTCGAGACAATGGCGAGTGGAGCTACTTCTGTGGCATAGCCCCGATCTTTCGTCATCCTGAAGAAGACCGACGATCCTTTCGGATGTTTACGGCTCAGTTGGTCTGCCAGGGAGCGTGCCGCCAGTGGGAGATCGTGCGGCCGTTCGGGG
>JALLOF010000745.1 GCA_027717595.1 Nitrospinae bacterium AH_259_B05_G02_I21 | reverse complement strand
GGGCAGGGATTGGCGAGCTCAACTATCAGCTAGCAACCGATATTCCCGACTTCGATTACCGGCGATACAGATTTGAGTTTAGCCGCGCCCAGTACCTATTGCGCACTCTACTTCGTGGGAGAGTAGGAGTTGGAGTATGAGTCGCGTGAGGGTCGCTGTTGTCGGGTGTGGCGCGATCGCTCGGCGTGCGCACCTTCCGGCACTCACCGGGAATCCGCATGTAGA
>JALLOF010000744.1 GCA_027717595.1 Nitrospinae bacterium AH_259_B05_G02_I21 | reverse complement strand
CCTAAACAGCGTGTCGCTCGCCCTCGGCTACGCGGGCCATCTGCCACCCGGAGCGGTTCGGCGAGGCGGAGGCCATCATCGCCCGATGGGGGATGGAGTATCGCAAGCGAAGCGCCCCGACTTCGGGCGACGAGCCGGCCCCTCCGGTGCTGCTGCTCGATACTATGGGCGAGCTCGCGGCCGCTTTCCCTCTTGCGACCCTGGTCTTCATCGGCGGAAGCCTGG
>JALLOF010000743.1 GCA_027717595.1 Nitrospinae bacterium AH_259_B05_G02_I21 | reverse complement strand
ACCGACACTTGGTCCACCGAGACTTCGATGCCGACGCCTCGCCAAAGATTAGCCGCCGCAGTTATCGCTGGCAAGCTCTATGCCGTGGGCGGCGACGACGCAGGCGGTACTCTGGATACGCTAGAGATCTTCACGCCGGTAGTTACCGCTATCGGACTCACCATTGATGAGGTGGAGACTCTTGTCAATTCGGACTTATTGAATCAAGGCCAGGGTAATGCCTTAG
>JALLOF010000742.1 GCA_027717595.1 Nitrospinae bacterium AH_259_B05_G02_I21 | reverse complement strand
GGTGATCCCGTACTCTTTCAGCATCTCTTCTGGATATACTCTCATCCTGCGGTCTTGTGGATCGCCTCATTGGCGACGTAATACAACATCCACGAGAGCACCGCCACGCCCACGAGCACGTGGAGCCCGTGCAGGCCCGTCATGACGTAGTAGAGGCTGTAGAACAGAATCTCGCCTTTTGGGTGGAGCAACATCTCCGGCGAGTTGGGATAAATGCCGTGGCTGAA
>JALLOF010000741.1 GCA_027717595.1 Nitrospinae bacterium AH_259_B05_G02_I21 | reverse complement strand
GGAAAGCGCTGCTGGATCGATTCGAGCGTCGGGTAGACCAGGATTGAGCTGAGCGCCACGATGATCCAAGGCCACGGGCGCAGGGCGTAGTGGGCGACGTTGAACCAGAGCGTGGCGAAGGCGGAGTCCCTCTCGTTGCGGGCGGCGAGCATCCGCTGGGCAACGTAGCCGCCGCCGCCCGGCTCGGCCCCCGGGTACCAGGTACTCCACCACTGCACCGCCAGCGG
>JALLOF010000740.1 GCA_027717595.1 Nitrospinae bacterium AH_259_B05_G02_I21 | reverse complement strand
GGCGGGCCCTGGCCATCTGGTCGCGGTATAGGGGAAGGACGTCGGCGGGCTCGACCACCTCAACCTGAAGCCCCTCGGCGACCGCCTCCCACTCCTCGTCGGGCTCGATGCGGCGGGCTTCTTCGGCGAGCGCCGCCTGGGTCTGTCCGATGGCGTCGTGGCCGATGGCCAACAGATCGTTCGAGCGGTGGCCGAGGCCGTGGAAGTCCTGGCAGAGGGTGTCGAAC
>JALLOF010000739.1 GCA_027717595.1 Nitrospinae bacterium AH_259_B05_G02_I21 | reverse complement strand
ATCCAAAGCTTCCTAAAGCTTCACCAAGCGAGGCCCTATGAAGATTATTGGGATGTCGTGAGCAGAGACTACATCCCCACGCAGCCCCCAGACCACAGACCATAGCCAGGGGCCAGGGGCCAGGAGCCAGGAGTCAGGAGCCGGGAGCCAAGAGTCAGGAGTTTAATTATCAGTGAAAATCCGCTCAGATCCGTGTGATCCGTGATCCCAGAACTCAAAACTCACGAC
>JALLOF010000738.1 GCA_027717595.1 Nitrospinae bacterium AH_259_B05_G02_I21 | reverse complement strand
ACACAATGAGCCCCACCCAGCCGATGAGCTACTACATGGGCAAGCGCGAGCTGCTCTTCCTTCGCACGGCCTACCAGCAGATGCTCAAAGACAGGTTCGACCTCAAGGCCTTCCACGACCGGTTTCTCGATTTCGGCAACCTGCCGCTTCCCACCATCCGCGACTGCATGCTGGAAGAGGCCCAGCAGGCGGCCTCCTGAGCAGCGATATTTGGTGAAACATTAATTA
>JALLOF010000737.1 GCA_027717595.1 Nitrospinae bacterium AH_259_B05_G02_I21 | reverse complement strand
ACGCCAGAACGGGCGCTCCGAAGGGTGTTGAGCTTGAAGCAAGATGCACCCAGCAAGTGTGGCTAGTATAAAGGCAGCGCGAATTAAGCTCACTTTACTCATCTTTTGCCTCGGGTTGATTATGTGACTGGAAGGTCATGTCTGTAAACAAAGAAATCTGATTACGTATTTGAGTCCCAAAACGGGTCGTCAGGCTCTATCAGGCCTTGGCTTCGTGCAGTGCTTTGG
>JALLOF010000073.1 GCA_027717595.1 Nitrospinae bacterium AH_259_B05_G02_I21 | reverse complement strand
GATTCCAGAGCTAGAGCGGATGGGTGTCAAGATGCTTGTCAATGAAGCCTGGGAGTTGCGGAATGGTCCGGAGAGTGTGTGGTTTGTCGGCGTTGACGACCCACACTACTACGGTTGCGATGACCTTCCTAGTGCGCTCAATGGACTCCCCCATGACGCCTTCAAAATCCTGCTGGTACATTCACCCGAGCTGATCGAGGAGGCCGAGGAAAATGGAGTGAACCTCTATCTGTGCGGCCACACTCATGGTGGCCAGATTCGTTTGCCCATCATAGGCCCCTTAGTCGTCAATGCCAACTGCCCCAGACGATATGTGCAGGGGGTTTGGCGATACAGGAACGTCAAAGGATACACGAGCGCCGGGGTCGGCTCTGCAGTAGTGCCTGTACGGTTTTTCTGTCCATCGGAAATCGGGCTCATTGAGCTACGTCGTTCAGACAATCCCGACAACGAGTCAGATGTCAAGTTGACTTGAATCCACTTACTCTGTCTCTTAGACTGCTTCTTCTGCCCTCACGGAACCCACCACTCCTCAAGATGGCGCATAACATCTCTAGGCATGTTGGACACATCAAGTCCCCCGTTTCGGTGACCCACCACTCATCGAAAGGTTGTACTTCACGATGTAATCGCCCCTCACGCTCCTCTGCCTCCAGGGGCAATAACTGGTGAAATACGCCCCTTTTCCTCTCTAAGCGAAAGTAACGATTTCCTGGGATAATCTCCCATTCCCCTTTGTGGTTGCGGTACCATCCTTTGAGAACGTATATTGATGAAAAGCGCCACTCTCCACTCCAAGCGATCAGTCCAGTAGAAGCTAATGAGCTCATTGAGGGAGCGAGGGGAGCCAGCGATGCGGAGCCTTCTTGATGGAGACCCCACTATGTTAAGGGTGGTTGACGTCGCTACAGTGGCGGTCGTTGTGGGGTGGCTTATTGGCGCAAGTGGCCTCTTGAGTTTGGGTGCCTATCGATGGAAAGCGGGAGAACTTACGCGCACGTATCGTGCCACCTACGAGAATGTTCGGAACGCCGCCGATGACGCCGTGCAATCCCTGGAGATGTCCGTGGAGGACCAGAAGAAGAATGCCTTGATGGAGATGCCCTACGACGCCATCCAATCCGTGTCAAGCCAGAAGAGTGACGCCAGGAGGGCGATCATCATGGCGAAAAGGGCGGACGGTGTTGACTTCCGGGTAGAGATTAAGTATCTGACAGACAAAACCACCCAGGTTGGGGTGCGAGCTGGACTCCTCCAAACTAATCTCGTTGGGGATCGGGCCACCTTACTCCGGATTCACGAAACTATCCAGGCAAAACTGAAGTTGAAACACCTACAAGAACAGCTTGTTGAGTATATTGAGGAATGAACCCCTCGGGGCAATAACTGGTGAAATATTGACCTTCCCTTTAGGAAGGGTGCGCAAGAACCTGCCATACTTCAAACAATAATCTGATACAATTTTGCATAATGCAGTAACGCCGCACAACAGATGGTTATATGATTCACTTGCCTGCACTTGCAGTGTGCCGCAGATTAGAGGGCCAAACGTAGAACCACCACAACGGAATCATAGGAGGACCTAATATGAGGATTCTACAGATCGACTTCAAGTACAGTGGTCCCTGGGGAAATGAGCTAGCTTCAACCGGCAAGGGAATGGCAGAAGGAATTGCGGCGGTACCTGGTCTCCTATGGAAGATATGGAATGAAAACAGAGAAACGGGAGAGGCGGGAGGAATCTATCTTTTTGAGGATGTCGACTCGTTGCGAAGGTTCAAGGAGATGCATATGGAGCGCCTCAGCAATTTTCCTGGCATCAGCGAGATTCGGGCAAAGGAGTTCGAAATCAACGAGGCGCTTACAGCGATCACGCGTGGTCCAGTGAAGTAGAGAACGGTCTTTCAGGCGTAGTCGCAATAAATGGGTTCAATTGGTAATCAGAGGAAGGCTTAAAGTTCGAAGGACAAAAGGAGGGAAGACGCCGCCTTGTTGTCTCCTAGTCGTCACAGTGAGGCTACCTAGTTATGAGAGCTATAGTTTAGCTAACACGATGTAATCGCCCCTCATAGCCCTGAACCTCCAGGGGCAAATAACACCGAAATATGACCCTAGATGCAAATTTATTATTGACCAAGCCTTGTTCAAGGGTATATTATTTTGTTTTGTGCTACGAAATGCGTTTTTAAACGAAGGAGGACGCAATGCGTAAGAAAGCGCAACGTGCGATTGAGGAGCTTCAGATCGGGACGAAACTGAAGCACTACCGCACAAAGGTTCGCCATTGGACCCTCGATGAGTTATCCAAGAAGACAGGATTGTCAAAGCCTTTGCTCTCCCAGGTTGAGAATAACCTGGTTACGCCTCCCCTTAAGACGTTGTATCTCCTCTGTCAGGCGTTGGATGTCTCAGTCATTGAAACCTTAAAGGACCTTGATGTTCAACCTGAGATGGACTCTTCGGCGTCTACCGAAGCCGCTCTCAGGCAAATGGAGGTTGCATTGGCAGAGCTGAAGGCCGCCTTCAAGGACCTGCAACCATCCAAGAGATTACGAAAAACCAGGGCATCCAGGAAACGTCGCAAACTAGTTGCTAAGCCTCGTAAACGTAAATAACAGGTTCCTGAGAGCCACCCTCTCTGAATCAATCGCCGTGGAGGAAATCCATCCAGCGGCAGGCCTCTGCATCACTCACCTTGCCCAGGTAAACCTGGGTGGTACGAAGATCCTGATGGCGTAGGATCACCTTAGAGACGATCTCCAAAGGAACTCCATTGCGGCTGGCGTAGGTTGCCGCAAAGCGGCGAAGGTCATGCGGTGTCATGAGGACACGGCCTTGAGCCGCGATACGCTGGATAAGCTTGCGAGCACCCCCATAGGAAATGGTAAAGATTCGCTGGTGTGGAGCTATCTGTCGCTGGGCAATGTAGTCTCTCAGTCGCTCAGCAATTTGGTTAGGCAGATATACGTACTCTGCCTCGCGTCCACCTTTTGGTTCATGGATGAGCACCTTTCTCCCCTCAACATCTTGAGACCGCAGGCCCAAGACTTCCCCAATCCTCATTCCGACGATGGCTTGCAGCTCGATGATCAATCTGTCCCGAAGGGACGGGGCACGGTAGATAAGTTCATCAACGGTTTCTTTTTTCAGAATACGTGGTGGTCCAGGACGATGTGCCTTGAAGGCTTTAGAGTGTAGGGGATGGTTCAATGGGTTTTCCCCTGTCAATAAGCTTTGAGTGCGCCAAAAGTTGAAAAGGGCCTTAAGTTGACCGTATCGGAGGCGGCGAGTGCTAGGGACGGTGCCTTCGGTCAGGCGGTCGAGGAAAAGGAAGAGTTCGTCGGTGGTCAGCGAGGAGAGTGGACGTTTTCCGAAATCCCGCAAAAAAGGGAGAGTGGGTAACGGTAGCAGAGGACGGTTCGGGGTTTACAAGTCCTCCGCTGGTGAGCCTGGAACAGATGAACGGCTTCAGTGACAGTCATGGTAAGATCCTCCTCTCAGTAAGGGTTTAAACAGGAAGGTCCCTATAAGGGATTATAACAAGTATTATATTTCGAATGAAATTGTCCCTAACATGTAGAAGTAAAAGTGTTTATTTCCTGGGATAATCGTAACTACTGAAGGATTGTTGCCACATCACGTGTCTGGTGGTATATTCAAACAATTCATGCCTCTTATTGCTATCAGTAAATTTACAAAGCCGCGAAGCTGACAGGGAGGGGGAAGTCAGTGAATGCGGATATTTGGCCGAGTGACCCTGTGGGGGGGGTAGCTCGGCTTTTTTCATATAGGGTGCTCAATCTTCCAATTATGAGCTCATCAAAAAAGGAGGGAAAGCAATGAGTACCGATCTTTCGAAAAAAAGGATAATAATGATACACGGGCTTGCTTCAAAACCACCCAAAGAGGACCTCAATGATCTTTGGAAGAGATGCATTATCGAAAACATACGCGTGAATAATAATCGACTTGGAAAACAACTTAGCCGCGTCGGGTCAGACGTCTTTGTGAACGCCTACTGGGCTAATGCAACACCGCACCACATCGAGGATGACGCGGACTACGTGAGGGATCTTCGCAAACAGGTTAACAAAGTGATTAGGGAGAGGAGGAGGATAAAGAATAGGTTCCATGTGAGGGCTCCGGAGAGGATTGGTGCCTTCTTCAAAGATCGGGGGACGGATGTCGTCAAGCTGCTCGCAGGGGCACTCACCATCAAAGACGACGTGATGAAAGGGTTCCTTCGAGAGACAGAGCTCTACGATGAGGACCAGTATATCGCCGACCGCATGCGGCGCCCACTAGAAGAGGCTCTCAGGGATGCTTGGAGCAAGAAATGCGACGTGGCTTTGTTATCGCATAGCATGGGTACATTTATTTCCTATGATGTGCTTTGGCGCTTTTCACATCGGAATGTGTCCGGGTTTAAGAAATTCAAGAAGAAAAAGGTACGGCTCTTCGCCACTATGGGATCGCCTCTAGGCGACGCAACTGTCCGCGGATTGCTATTTGCGCGTCACCACAGAAGCCACGGGAAGCGTCGATTCCCGACCAATATCGACTTCTGGCATAACTATGCGTGCCTCGGTGATGTGGTTTCACATCAGCACAACTTTGAGGATGTTTTCTTCGAGCCTATGCGGAAGCTCAGGATCATCCCCAGGACACCAGAATATCGGGCGATCGACTACGTTAATCTTCACAATCCATTCAGAGTAGTGGAGCATCCTGGAAACGTAGGTCGCGAGAAACGGAATCCCCACAAATCGTATGGTTATCTGGTACAGCCGAGGTTAGGCACATGGCTAGCCGACTTCCTGCAAGGAAATCTGAAATATCGTTAAGGAGGTAAGGAGGAACTTGCTTAGTAGCCCGGGCAGGTCATTACAGTGAGCTGCTCAGTGGGATTCTTTCCGCAGGACCTTTAGCGACCACTTCCCGGTGACGACCTGCGTTGGGGTAATGGAAGATAATGACTGAGGGTCAATTTCTGTTGAAATATGAACTTAGTTGTGGGTTGGCCCGAGTTAATATTTCCTGGGATAATATTAACTTCATATGTTCCTTGCGTAATGGGGGCTGACGAATGCATAATAATGGTGAAAACCTAACTCTTGGCGGATAGTCCGTATGACGAGTGACTCTGGATCA
Organism: Nitrospinae bacterium AH_259_B05_G02_I21; assembly: GCA_027717595.1. Lineage (GTDB taxonomy): Bacteria > JADFOP01 > JADFOP01 > JADFOP01 > JADFOP01 > JADFOP01. The sequence goes on along the minus strand of JALLOF010000073.1, from coordinate 155 downwards.
CATTCTACTGCACTCAACCTCTCATATCGGTCCCTGAAAGTAGGGAAGTGGATGGAAAAAACCCTGCTTAAACCCCTTCGGTATATCCGCAGGCGTTTTGTTAGGCCTCCTTTAGAATCTTTGCCAAATGCCCCGGACTGGTTCAACGTCTATCG
>JALLOF010000736.1 GCA_027717595.1 Nitrospinae bacterium AH_259_B05_G02_I21 | reverse complement strand
CACCAAGAGCTAGCGGCCAAGGCCGCCCGAGGGAGGCTTAGATGCGTTATCTGCTGACGAAACATCTCTGGGTGCCCTTTGCGGTGGGGCTCATCCTGCTGGCGCTAGCTACCCCCGCACTTTCCCAGACCACGCCCAGGGACAAGGCCGATGCGATGTGGGCGAACCTGGCGGGGCACGTCGCGGACCGCCAGGCGGCCTACCTCGCCACCAATGGGCGCTACTTCC
>JALLOF010000735.1 GCA_027717595.1 Nitrospinae bacterium AH_259_B05_G02_I21 | reverse complement strand
GCGGGTCGGCCGAGGCCCCGCCCATCGCGGAAGCGGGCGAGATGTGGTTCTGGAGGAGCATGGTGACGCCCATCATGATCGGCAGCACGTGAAACCAGGGGGCGAAGAGGCTGTCTGGGACCGAGAGGTCGGTAATCCAGAGCACGAAAGGTGCGCCTCGAAGCTCCAGGGCATCGCCCAAGACCCGGTAGAGGGCGATAATGACGGGAAACTGGATCAGCATAGGCA
>JALLOF010000734.1 GCA_027717595.1 Nitrospinae bacterium AH_259_B05_G02_I21 | reverse complement strand
ATGCATCAGGCTGCGATCGGATTGGGGGTGCGCACCCGCCTGCTGGCCTCTGATCCTGACGAGTCTGCGGCCCAGGTGATGTCTGACGTCGTCGTTGGCTCCCACCTCGACCACGACGCTGTTATGAATTTCGCCGCCGGGTGCGATGTCGTCACCTTCGACCACGAACACGTACCGACGGTCCTCGTTGAGGAGATGGAAGAGGCCGGGTACGCGGTCCGCCCAGGGT
>JALLOF010000733.1 GCA_027717595.1 Nitrospinae bacterium AH_259_B05_G02_I21 | reverse complement strand
ACTTAGGATTGTGAAAATGAGCGCGTCAACTGCCTCCGGAATGACCTGGTCAACCTTGCTTCGATAGATACTCGACATCCGTTTCGGAACCTTCAAGACGTGACATCAGGCGCCCGAAGAAGAAGTAATCAGCCGAGACCCGAAAGCAAGCACAGGCGGAGGGCGTCCCTGGACGGGGTTTCTTCGCATCGCGCATAATCGGCGCGGGTTTGACATTTCCTTGGGGACCG
>JALLOF010000732.1 GCA_027717595.1 Nitrospinae bacterium AH_259_B05_G02_I21 | reverse complement strand
GTTTTGGGGACGGTGTGTAAAGAGCTCTTGACCCACAGGGAGCCGAAGCAGGTCATCTTTGATTTTTCACTTGTTGAGGAGATCTCCACGGCGGCCATCAATACGCTGATCCGCTTTAGGAATACGATCGTGCATCTAGAGAAAACGATGCAACTGGTGCCCGGGCCTGGCGTGCGCAAGCAATTGGAGGTGGCCTTGATTGATCGGGTCTTTGACGTTCACGAAAACAT
>JALLOF010000731.1 GCA_027717595.1 Nitrospinae bacterium AH_259_B05_G02_I21 | reverse complement strand
CATCCCGAAATCGCAGGCCGTATCCTGACGAGCCCCGATGTGCTGGAGATGTACAGCTACATCAAGGACAAGGTGGACGAGGACCTCAAGGAGGCGGCGAAGCGGTACGCCAGTCGTCTCATCATCAAGATCGCCACGAAGATTGCAAACCTGGGCGTGAAGAGCGGCGAGCTCCATCCGGTGGCCGACCACCTGGCCAGTGACGAGATCGAGATCGACCAGACCTTGGAG
>JALLOF010000730.1 GCA_027717595.1 Nitrospinae bacterium AH_259_B05_G02_I21 | reverse complement strand
GTTAAACTGTTCTCGGCAGACAGCTATGAGTTGTTCCAAGATTCTGTACCGTTTGTCTTCTCCGTCCACCACCGCATGACAGGTCATGGCATGAACCCCTGAGGTTAACGTCCACACGTGAAGATCATGCACTGACTCCACGCCAGGAACTTTACGAAGTTCACTCTTCATGGCTGCCAAATTGACATGCGCCGGTGTGCCTTCCAAAAGGACAAGGACGGAATCTTTGAC
>JALLOF010000729.1 GCA_027717595.1 Nitrospinae bacterium AH_259_B05_G02_I21 | reverse complement strand
CACCTTGGGAAAAGGCCGAACGTAGACTTCGTCCTGCCCCGACTCATTGGAGCGATAGGCCATCCAGCGGCCATCGGGTGAGATCGCGCTACGGCCCTCACTAAACTGCGTCTGCAGAAGCGGCTGCGCGCTGGGTTCACCCTCCATCGACAGCACGTGCAAGTCAAACCCCGTTTCAGGATTATCTTCGAGGAAAACCAGCCTCTTCCCGTCGGGCCGCGAAGGAGGAGGG
>JALLOF010000728.1 GCA_027717595.1 Nitrospinae bacterium AH_259_B05_G02_I21 | reverse complement strand
GGTCGACCCTTCGGATCTCCACCAGGGACTCGAGTTGGACATCGTGAAACAGCGCGGTTTCGTTGCGCGCCAGCCGCATGCGCGGCGAGTCCGGCACCGGCGCACCTTGTTCGACCTTGACGACGCGTCCGATCTCGATTCCGGCCGGGTAGATCGAGTCGTCGCCGGCGGTTACGACCAGGTCACCCTCGTCGACGTCGTCCAAGCTCGACACGTAGGCGAGCTCCAGGGC
>JALLOF010000727.1 GCA_027717595.1 Nitrospinae bacterium AH_259_B05_G02_I21 | reverse complement strand
GATGAAACGCAGGTGATTTTTAACCAGGTCGACTATCTCTTCGATCTGCTCATTGGAAAGGCGCAGCCTTCGACAGATCTCTTGAGCCATTCTCGCACCCAACTCGGCGTGCCCGTCGAAGCGAATCCGTTCTTGAACAGTGAAGGTCGGGGGTTTGCCGACGTCGTGCAGCAAGACAGCCAGGGCGAGCGTATGGCTGAGTCGCTCGGAAAATTGGAACATTAGGCAAGTGT
>JALLOF010000072.1 GCA_027717595.1 Nitrospinae bacterium AH_259_B05_G02_I21 | reverse complement strand
TATATCGTTGGTATACGACACGCTCACAAGAGTCCCGCAACTGGCACCCGGACTCATTCAACTGGCGCGCTCTACGCACCGATCACTCGCCTGAACTGAATACCGTTATCGAGGGGTTTTTTGCAATCGAACAGTATGTGCCGGACTACACCGTCAAGGGAACCCACATTATGCGCAAAAGCTACGGTCGTTCGCACTTCCAGCTGCGTTGGGGTTCAGAAGAAGAAAAGCACGCCGACATGTGGCTGAACACCCTGCTATTCTTGCGGTTCCGAACGCCTGAGTGGATTGATGATTACATGCACTTCTTGCGCGAAGGAGAGTGGCAGCTGCCATGGGATGATCCTCTCCACTTGGCGTTCTATAGCCTCATCCAAGAGCGAGCTACGCAACTGAATTACCTGAATCTCGAACTAATTGCGATGGGCCAGAGCGACAAACCTGGATTTACAAACGCTGCTGACCCGGTGCTGGCCGAGGCCGCACAAACGATTGCCATAGACGAAGCTGCCCACTTCAATTTCTTTCTCGAAGTTGCTCGTCTGTTTCTGTACTACTATCCCGCCCAGACGCTTGAGGCGTTGGTTGACGTGATCAAGCACTTTGGGATGCCTGCTATGGACCTCCTTCCCGAGGAGTCACGCTTTGCCGAGGCACTTTACCAAGGCGCAATTTACGGTCCCCGCCAATATACGCGTGATGTCCTCCAAATGACGCTCAAGAACCTCGGTATCGCAAACCGAAAAGCACTTGATGAGGGTATTAAGAAGTCCCGCCAAGTGCCTGATCCTGATGGCAATATGCGCGACACGGTGATCGTCGACGCGCTTGACTACCACGCCGTAGAGACGGCTGTCATGAAGCTCTTTGATCGCGTCAAGAAATATGAAGAAAAAATCGGCCTGGATAAGATCGACCCGGTGCACTTTGTACCAAGCGGTCTGACGATCAACCCCCAAAAGACGTAAAAACCCTTAAGCGTAAACGGACTCTCGTGCTTCACGGCAGAAGCTCGTCGGACAGGTCCCGGGTTTCCAGGGGCTGTGGGCCACCGCCACCTCGTAGCCCTTGCTCCTAGCTCTTGCCCGCCTTCGCCGGCGTGTGGTATTCTTGGAGGGCCGGGCGTAAGAGCCCTTGGTGTTGTCTTTCCGGCCCTTTACCCCTTATTGGCTGAAGCCTTCCGCGACCTCATGAAGTCCATCGGCATCATCGCCAAACCCCACCACGCGGAGGCCAAGCGCGTCCTCGAGGGGCTCGTGCCCTGGCTGGCCGAGCGCGGCAAGGCGGTGGTCATGGACGGCGAGACCGCAGCGCTCGTGGGCGGGGAGTCGGAGGTCGTCAAGGAACAGGTCCCCGAGCGCTCCGACATGATTATCGTGCTCGGCGGCGACGGGACGTTCCTGAGCGTGGCCCGCCTCGTCGAGGGCCGCGGCGTCCCGCTGCTTGGGGTCAACCTGGGTGGGTTGGGCTTCTTGACCGAGGTGACCCAGGAGCAGGTCTTCGATACCCTCGCGGAGATTTTCGATGGCCAATACGGCGTGGCCGAGCGGCTGTTGCTGCAAACGCGCGTCCATCGCCAGGGCGAGCGCATCGCCGAGTACCGGGCCCTCAACGACGTGGTCATCAACAAGAGCGCCCTGGCCCGGATAATCACGCTCGAGACCTTCGTCGACGGCACCTACGTCAACACCTTCGCGGCCGACGGGCTCATCATCTCGACGCCGACCGGCTCGACCGCCTACAACCTCTCGGCCGGGGGCCCGATTCTCTTCCCGACGCTGGGAGCCCTCGTCATAAGCCCCATCTGTCCCCACACCCTGACCAACCGGCCGGTGGTGCTGCCCGACGGCGTGACGATCGAGGTCGTCCTCAAGACCGAGAAGGAGGACGTGCTGCTGACCCTCGACGGCCAGGTGGGGTTCGCCCTGCAGGCCAACGACGTGGTTGAGGTCCGCAAGGCCGCCGAGACGGTGAAGCTCATCGAGCCGTCGAGGCGCAACTACTTCCAGGTGCTGCGCACCAAGCTTCGCTGGGGCGAGCGGTAGGGACGAAAGAAGACCCCTCGACCGTTCGTCTACGGTTTGGCCCTCCCGGCGGAGGACTCCCTGCCCGTGCTCACGGCCCTTCGTATCAAAGACTTCGCAATTATCGACGAGCTTGAGGCCTCGTTCGGCCCGGGCCTGACGGTCCTTACGGGCGAGACGGGGGCGGGCAAGTCCATCATCATCGAGGCCCTATCGGTGGTGCTCGGCGGGCGTGCCTCGGCCGAGATGGTCCGCACCGGGGCGGGGCAGGCCGTCGTGGAGGCGGCCTTTGACGCCTCGGCGTCGCCCGCCTTGCGCGAGACCCTCGATGGCCTCGACCTCCCCGTCGATCCAGAGACGCTCCTCGTTCGCCGCACCATTGCGGTCGGGGGGCGCAGCCGGGTGAGCGTCAACGGCGCGATGGCGACCGTCACCGCCTTGCAGCAGATAGGCGAGCGGCTCGTGGACATCCACGGCCAGCACGAGCACCAGCTGCTCTTGCGGCCCGAGGCCCACCTTGAGCTTCTCGACACCTACGGAGGCCTGGCGGCTCTCAGGGCACAGGTGGCCGGGCGGGTGGCGGAGCGCGAGGCGCTGCGGGCGGAGCTCGAAAGCCTGACGTTGGGCGAGCGCGAGCGGGCCCAGCGCCAAGACCTCCTGGCCTACCAGCTTAAGGAGATCGAGGCGGCGAGGCTCGCCGGGGGGGAGGATGAGGAGCTTGCCCGCGAGCGCGAGCGGCTCGTCCACGCCGAGACGCTTGCGGCGGCCGCCCACGAGGGGGCCGAGCGGCTGTACGCGGCCGACGGGGCCGTGACCGAGCAGATGCAGGCCGTCCTGGCCCGCCTGGAGGAGGCCGCCCGAATCGACCCGCGGCTTGAGAGAGCCGCCTCCGAGCTTCGAGAAGCCCTCCACGGGCTCCAGGAGACGGCCCGGGGCCTTGAGGCCTACGCCGCACGGGTGGAGTTCGACCCCCAGAGGCTCGAGGCGGTCGGGGACCGCCTCGAGCTCATCCGGGACCTGAAGCGCAAGTACGGATCAACCGTGGAAGAGATTCTGGCCCACCGGGACTCATGCGCCGGCGAGCTCGAGGGGCTCGCAGGCAGCGAAGAGCGCATCCCGAAGCTCACCGAGCAGCTCGAGCGCCTGGAAGCGGCCCTCGGCGAGCAGGCCCTGGAGCTCTCAGCCCGCCGCCGCCGGGCGGCCGGAAAGCTCGAGGAAGCCGTGGTGGCCCAGCTTCGGGCCCTCCACATGGAGGCGGTCCGCTTCGAGGTCGCCTTCAGCCACGCCCCCGACCCGGAGGGCTTCTGCCGCATCGACGGCGAGCCGGTCGAGGTGGGCCCGGCCGGGCTCGACCGGCTCGAGTTCCTCTTCAGCCCGAACCCCGGCGAGGCTCTGAAGCCGCTTGCTAAAATCGCCTCGGGCGGCGAGCTCTCGCGCTTCATGCTCGCGGTCAAGCAGATTCTGGCCCGCGCCGACGGGATCCCCGTGCTGATCTTCGACGAGGTGGACTCAGGCATTGGCGGGCGGGTGGCGGCGACCGTGGGCGAGAAGCTCAAGGCCCTGGCGGTCGAGCGCCAGATTTTCTGCATCACGCATCTGCCCCAGATCGCCCGGCTCGCCGACAACCACCTCCGGGTCACGAAGGTCATCGAGCGGGGCCGCGCCCGCACGGGCATCGAGGTGCTCGGCGGCGACGAGCGGGTCGAGGAGCTCGCCCGCATGACGGCCGGGGCCGAGGTCACCGAAGCGGCCCGCCGCCACGCCCAAGAGATGGTGGGAAGCACCTCCAAGAAGGCCCGCCCTAAGAAGCGGTAGGTCGCACAGGCCAGACCCTCTGGTTTTCCTCTCCGTCATTGATTACTAATAATAGTGGTTGAGAATTTTCGGACGCTTGGCCCTCACGCGAGCGTGGCGACGGCCTTGGAGATGCGGGAGAGGCCTTCTTCGATGTTCTCGAGGCTTGTCGCGTAGGAGAGCCGCACGCAGCGGTCGTCGCCGAAGTCGAGCCCCGGGATGACCGCCACCATGGCCTCATCAAGCAGGAAGGCCGCGACATCTGCCGAGCCCTTGAGCTCGGTCTCCTTGTATCGCCGCCCGAAGAGGCCCGAGACATCTGGAAAGACGTAGAACGCCCCCCTGGGGCGTGGAGCACCTGAAGCCGTCTATGGCGTCCAGGCCCTTGACTATGACGTCGCGGCGGCGGGCGAACTCGCTCACCATCGCGGCGACCTCCTCGAGCGGGACGCGCAGGGCCTCCACGGCTCCCCGCTGGGCGAAGGAGGTCGGGTTGGAGGTCGATTGGCTCTGGATGGTGGTCATGGCGGTGACGATGCTCTTATCTCCTGCGATGTAGCCTAGACGCCAGCCGGTCATGCTGAAGGTCTTGGATAGGCCGTTCACCACCATGGTGCGGGCCTTGATCTCAGCCGATAAGGCGGCCGGGCTCACCGGCCGGAATCCGTCGTAGACGATCCGCTCGTAAATCTCATCGCTCACGATCAGGAGATCGGCCTCCTCGGCCACCTCTGCCAGAGCCCGAAGCTCCTCTTTGGTGTAGGCCGCCCCGGTGGGGTTCGAGGGGCTGTTGATGATAACCGCCCGCGAGCGTGGGGTGATCCGCTCCCTCAGGGCCTCGGGCGAAATTTTGAAGCGGCCGTCGTCGACGGGCGGGACGACGATGGGGATGGCGTCGGACAGGGCGACCATCTCGGGGTAGCTCACCCAGTAGGGCGCCGGGATGAGCACCTCGTCACCGGCCTCGAGACATGCCTGGAAGAGATTGTAGAGGCAGTGCTTGGCCCCGCACGAGACGAGGATCTCCTCGGGCGAGTAGGTGAGATTGTTCTGCCGGGCGAGCTTCTCGACGATCGCGGCCTTGAGCTCGGGGATGCCCCCGACGGGCGTGTACTTCGTGAAGCCCTCGGCGAGGGCCCGGACCGCCGCCTCCTTTATAGGCTCGGGGGTGTTGAAGTCGGGCTCGCCGGCGCCGAACCCGATGACGTCGTGGCCGGCGGCCTGCATGGCGCGGACCTTGGCCGTAATCTCAAGCGTGACCGATGGGCTGATGCGGCCCACCCGCTTCGACAGTCGGAGGCTCATAGTAGGGTCTAGCGGCGAGGGAACTTCTGCTCCAGGGCCTGCTGGACGATCGGGGGCACGAGTCCTTCGATATTCCCCCCGTAAGCGGAAACCTCCTTGACGATGCGGGAGGACAGGAAGGTGTAAGACTCGCTTGGGGCCATGAACAGCGTCTCCACCTCGGGGTCGATGGTGTGGTTCATGAGCGCCATCTGGAACTCGTACTCGAAATCGCTCACCGCCCGC
>JALLOF010000726.1 GCA_027717595.1 Nitrospinae bacterium AH_259_B05_G02_I21 | reverse complement strand
ACAACCTCCCGATATACATCGTTCACCGGGAAAACAACGAAGATCATAATGAGCCAGGGCACACAGAAATGCGCTAACCTCACCCGCTTGCGAAGGTAATTATAAGAAATAATAGGTGCCGCAAGAAGCGGGATAAAATACCATTTGGAACCGGCAAGAAAAGCATAAAGAAGTTCAAGTGGCACCATCATGAACCAAAATAAGAGCGCGGCGGTCGTGCGACGCCCTCCGAT
>JALLOF010000725.1 GCA_027717595.1 Nitrospinae bacterium AH_259_B05_G02_I21 | reverse complement strand
GGTTGGCCGACACCAATCCCTCCCGCTGGCACCAGCGGAAGAAAGTCCTCAGAGCCGCAAGCTTGCGGCCCTGAGAGGTGGCAGCAAGCCCCTCTCGGTGGAGCCACCCAAGATACGCCCGGATCACCCGGACGTCAATAGCTTCGGGGGCGACCGCCGAGGCTTCGTCAGCCTCCACCAAGGGGGAGGAGACGCAGAAGGCGATAAACTGCCGCAAATCACTGGCGTAGGAG
>JALLOF010000724.1 GCA_027717595.1 Nitrospinae bacterium AH_259_B05_G02_I21 | reverse complement strand
GGGGTGCTGAGAGCAAGAACGCAGAACAAGGCGGCGACGGAACCGCACACCCTCTTGGGCATGGTGTCTCCTTTCCTGGCTATCTGGAGAGCCACGTGTCGAAGCTTCGAAAGCGGACCAAATGCGGGAGCCGCGCGTGACGGACGACTGCGGCTGGAAGGCAAGCCTCTCCTGCAGGGATCTACGGAATCAATGCTCAACGCGAGGACCCCCATCAGGTTGGCGCAGGGGAA
>JALLOF010000723.1 GCA_027717595.1 Nitrospinae bacterium AH_259_B05_G02_I21 | reverse complement strand
TTTCTGAGCCGGAGTTAGAGGACGACATCGAGAAGTGGAAAGAGTGGCTGGAAGACCTCCGCCCTGAAGACTTCGGTAAGTATGAGATGTAAGTAGTTAACCCTTCCTCCTTGCCTCTAGCCACCGAACCCCATCGTCTCCAGCGGTCACCGTGACCATCAGTATCCTTGAGTAATACTCTGCTACAGGGTAAGCCTAAGTGATAAGAAGATAATCAAAAAGTCATGATTATCC
>JALLOF010000722.1 GCA_027717595.1 Nitrospinae bacterium AH_259_B05_G02_I21 | reverse complement strand
GTGTCAGAGCGGGGGATGCAGGAGCCCCTGTGGCAATGCGGTCATCCGACCGGGCTTCCAGGGCACAAACGGGAGTTGCCTCCTCGTTTAGGGAGCCCGCTCCGGGGTCAGGTAGTACCCAGCCCGGCATTGCCTGTACTCGAGCGGCATGGCGGACACCGACTTTTACCTCGCGTACTTCATCGTCATCGCCACGGCCGCACTGGGGGGCGACCTACGCTGGGTGGCGCTCGG
>JALLOF010000721.1 GCA_027717595.1 Nitrospinae bacterium AH_259_B05_G02_I21 | reverse complement strand
CGTCAAAGATGAATTCACCTGCAAGGTCAGCGATCTCCTGGTAGGGGCCAAAGCGGGGCAGGACTTGGTTGAAAAAGATGGGACGGTCATTGTGAAAGCGGACCGCCGAATCGGGCGGACGGCTGTCAAGAAACTCAAGAGCGCCCGCATAAAGGAGATCCCCCTGCGCGAAGATGGCCTCATCGGCCAAATCATCGCTCGCGACGTTGTAGATGAGAAGACGGGGATAATAAGG
>JALLOF010000720.1 GCA_027717595.1 Nitrospinae bacterium AH_259_B05_G02_I21 | reverse complement strand
GTATGCCCCGTGGCCGGCGGCGGGGGGCGGGCTGATATGGTGCGCATCCGCCGACATCCCGTAGCCGACGATCTCGGCAATGATCGGCGCCCCCCCGGGCGCGCGCCAACTCCTCGGTCTCGAGCACGAGCACGCCGGCGCCCTCGCCCAGAATGAAACCGTCGCGCTCGGCGTCCCAGGGGCGGCTCGCCCGCTCGGGCTCGTCGTTGCGGGTCGACAGCGCCCGCATAGCGGC
>JALLOF010000719.1 GCA_027717595.1 Nitrospinae bacterium AH_259_B05_G02_I21 | reverse complement strand
GGACGATGGTGGCGCCCACCTGGGACTTGATGTCGTCGCCGAGCACCGGCAGGCCCGCCGCCCGGAAGCGCTCACCGTAGAGATGGGAGACGAAGACCGGCACGGCGTTGACAAACGCGCAGCCCGCTTCAATCGCGCAGTCGGCATAGAAGAAGGTATTGCGCTCCCTGCGCGACAAACAAGTGGACGTGGTGATCAACTACCTGCCGGTCGGCAGCGAGCGCAATACCTTCTTC
>JALLOF010000718.1 GCA_027717595.1 Nitrospinae bacterium AH_259_B05_G02_I21 | reverse complement strand
GCGTTCTGGAGGGCCGAGCGGGTCACCTTCGTAGGGTCGATGATGCCGGCTTTCATCATGTCGACGTACTCCATGGTGTTGGCGTCGAACCCCTCGTTGGCGCCCTTGGAGGCCTTGACGTGCTCGACGATGATGGAGCCCTCGGCGCCGGCGTTGTTGGCGATCTGGCGCATCGGCTCTTCCAGCGCCCGCCTGACGATCTTGACGCCGATGGACTGGTCCCCCTCCAGCTTCAG
>JALLOF010000717.1 GCA_027717595.1 Nitrospinae bacterium AH_259_B05_G02_I21 | reverse complement strand
GCCCAATCATGATGTAGAGCTTGAGGTTGGGAAAGCCGGCCCGGGCCACGAGCGCCACCTTCTCCAGAATCTCCTCCTCGCCGGCGGGCTTGAAGATGACGTCCCTAAGGCGGTCGCTGCCCGCCTCCGGGGCCAGGGTGATGGTCCGGTGGCCGCTGGCCTTCAGCGCTAATAAGAGCCGCTCTGAGAGCGAATTGAGCCGCAGTGATGAGATGGAGACCTGCGCCCCCATGGCC
>JALLOF010000071.1 GCA_027717595.1 Nitrospinae bacterium AH_259_B05_G02_I21 | reverse complement strand
GTTGGGGGTTGGCCAGGGAGGAGCTTATATGTCAAGCGTTGAGGAAGGCCGCACGATGGTGTTCCACTACACCGGAACATTGGCCGATGGCACGGTTTTCGATTCCTCTCGCGAGGGGCGTCCCATGGAGGTCCAAATAGGGGCCGGCCAGATTCCCTCCGGCTTCGAATCCGGCCTCATGGGCATGCGGGTGGGAGAGAGCCGCACCTTCACCATCGGCCCGGAGGACGCCTACGGCGCGTACGACGAGGACCTCTGCCGCCGGGTGAAGAAGGAGCGGTTCGCCGGGCCCGAAGGCATCAAGGTGGGCATGGAATATGAGATAGCCGTGACCCCAAACCGCTCCATGGTGGGCACCGTAATTCAGGTGGGGGAAGAGGATGTCCTAATTGACCTCAACCATCCCCTGGCCGGGAAGGCGCTCACCTTCGAGGTCGAGTGCATAGAAATCAGGAACAGCTAATCCCGAAGGTTAAGATCGTCCCATCTCACCGTAACTGACGGTATCACTTACACGATGTTGTTGCCCCTGACAGCTTAAGGCCCTAGGGGCAATTTCTTTTGAAACAAGCACTCTCGCCACGCCCTCAGGTGGTTCCGACTTCCCGGGATTATCTCACTTTGGAAAAAGTGCTAGTCCTGTCCAATAGAATGAAGTACTGTTTCATCCACTATACTGCTCTCGTTCAAGCTATCAACCACAAAGGTTGTTCTTCACAAAAGAACGATCCTATTTTGTGTTGTGAGTGTTGTTTGGTTCATTTTCCTGAACCCATTTTAGATAATGAGCCGTGATGATAAAATTCCCTATCAGCAGCTTACTCAAGATAACTTTAAAGGGCCCCCCGATCCTACAAGCCCTCGCTTAGCTACCACGCGTGCAGGTATCACGGTAAGCTGGTCGTTCAGGACCACCTTGCGTGGCGATGGAAAATATGAGTCCAGACTTATCGATATAAAATACGAATCCTATTTTGCAGAAGGAGAATCGTGGTGGAAGGACAAGACAATAAATGGTGACCTTCTTAGACACGAGCAGGGACACTTCGATGTTGTGGAAATCCTCGCAAGAGAATTGAACGCAAACAAAAGAAAAATTATGGACCAATTGAAGGGAGAAGGTGATACTCGCAAAGAAGCCGAAGCGGATTTAAAACATCAATTTGCTCGTCACGCCCAGAATGTTATTAAAGAACAGTCTAAACGACAAGAAATTTATGATATCGAAACCGATTATAGCAAGAACAGCATCAAACAACAAGAGTGGAATCGGAAATTAAATGAAGCGTTAAAGGCAGATCATAAACCTAAAGAGAGGTAATGATCATACATCTCTTAGCGTTTCATGTCGAGGAAGGAAGGATGTTTATGATTGTAACGATTCATCTCACAGCACGTCGGACGAGCCAACCCCATGTTTTTGTGTCCCACCATTCATTGGAACGGCATATTCCACGATGTAATCGTAACTATCGCCCCGCCCAGCCAAGTATCATATTTCGGTGAAATATACACTTGGGCCATTTAGGACTCATCCTGTGCCCTTTTTGTTTTAAATAATGCTCGGATGGGGGTGTATATAGATGCCCCAGGGGGCCTTGCCCATGTTGGGGGGTGGGTATAGCCCCTCAGAGGGATCGAGTTTGGTTGCAGATAGGTTGCAGGCACAGGTCCAGTTTTTCCCAATTATTCCTCCCTGTCCTATTCGGGGCATTGATTTCCTTAGTTTTCCCCACAATCCTCCGTCTCTGTCGATTTCAAATCCTGCATCGCCCACCATGACAGATAAGCCCGGAACCTCTTGGGTTTCGGGCTTTTTATTTCTGATGTGCCTAATACTTTGAGATTACAAATGGATCATCGGCAGGTTCTCCATACAAGTGGCGAGAGCGATTTTTTTGAGATGATCCAAGCTCGGTTCAGTCCAGGGAATTTTTTGTTCCCTACGGTCGTCTTGGGGTGGGGTATAATAGCCTCAGTCCCTGTCCTATAAGTCGGAGATGCGAAGAGATGGGCAAACCCTCCTTGGTATTCGTTACTGTTCTATTGGGAATTAGCCTCTTAGGGTGTACTACAAAGCCACCGCGAGTAATTGATAATTCTTGTGAGATATTCTATGAAAAGAAAGGCTGGTATAAAAACACTAAGAGGTCGTTCAAAAGGTGGGGAGTCCCGATTCACGTTCAGTTGGCAATAATCCATCAAGAGTCAAAATTTAGGTACAAAGCCAAGCCTCCCCGCCAAAAGTTGTTATGGTTTATCCCTTGGTTTAGGCCCTCTTCTGCTTATGGATATGCACAGGCATTGGACGAGACATGGGAATGGTACATCAAAAAAACAGGAAACTGGGGTGCTGACAGATATGATTTTGGCGACGTTAGCGATTTTATAGGATGGTATGGTGATATAAGTTACCAAAAGCTCGGAATTTCTAAATGGGATGCGTACAATCAGTATCTGGCTTACCACGAGGGTCACGGTGGTTTTAAGAGAAAAACCTATCTAAAGAAACCTTGGTTAATTAAAGTTGCCCGCAAAGTAGAAGCGAATGCAGATCGCTACAGTAAACAGTTATCGGGATGCAGAAGTGAGCTTGAGAAAGGATGGAGCTTCTGGCCATTTTAAAAAGCTGAACAAGGCCATTCTCATCCCAAGAGTCTCTCTGGCTTTGCTTTTGGCCCTACTTGTGGCCGCCCCCGCTCTAGCTGCCGACCTTTACGCCCACCGCTCCGGCTGCCACCGCTGGCATAGCTGCCCTTCAGACCGAGGCACCTACGTATGTGGTGACCTTGGCTATTGCTCTCAGTGTCCCGACAATCAGTACTGCGAGGGTGGAAGGCCCCGGAGGGCTCGTGCTCCCAAGCCTCGTATAACCCCGCCCCCCTCACCAAAGCCCTCACTACCCAAGGCTGGCCTTCTTGCTGGCCCACACGTGGCTCAAGTGATAGACGGTGACACTATACGGCTGGCATCGGGGGAGCGGGTTCGGCTCATTGGTGTCAACGCACCAGAAACCCATCACCCCACAAGAGGACAAGAACCCTTTGGCCCCGAGGCCACTTAATGCCTGAAGGACATCCTGGGCGGCCAGATGGTGCGCCTGGAGGTGGGAGTGGAGCCTAGAGATAGGTACGGACGCCTTTTGGCTCACGTCTATACTGAGGGCGGCTTGTACGTCAATGCAGAACTCCTACGGCGGGGCTGTGCCATACTCTTCGTCATCGGAGCCAATGCGGGGGGTCACTTAAACGAGCTAGCGACCGCCCAAGATATAGCGAGGAAGGCGAAGAGGGGCGTGTGGGCACCTTAGGATTGATGTAACAACCATGTAAATCTTCTTTCGCTCGTCCGTCCATTAGATATGAAGGGGCTACATCATGAAGACCGTTGAAGAACGACTCAAGTTTCTCGAAACCCGCTTCAGGCGTTACCAAAGGTTCACTATGCTCATTGGGGTTGTCCTTGTTGCCCTTGTTACCATCTCTGCAACACCCACCATCCCCGATGTTATAAAAGCCAGAAAATTTGAGGTGGTGAATCCTGAAGGGGTAACTGTGGCTACTTTAAAGTCATGGGAGCTTGGGGGTTGGTTGGATATTCGTAATAACGAAGGCAATATTACTACAAATATTAACCAGTCTGACGATGGAATTGGCACCATAGGTATCTATTCAAAGGAGGAGAATGACCTCATCACAATAGGGTCAGGTAATTTAGCCGGCATTATTCAAGTTTATTCCAAGGAAGGCAAGAATCTCATATTCATTGGGTCAAATGAAGGAGGGGATGGCTTGATAAGGGTCAAATCCAGGGAGGGCAAGGGGCGCATCTATCTTGGGACAAACAAGAGTGAAACCGGCGGATACGTTGTCGTGACTAACAAGACTGGAGAAGGTGTTATCACGCTACAGGTGGACGAGTACGGAAACGGGGAGGTTGGAGCCTGGAACCGAAAGGGCAAGGTGAGAACGCTTAAGCCTGGGAAGCACCAAGATTGAAATTCCCCGCACGGGTGTGGTCGAAAAACGACCGGCTTCTTCTCTTGTCTTATTTAACAAGGACGGCAAGGTCATCCGGAGCGCACCGTAGACCATGGCCCGCGTCAAATACTGCACTCTTTGCAAACGAAACGTCGAGCCTCGCCGGAAGATCGGCGTCGGCACCCTCATCCTATTTCTTTTGACGTTGGGCGTTTGGCTGATTGCAATCCCGTTCTACCTGAAACGTTGCCCCATTTGCCGAACCGACGCCCTTGAACGCCCTCAGCCCGCGCCAAGGCGCTGAGACCTTCTCGATCTCCGCCCCCCTGTGTCCCTCCCCTAGCGGCGGCATATTCCCCAATATATAGTCGGTGAGAGCGATTTTTTTAATCCTTTGTGCGAAAGGAGAAACCAGGGATTGCTTGTTCTGTCCTTGTCCCATTACCAGTCCTAGTTCTTTACGTCTGACATGTTGTAGTTGTTTATCACTTGTAAAATTTCTTCTCGAAGTGTATCCGTCGCCCTAAACATCTCATTTGCAGCACTTCTAATGCAGGTAAGACGATAGTAGTCACTAGTATTTTTGAATTCATCGGGATGTTTTTTTGGAATTAGAAGGTCATAATATTTTGGAGCACGGTCGAAATCCACAACAATATATGGCGAAGATTCATGAGTATATAGATTCCGAGCATCAGTGATAAGGGTTCGCCATTTCCCATCAAACCTCCCTTTCAACCATTCGGTCCCTGCTTTGCTAGGGAGAGAAGTCAAGCGCAGACAATATTTGGCCACTTGTTCTGTTAGCGTAATGACCGTGCGAAGCTCAAATATGAGTGCATCTATAAAAACAAGGATATTATCCCGAATGTCAGTTGGGACATCGTTGCCATAAGGTGGTTTTAATAGCTCTGTCCTATTTAAAAACTCCGATAAATTACCCAGCTCGACACCCAGCAATTTCATTAAATGCCATACAAACTCCATCTTGAGGCTTACCGACAAACCTAAGTTTCTTGCCTCTTGCTCTTGGGGTTTCGATGGGTAAGGTATCCGCTGTTCCTCACGAGCCCTATTGATTGCTCCCCAAATTGGTAAAACCCACTTATCCTTTGCTATGTACGTTATGTGGCGAATATCCTTCGGAAGTGATTTCTCTTGCGACTCCATATAAGCTCCACTGCAGTCAAAGATATGTAAAATCTATCGTACCCACCTAACAGGACAAAACTTTCGTGTCCCGATGGCCGGTATTCTACCGTAAAAGTGGCCGACGCGCCCCTGCGATACATTGATATATCAGTCACTATCATCCCCCTCAAGAGGTTCAAGTCCTGCATCGCCCACCATGACAGATCAGCCCGGAGCCCAAGGGGCTTCGGGCTTATTCTTTTGCTTGGTTGCCGATAGGTTGCAGGTGCCGGTCCTGGTT
>JALLOF010000716.1 GCA_027717595.1 Nitrospinae bacterium AH_259_B05_G02_I21 | reverse complement strand
GTGGACAACGAGTTGAGCGGAAGATTCAAAGGCGATTTGGAGTCGGTGACGGAGGAGACGCTCCGAAACCTTGCTGGCGCGGAAGAAAAACTGGCCGTTATTGTTCTTCTCGATCAATGTTCGAGAAATATTTACCGAGACACGCCGAAAGCCTTCGGCCAGGACCACCTGGCCCTCACGTTGGCGAAAGCGATGATCCACGCCAATGAAGATAAGGACCTGGAGCCGATCCAACG
>JALLOF010000715.1 GCA_027717595.1 Nitrospinae bacterium AH_259_B05_G02_I21 | reverse complement strand
CGAATGCCGTCACGAACAAGTTCGCGATCGAGACGGGAATGAAGACCTTCCAGCCGAGGGCCATGAGCTGGTCGTAGCGGTACCGCGGATAGGTGCCGCGGATCCAGATGAAGAAGTAGATGAAAAAGCCGACCTTCAAACAGAACCAGATGAAGGGCGGAAAGATATCGAGAAACGCCAGGGCCTCGACGTTCGGGAACGGTCGCATCCATCCGCCGAGATAGAGCGTCACACAG
>JALLOF010000714.1 GCA_027717595.1 Nitrospinae bacterium AH_259_B05_G02_I21 | reverse complement strand
CTCTCATAAACAAAGCCCAAAAATTTTGACTCAGTCTCTGGAAGCACGTGACCGATGACAATAAAACTGGCAATCAGCGCAATCACTGAAATTAAAAATAGTAAAAACAGTTGAAAATAATCCGACATCGGGCGTTCATGCTGCTCACGGGTGACGGTGGGTTCCTTGATCAAAAGGGTGGTGACAACCCCTATGAGCATCAAAGATGCCATAATATAATAGGTTTGTTGCCACGC
>JALLOF010000713.1 GCA_027717595.1 Nitrospinae bacterium AH_259_B05_G02_I21 | reverse complement strand
AGCAATGTCAGTACACTGCTAGGACTTCTCGGCACTATTTCAGGTATGATTAAGATTTTTGGAGTCATTTCAGAACAACCAATAGTTAGTCCCCCTAGTCTTGCAGGAGGGATATCAGAAGCTCTTTATACTACTGCCTTTGGTCTATCGGTTGCCATTCCGGCTTTTATTGCATATAAATACACTTCTGGGAAGGCCGAGGAGATTGCGGCGGAATTAGAGGAGGAAGGCATGAAC
>JALLOF010000712.1 GCA_027717595.1 Nitrospinae bacterium AH_259_B05_G02_I21 | reverse complement strand
AGTTCGTGCCGATGATCGTGGTGCTGTCGATCATTGCGATCATCTACGGGGCGCTCGTCGCGATGATGCAGAAGGACTGGAAGAGCCTCGTGGCTTACTCGTCGGTCTCGCACATGGGCTTCGTTACGCTCGGCATCTTCATGCTCAACCCGGTGGGCCTCCAGGGCGGGATCTTCCAGATGCTGGCCCACGGCGTGGCGCCGGGCGGGCTCTTCTTGATCGTCGGCCTCATCTACG
>JALLOF010000711.1 GCA_027717595.1 Nitrospinae bacterium AH_259_B05_G02_I21 | reverse complement strand
GCATCGTTTCCCCGCTCCCTAACCCAGGTCTACTCCATCAAAGCCAAATGAACTACACTTTCCACTGACGGCGGCGGGAGGTCGGCTCCACACGGCCACACCGTGGCCCTCGCGCGGAGGACGTAAGGCGACCGAGACCCATGGTCTTGAGTAGCTGTGCTGCTTGCTGCTCCTACTAGGCGCTTAACGTTCCGCTCGGTCGAGAGTCTGAATGTGACGAGAAACTGTGCTCCGGAA
>JALLOF010000710.1 GCA_027717595.1 Nitrospinae bacterium AH_259_B05_G02_I21 | reverse complement strand
GGGTCATGGGGCGCGAGGGCCGCCTCAGGGTTTCGGCGGAACGTCTGGGGCGGGCGCCTCGGCCCCAGTCGCCGGGGGCGCCGCGCCGCTCTTGCCGGCATCGGCGACCGGCTCCGGCTCGGGCAGCCCGAAGCCTTCGGGCAGCACCCCGCCGTTCGCCCGCTCGGCTTCCAGCACCGCGTTCAGGCCGACGTTCAGCTTGGCGCGGATGCGGTCCAGGTTCGTGTCGGTGTCCTCG
>JALLOF010000709.1 GCA_027717595.1 Nitrospinae bacterium AH_259_B05_G02_I21 | reverse complement strand
GAGCTATACGAGAAGACTTTCGATCAGCCCCGCCGCGCAGCGGTCGTCTACACGGAGGTCGCCGAGGTGGCCTCCTCTCCGGGCGAGCGGAGCCGCGCGAGGCGCGCCGCGGGTCGAAGCTACGAGACCGCGCGCGACTACGACCAGGCCCTCATCGAGTACGAGACGTCCCTTGCCGAGGGGCCTGAGGCCGGCGAGGCCGCAGAGGCGCTATGGAGCAAGGCCTCGGTGCTGGACCT
>JALLOF010000708.1 GCA_027717595.1 Nitrospinae bacterium AH_259_B05_G02_I21 | reverse complement strand
AGCGGTTAGAGGAGCTGGAGAAAGAGGGCGACTGGGCAGGGCTAAATCAAAGTAATCCGTAAGTTCCTACGAGTACAGGTTTAACAGAAACTACTGGACTTTCCCAGAGTGCTCTGGTAAAAAGGAGGTATGGCGCAGGATATGGAGGTCTGGCCTGGGCTTGGGGAGGTGGTGGTGCGGCCGATTGATTGGAGGGAGCGGAAGCGCTGGGAAGAACTGATGAAGCGCCATCACTACCT
>JALLOF010000707.1 GCA_027717595.1 Nitrospinae bacterium AH_259_B05_G02_I21 | reverse complement strand
CACGTTAGACACTTTTAGACACTTTTGACACTTGTGTCTAATGTGTCTAATCCCCCACAACCTATTAGATTTGCAGATATTTCTGGCGATTTCGAGTCTCAAAAAGGTGTCTAAAAAGCGGAAAGTGTCAAAGGCCTCCGGCGGGGACGGGAGGGAGGCCTCTCGTCACGTACTTCTCTTTTTTCGCGAACTTCGCGAATGAGGGGGGGGATTTTGTTTGCACGGGTTTCAAATCAGGAC